>NZ_SPNG01000009.1:0-253677 GCF_004563845.1 Rhodococcus sp. 1R11 | reverse complement strand
CTGAGCCAGGATCAAACTCTCCGTAAAAGACCTGCGAAACAACAACCCCCGAAGAGGCTGCGAATCAGTCAAAGACATCAAGTCAAATCACTAGCAAATAAACTCAACTAGCATTTTCAAACAACACTCGACAACAGCCACCACAAGCGGATGGCTGATACATCGAATGCTTTCACCAAATAAAATTCGGCACTGACATTCATCGACACACTGTTGAGTTCTCAAAGAACACGCACACACCATGGTCACCGTGTGAACGGCAACGTCCGGGGCTTACACGCTCGAACCCCAGACATGGCTGATAACCTCTGCCTTGTCTGGGTTGTTCAGGACGTACTCCGTACAACCTCGTTGTCCCGGTTTGTGAAGACCGGGTCGGTGTCCGTGTCGCTCTGACTCGACAAAAGTTACGCGAAGACCAACGCTTACGCAAATCGCCTGGTCAGATGTAATTTCCGTGTGAACATCTAGGTCGAGCGTGCAGTCAGACGACGGCGATGGCGTCTATCTCGACCAACATCTCCTCGCGCGGAAGCCCCGTGAACACGGTCGTGCGGCTCGGCAGCACGTCGCCTGTCGTGTGCGCCGAGACGAACTCGCCATAGGCGTCGTTCATGATGGAGAAGTCCTCACGCTTGGTCAGGTACACACGCAGCATGACGACGTCGTCGAACGTCGCGCCGCCGGCTTCCACGATTGCCTTGACGTTCTCCAAGGTTCGAGTGGTCTGCGCGGCGACGTCACCTGGGAACAGGTATTCGCTCGTCGCCGGATCCACCGGGCCCTGACCGGAAACCTGCACGAACGGCCCTTTCCGCACCCCCTGGGAGAAGGTGTGTGCCGGGGCCGGGGCACCGGTGGTGCGGATTTCGATCTTTTCGCTCATGATCTTCCTTCCATGGAACTGTCGTTGGTCAGTGGGCGGTCATGTCGATCGGGCGGCCGCCAGCCCAGTCCTTCGGAAATTGCGGCTGCTGCGTTGCGCACTGCGGGCAGCGCAGCCAGTACTTGCTGGTGGTCGAGCAGCATGTCCGGTACCGACATGGACACCGCGGCCACCACGTCTCCGGTCCCGTTGCGCACCGCGCAGCCGATGCAATTGACGAAAGACTCGTGTTCTTCACGGTCCTCCGCAAAATTCTGCTCGTCCACGAGCTCGAGCTCGCGCAGGTACTGCTCCGGTGTAGTGATCGTGCGTTCCGTGAACGGCGTGTACGTGATGCGTCGAGCGATCTCTTCTCGTTCGGCGCGCGGGCGGCCTGCGACCAAGATCTTTCCCACCGCGGTGCAGTGCAGCGGTGCCGGCCGGCCGACGCGTGAGTACATCCGCACGCTCTGCTGTGCGTCGAACTTGTCGATGTAGATCACCTCCCCCGCCTCGTACGTGGCCAGGTGCACCGTCTGGCCCGTGTCGGAGTTCAGTGCGGCGAGATGCGGTCGCGCGACGGTGCGCACGTCTCGCTGTTCGAGCGCGTGGTTTGCGAGCTCGAACAACCTCGAACCGAGTTGGTACCGGTGATCCGCTCCATGGCTGACGAACCTGTCTGATTCCATGGTCCGAAGCAGTCGCAGCACCGTCGTCTTGTGTACACCGAGGACTGCGGCGAGTTCGTCGAGTGACTTCGATCCGTCCCCGAGCAAACCCAGGATCGTCAGCGCCCTCGACAAGCTCTGGCTCACAGCGCCGCCTCGGTGTGCACCGCTGCCACGGCCGCGTAGTCGAGTGTCGCCCACGCATCGTCGTCGATTCCGGCCAGTGCTGCCAGTTCGTCGTGCGGCAGGACTTTCGCTACATCACCGTGGCCGGTCAACGCGCCTGCGGCACAGAGATGTCCGAATCGCACGCGCTGCGCCGCGCTGTATCCCATCAGCAACGCGGCCAGAAAGCCGCCGGCGAAAGCGTCACCTGCACCGATCTTTTCTACGACGTCGAGTGTCAATGCGGGGACGTCGACTCGCGCGCCCCCCTCGAATGCCGTCACTGTGTGCGCATCGTTCTTGATCACCAGATGACGGGGCTCGGGAAACATCTCGCGTAGTTCGACTGGACTCGAGGTCCCGAACACCGAGGCGGCCTCGTCGGCACCCATCGCCACGATGTCGCTACCGCGGACGTGCTCACCGAGGACGCGGGCCGCGTCGTCCGAACGCCCGGCCCACAAGGCCGGCCGATAGTTGAGATCGAAGCTGACAGTGGAGGGGCCGGCCATCAGGCTTCGCGTCAATTGTTCCGCAGTAGGTGAGATGGCGACGGTGATTCCGGTGAAGTGGACGATATCGGCGCAGTCGATCGACGCCTGCACCTCGCCGTGAATGTCGTTGGGCGAGAGCGCAGTAGCAGCCGAGCGAGACCGGTAGTACGTCATTGCACTGTCTCCCAGAGGCAGGTCGTGACGGTGATTGGACCCCGATCCGCGCTCCTTGATGTAGAGGCCCGTCGGCCGCCCGTTATCGACGATCACGCCCGACGTGTCCACACCGGCAGCGTCGAGTTCCGCGACCAGATATCGGCCGAACCCGTCGTCACCCACCCGCGAGATCCAGGCAGCCTCGACTCCCAGTTGGACGAGGGCACGAGCAACGTTGGCTTCCGCACCCCCGGCTGTCCGCTGGAACGTCTCCGACGATTCCAGCGGGCCAGGGTGTGCGACAAGGACAGCGAGGCCTTCGCCTACACACACCACCCGGGGGGCTGTCATGTCCATCTCCTCGAACTCTTGCGGGATTGCACCGTTGGATGCAGACTACAAATGAATGACACGCTACGCAACCGTCGTTGCATATAGCGCAACGCAAGACTTGGAGGAGACTGTCGTGATCGATACTGCCGGAGTCGAGGCGCTGAGTCGACGTCTCCTGGGGCCCGAACACAAGTCTCTCCCACCGAGATCGTGGGGACAGAGCGCCGAGAGCTTTCTGGCCACCGCACCGCGGCTGTCCGAGTTCACCACCCCGGTACTCACCCTCGACAGGACACGCATCGCATCGAACATCGATGTGATGGCGCAGTGGACCGAGAAGGCGGGCGTCCTCCTGGCACCCCACGGCAAAACGACCATGGCTCCCCAACTGTGGAAGCAGCAACTGGATGCGGGCTGCTGGGCCATCACCCTCGCTACCGGTTGGCAAGTTCAGGTGGCACGCGCATTCGGTGTCGAGAGAATCGTTCTCGCCAATGCCGAAGTCGATCCCGTTGCTCTGAACTGGGTTGCCGCCGAACTGGACTCGCATCCCGAGTTCGAGTTCTACTGCTGGGCAGACAGCGTCGCCACGGTGCGAGAGATGAACCGCATCATTGCCGACCACGGCGATCGACCGGTGTCCGTCGTCGTCGAACTCGGCGGCGAGCACGGACGAACCGGCGCGCGAACGACCGAGGAGGCCGTTGCAGTAGGACGGGAGATCGCCGCGTCACCCCGCCTCGAACTGGCCGGTGTGGGCGGCTACGAGGGTGCCCTGAGCCACGACCGTTCCGAGGCCGGTCTCGCGGCAGTACGCACTTACCTCGACACTCTCGCCGCACTACATCGCACCTTCGATGCCGAAGGACTGTACGGCGATCACGCCATTGTGACCGCAGGCGGAAGCGCGTACCAGGATCTGGTGGTCGAACGCCTGCATTCACTGACCTCGGGCAACGGCGTGCGCACCGACGTCGTGCTCCGATCCGGGGCCTATGTGGCGCACGACGACGGCTTCTATTCGCAGATCTCACCACTGACTCCCGCCCGAACCGAGATGCCGTTGGTGTCTGCGATGCACGGATGGGCGCGAGTGGTGTCACGCCCCGAGCCCGGCCTCGCATTGCTGGACGCGGGTAAGCGCGACTTTCCTTTCGACGAAGGAATGCCCGTCCCGCAACGTGTTCGAGGTAATGAGCTCCTGGATCAGGGCGCGGAGGTGACGGCGCTCAACGACCAGCATGCTTTTCTTCGACTACCGGCAGACGACGCCGACGCACTTCCGGTGGGGGCGGTGCTGCGGCTCGGCCTCTCGCACCCATGCACTGCGTTCGACAAATGGCGTCTGATCCCCGTCGTGGACGACTCGGACGGCGACGACCCACTCGTGGTCGATCTGATACACACCTTTTTCTAGGAAGCAGAACTTGATGGCGGACATACTATTTCGCGGATTCGACGTCATCGACGGAACCGGTTCCGCGCGGCTGCAGCGGGACGTTCTCGTCCGTGACGGCACCATTGCAGCACTCGCCGCGCCCGGAAGCCATTCCAGCGCAGACAGAATTGTCGATGCAGCACCAGGTCACGTCCTGTCCCCCGGCTTCATCGACATGCATGCGCACTCCGATCTGGGATTGCTGACCGATCCTGGGCACTTCGCCAAGATCAGCCAGGGTGTCACCACCGAGGTGATCGGACAGGACGGCATCGCGTACGCGCCCATCGACGATGCGACGTTGGACGTCATCCGGCGACAAATCGCCGGGTGGAACGGCAATCCCGTCGATCTGGACTTCTCCTGGCGAACGGTTGCGGAGTATCTCGCCCGACTCGACCGAGGCATCACGCCGAATGCCGCATATCTGGTTCCGCAGGGAACGCTGCGCTACCTGGCCGTCGGTGCCGAGCGACGTCCCGCAACGCCGTCCGAGATCACCCACATGCAGGAGTTGCTGGCACAGGGTCTGCAGGACGGTGCCGTCGGAATGTCGAGCGGACTGACCTACACACCCGGAATGTATGCCGACACAAGCGAATTGCGAGCACTGTGTGAGGTAGTGGCAGACTTCGGCGGGTTCTATGCTCCCCACACCCGGTCGTACGGCGCGGGTGCACTCGACGCCTACCAGGAGATGCTCGATCTCTCCAGAGAAACCGGATGCGCTCTGCATCTGACCCACGCAACGATGAACTTCGGTGTCAATCGTGGGCGGGCACGCGAATTTCTCGATCTTGTCGACTCCGCGATCACCGACGGCTGCGACGTCACGCTCGATACGTATCCGTACCTACCCGGGGCCACGACTCTGTCTGCGCTGCTGCCGAGTTGGGCGATGTCGGGTGGACCGGACCGAGCGCTGGAACGACTCGACGATCCGGCCGAGCGTCGCCGGATAGCGCAGGACGTCGATGTCGACGGCTCGGACGGCTGCCACGGAGTCACCGTCGAGTGGGAGACAATTCAGCTCAGCGGGGTATCGAACCCGGAACTCGACCGATACGTCGGTCGCACGATGGCCGAGATCGCGGCGGACGAAGGGCTCGAGCCGGTCGACGTGTTCTTCGACTTTCTACGCCGCGACGCTCTGGCCACGACCATCCTGCAGCACGTCGGGCACGAGGAGAACGTTCGCGAGATCATGCAGCATCCGCACCATATGGGCGGCAGTGACGCCATTCTCGTGGGCGAAAAGCCACATCCGCGTGCGTGGGGAACATTCCCCCGCTATTTGGGCCACTACGTGCGGGACGAGCAACTGCTCTCACTCGAGGAGTGCATCAATCACCTCACGGGTCGTCCCGCTGCACGGTTGAGACTGCGCAACCGCGGCACGATCGCCGTGGGCCATGCTGCCGATCTCGTGGTGTTCGACCCGGACGCCGTTCGAGACACCGCCACGTTCCAAGAGCCCAAACAGCAGGCCGAGGGAATCAGCCACGTCATGGTCAACGGCTCGTTCGCGATAGACGATTTCCTTCCCACCCACTCCTTGGCAGGCCATGCCCTGCGTATGGACTCAGCCAGAAAGCAGACGTCGTGAATTCACTGACGGCAATTCTCGAAGACCGCGCACTCGCCGTGGTGCGCGCGCCGCACATCTCGGATCCCGCCGCACTCGCACACGCCTTGGCCGGCGGCGGTATTCGCGCCGTGGAGCTCACGTTCACCACGCCGGGAGTCCTCGACCTCATCCGCGCCGCATCCGATGCGGGTGCCATCGTCGGGGCCGGAACGGTCCTCACCGCCGATCAAGCCCGGGCCGCCCTGGACTCGGGTGCCAGTTTCGTCGTGACACCCGGGCTGCGGGCGGACGTCGCCGCCGTGGTGACCGCCGCGCGCATCCCGCTGATGATGGGGGCACTCACCCCGTCCGAGGTGATGACCGCGCTCGACCTCGGTGCAGACGCGGTGAAGATCTTCCCGGCGCGCACCGTCGGACCGGCCTATTTCAAGGACTTGCTCGGTCCGTTCCCGGATGCACGTCTGGTCCCGTCCGGCGGCGTCAACGCCGCAAATGCCGCGCACTTTCTGGCAGCCGGGGCAGTGGCTGTAACTGCCGGCACGGATGTGGTGCCGCCGAATTCTGTTGCTGCCGCTCAGTGGGACGACATCGCAGCACGAGCCCGGGCTTTCGTCCACGCCATCGAAACCGCCAACGAGAAAGAACTGTCATGAATTCTGTCGTCGACTGGCTGAGAACCTCGACACCCGGCCTGCTGGTGTTGTGCGGCATAGCGATCGTCGTGTTGCTCGTCGTGATCATCAAGATCAAATTGGAACCGTTCGTCGCACTCCTCATCGTCGGACTCGGCCTGGCCCTGGCTGCCGGTCTCCCGGTCAACCAGATCGTCGGAACCGCGATCAAGAGCAACGAATCGTTGCTCGAGACCGGCTTCGGCGGGATTCTCGGCCATATCGCCGTCATCATCGGCCTCGGCACCGTATTGGGGGCCATACTCGAAAAGTCCGGCGGCGCACAGGCGTTGACTGCCAAGTTGCTCGGAATATTCGGCGAGCGCGGGGCTCCCGTCGCAATGGGCCTGCTCGGATTGATCTTCGGTATCCCGGTGTTCTTCGACATCGGCATCTTCGTGCTCGCCCCGCTGGTGTACGTCGCCGCGCGCCAAGGCGGAAAGTCGCTGGTGCTGTACGCGTTGCCGATGCTCGCCGGCTTGTCGATGACGCATGCATTCTTGCCGCCGCACCCCGGGCCGGTGGCACTCGGTGGACTGCTCGAGGTCAATCTCGGTTGGCTGATCCTGTTCGGCTTCATCTGTGGCATACCCGGATTCATCGCTGCGGGCCTGGTATGGGGAAACTGGATCGGCAAGCGCATCATCGTCGAGGTTCCGGACGACTTCATCAACGACGGGGACGACTCGCCCCGCGACTCGAACGGTGGCGCCGGTGCCGTCACCACCGGACGACCGGTGGTCACGACGCCTCCCTCGGTGGGCACCATCGGCGCGATCATCGCAGTGCCGCTGGTCCTCATCCTCGGTGCCACCTTCGGCAGCATCCTGCTCGACCCGGGCAATCTGCTCGAAGTGCTGACGTTCTTCGGCACTCCGGCCGTTGCACTTCTCATTGCCGTACTGATCGCGTTCTACGTTCTGGGCATTCGCCGCGGGTCCACCGTTCAGGAGCTGAGCAAGCTCACAGGTGAGTCGCTGCGCCCGGTGGGCATGCTGTTGCTCGTCGTCGGCGCGGGTGCTTTCTTCGGAAAGGTCATCTCTGCCACAGGGATCGGCACTGCACTGGCCGACACCATGGCGGCAGCGGGTCTACCGATCATCGTCCTGGCGTACATCATCAGTTGCGCACTGCGTGTCGCACAGGGTTCGGCCACCGTCGCGATCGTCACCACCGGTGGCATCGTGGGCCCACTCGTCGCAGCGCAGGATTACTCGGCCCCCGCCGTCGCATTGATCGCCATGTCCATCGCAGCAGGCTCGATCATCGCGAGCCACGTCAACGACGGAGGCTTCTGGATCATCTCGAAGTTCTTCAACCTCACCGTCAAGCAGACGCTACAGACGTGGACCGTCCTCGAGACGATTCTGTCCGTGGTCAGTTTCGCGGTTGCCGGCATTCTCTTCGCGATCATCGCCTAGCTCGACGGCGCGGTCGGGTGTCGATGTCGGCACCTGATCGCGCCACTGGGAGTGCACCTGATCACCGACGAAATGCGTGTTCTCTGCCGACATCTCCCGGCTCCCCGACCGTCCGACGAGATCGTCTATTCGATCGTCCAGGCTGTGGGCGCGAGCCATGGCGTCCGACGTACGTGCTTCCCCCTCCGAAGATTCCACCAGATCGGCCAAACGAACCAGCGCAGCAACTCGTCCCGTCAACTGGGTCCATACGACTTCCAGTGCGCGGCGACGTGATTCGACCTGTTCCGCCGTGTCCTCGTCGACCATCGTACGACCGATTCGGATCAATTCGTCCCCTACCGAGCGCAAAGACGTTGCATCGACGGAGATTTCGGCGAGCTCGACGAACAGATCGACTTGGCTTCGCTGAAACTCGAAGTACGTCGACTGCCACGCCGGCGAGCGATGTATGCGATCGAACGAGGTGCCCGCTAGAAACAGCAGCGTGTCGTAGCGGTCCGAGAATCGATCGTCTTTGCGATCGATCAACTGATCCACGACCCCGGCTGCCCACTGCACCCGTTTGTCGATGGGCGTCCTGCGTGCAAGCGTGCTGACTCGATTCTTTGCGGCGTCCGCCAACGTCAGACCTCGCTCGGTGAGCACACCGAATCTGATGGGCGCAGGAGTGCGCATCAAGGCATCGAAGACCGCGTCGCGCTGTTCCAGGTCCAGATGAAGGCCTTCGCGCCGTTCCTTGCGGGCCGCTCGGACACCGTTGGCGTAGTGCCGATTCGACATCACGACCGTGGTTCGCAGATGCTCGATCCGCTTGTTCGACTCCGCGACTCGCAACTTGTAGACCAGAGCCGCGCCGGGCTTACCCGACGAATCCTTGGCATGCCATCGATCTCGCTCGTCCACCAACTGCCGCAAGGTTCCGAATCCCCCGACCGACGGGAGAGAACGCCCCGCATGCCACCGAGCGATGAGCACCGTTCTGATTGCTCCATCGACCCTGCCCGCCGCGACTGCCGTGGCGGCGGCGTCGGACAACGGCTCGGAATGGCCGGGTAGCCGACAGTCGGCACAAAGGCGATGCACCCGGTCGTCGAATCGAGCGCGCTGCTGTGCCGAATCGCCTGCATCGAACTGGGACATGATTTCTCCTCGGTCACACCGCCGTCCGGCGCGCTCGCAGTCGAGTGTTCCAGAAAGTTCAGATGAGCCCCTTCAGGGCTTCCTCCGTGTGCGGCTTCTTCTCCGCCAGCAGGGCGCGCGCGTCGTCCAGGCCCTCCCAGACATTCCACATCAGTACTCCGCGCACGACGGCATCGTCGTCGAGGTAGTAGACGACGCCTTCCTTTCCGATCGTCTTCCAGTCCTCCACCGTGTTCATCGACGTTGCTACCGTCCCGATTGCCTGGTAGCCGTCGTCGTACACGTCGGAATAGAAGTACGGAGTGTAGGTGTAGGCCGTTCCGGCACCTGCCATGTTGCGGCCCGCCGCTTTGCCCATCTCGGTTGCGTTGTCCACGTGCTCGATGCGTCGGCGACCGAGAATGGCGTCCGGGTAGTTGGCCACGTCGCCGGCCGCGTAGATGTGTTGGTCCGCGGTGCGCAGGAACTCGTCGACGACGATGCCGTTGTCCACCTCGAGACCTGCCGCCTCGGCCAGGTCGGTGTTGGGCCGGACACCGAGGCCGAACACGACCCCATCTGCTTCCACCACGGACCCATCGTTCAATTGCAGTTGGACACGTGCCGACGCCTCCGCACCGGACGTGACCTTGGTTCCTCGGCGCACGGTGACCCCGTGATCGGAGAACCCTTTGTCGAACCCGGCGGCCAGCGAGCGGGGGAACATGTGGCTGCCCACGACGTCGTCGGACGTGACCAGCGTGACTTTGACGCCCTGTTGAGACAGCGCAGCTGCGATTTCCGTTCCGATGTAGCCACCGCCGACCACCGCTATGTGCTCCGCGGTCTCGATCAGTTCCCGCAACATTCGGTAGTCGGCGAAGGTACGGAAGTAGATCACTCGTGGACTGGGCGACAGGTCGATCTGCGTCGGCGCTGCGCCGGTTGCGAACAAGAGCGTTCCGTACTCGTGAGTCTCACCGGCCGCTGTCGTGACCGCCTGCTTCGACCGGTCCACCGACGCGATACGCGTACCCGTGTGGACCTCGGCACCGGTATCGGAGGCGGTGCCGAGCGGAACCTGATCACGGCCGAACTCGCTGTCGGTCCACAACTTCTTCGACAGAGCGGGGCGCGTGTACGGCTCGTCGGAGTCGGATCCGAAGATCCCGATGGAACCCGTTGTGTCGTGTTCACGAATCCCACGAGCAGCACTGTCGGCAACCATTCCGCCGCCGATGATCAGGTAGTCGTATCGCATCGCTCACTCCTTGCACGTGGGGGTCTCGACGACCTGGCTACCCGGAACGGAGTGAGCGCAACCACCCCGACGCCTCGGTTCGGAGGGCCGGAGCGGACCGAACCGACCGAACTGTATGCAGCATCACACCCCGTAGAGGTTGGCCCAGGCCCGTCCAGTGGGCATCTTGGTTTGCGAGACGAAACATCGCGTTCACACATTTTGGGTTGTAACGGTTCGGCTCGGACGAACGACTCACACCTCAGGACGCGAACAAAAGGAGACGATGTGACTGTTCAGATCGATTCGCTCGCAGCCGGCACCAGCAATGCCGAGAATGCGATCGCAGACGTCGACCAACTCTTCGACGAAGTTTCAACGCTGGACGCCAACATCCTCGACGCCATCGAGCGCCGCACCCGCTTGGCGCGCACCCTCGCTGCCGTGACGCCCGCCGCCACCGTGTCGGACACCACAGCAGACCCGTACGCCGATCTCGGCAACGACGGCCGAGTTTTCTCGCGGATGCTTTCCCGCCTCGCGCAGATCGCCCGGTAACGTCCTTCCCCCTTTATTTCGCAGTCCGCGGCCCCGTCGAGCACGTCTCGACGGGGTCGCGTTGTTTCTGGTCGACAGGCACCGGTGATTTTGTCGACGGCCCGTTGTCAATACCGGCACGACCGTCGTTCGACGGTTGCTCAGTGCTGGTCCTCGACGAATAGGTGTCTTCCATGTCCCGTTTATTGTTCGCCAACATGCCTGTCCGCGATGTCGTGGCCACCCGCGCATTCTTCGAAGGTCTCGGCTTCGAGTTCAACGACGTGTTCAGCGACGAGAACACCGCTTCTATGATCGTCAGCGACCAGGCGACGGTGATGTTCCTGGCCACATCGAGGTTCGGGGATTTCATCTCCGATTCGATCTGCGACACGACGTCGGCCCGCGAGGTACTGATGTGTATTTCGGCCGACAGCCGCGCCGAGGTCGACTCACTCACGGACGCGGCCATCGCTGCGGGTGGATCGAAGTGGATGGAACCGCAGGATCATGGGTTCATGTACGGCCGGGCATTCCGTGATCTGGACGATCACGTGTGGGAAGTGATGTGGATGGACCCCTCGGCCGTTCCGACGAGCTGATTTTGCTCAGAGGCGATCGGGCAGTCCGAATCGATCGAACAGCGACAGATCGAAGAAGCAGGCAACATGCCCGACGCCTCGAGCGTCGACGTCGAGAACGTGTAGTTGGAACGGCCGATGTATTCCGTCCTCGCACACCATGTAGAGCCCGTACGCAGGTTGACCGTTAGCTGATGTCGCCACCATCCGCATGTCGCCCGCTCCCTGTGCAGGGCAATTGTTTCGGATGAGAGATCCGATCGTCTCGGCTCCCTGATACCAGCCGACGAACGGGGGCATCTCCCACACCGCGTCCGAGGTGAAGAGTGTGACCAGCCGGTCGATGTCGTAACGCTCGAAGCACTCCACGTACTGGGTCAGGAGCTGGCGCAGTTCGGCAGATTCGATGGGTTCCACGTTGTCCAGTTCCGGAGCGATCTCCTCCAATCGCTCGCGGGCCCGCTGCAGGAGGCTGTTGACCGCAGTGGTCGTCGTGGCGAGAACCTCGGCGACCTCGGAGGCCTTCCACTGCAACACCTCGCGCATCAACAGCACTGCGCGTTGTCTCGACGACAGATGCTGCAGCGACGCCACGAAGGCGAGGCGAACCGACTCCCTCCCCACCACCAACGTGGCAGGGTCGTTCGAGTCGGCCAGATCCGAATCGGCAATTGGTTCGAGCCACGGCACCTCGTTGTTCTGCACGAGTTCGTCGGTCGGGCCCGAACTCGGCGCGCCCAGCCCGGTCGGCAGCGGACGCTTGGCTCGACCCTCGAGGGCCGTGAGGCACGTGTTCGTTGCAATTCGATACAGCCAGGTGCGCAACGACGATCGGCCCTCGTATTTGGCGTACCCCCGCCAGGCGCGGATGTAGGTCTCCTGGAGCATGTCCTCGGCGTCGTGGATGGACCCGGTCATGCGGTAGCAGTGCGCCAACAGCTCGCGACGGAACGGCTCGAACTGCGCGACGAAGTCGTCGTTCTGCACAGATGCCACGGTCATGCGGAAGAGCTTAAACCGGGTTCGGTCGCATCGGCGGCCGATCGCGCGCCACCGCCGGGATTGGTCGGGCCTCTGGGTTAACCTCGGCTCGTGACATCGCTCAGCAGCATCGACGACTTGGTGGAAGAGCTGTATCTGCATCGTCGTCGCGCGTGGGAAGCCGCACTCGTCACCGCACAGAATTTTCTCGAGACCATCGCCGACGAGATACTCGAAGATGTCGACCGAGACAGACTCAATGCCCAGACCGCGCGAATCAAGGACCCTGGCAGATCCGCCGACAAACTCCGTCGCTATCTGTCCGAGGGACGCATCAGCGAACCGCACGACGCCGACGCCGTGGCCGACGCACTGCCCGATCTGGTCGGCATCAAGGTGCTGTGCAAGACCCCACGGGACCAGCTCTCGTTCGTCACCGCACTCGAGCGCGCGTGTACCGATCCGAAATGCTCTGTGCGGTTCGCGCAGCCGCCCACCGATTACGTCTCGTTTCCCAAGCCGAGCGGTTACCGGGCATATCACGCTGTCCTTGTCGTACGAGTGGCCACTCATCAGGGCGACCTCGACGTGAAGGTGGAGGTTCAGGTCAAGACTCGGCTGCAGGACGCGTGGGGCGAGCTGACCCACGAGGACATGTACAAGCCCGGTGAAGCACTCAAACCGACCAAGAAGCACACGGATTACGCCGCGCACATGGCGCACCTGCTCGATCAGGTCGACGCCATGGCCGACGATCTCGCCGCGCAGCTCGACTCGCTGACCGCCGCCTCGAAGGACGGCAGCGTGGTGGCACCCGACCCGATCCCCAAGGACCCCGACTTCATCCGGGCACGCGTCACGCGCACCGGCCCTCGCTACGCGCTCGCCGTCGGTCCGGACGGGCGCCGTGGGCTTGTCCCCGCACGGTCGGTCAAAGCCGTGATCGGCTCGACCGATCGCCTCGCAGTCAACGATTACCTCGAGGTGGGCGACTACATCGACGTCGTCGTGGAGGACTCCGAGGACGCGCTGTACTACCACCTGACCTCGCAGCCGCCGCGGCGCACGCAAGGAAAGAAACGCAAGCGCTGACCGGTGTTTCTCAGGAAGATCTCACGTCGGTCGGGTAGACATGCCATCTCGTGACCACTACCGAGAAATCCCAGGTCGTCACCGACGGCGATAGCGTCGCCGCAACTACGACCGGCACAGGTGCCTTCGGCCGTCTGCGCAGGAGACTCCGGTCTCCCGATGTGATGGTCCCGACCGTCGCGTTCGTACTCCTTGCATCGCTGTACTCCGCGATGTCCATTCTCGGCCATCGTCAACTTCGCACGTCGGGATTCGACCTCGGAATTTTCGTGCAGCAGGTGGCGTCGTACTCGCAGTTTCGGGCTCCGACCTCAGATCTGTTGGGCACCGGCTACAACACTCTCGGTGATCACTTCTCACCGATCACGGCCCTGCTGGGTCCGGTGTATCGCGTCTTCCCGCATGCCGAGACGCTGCTCGTCGCTCAGGCGGTTCTGTTCGCGCTCGCGGTGATTCCGATCAGCCGATTGGCGGTGCAGAAATTCGGCACTGTCGTCGGAATAGCGATTGCCGGCGCGTTCGGCCTGTCGTGGGGCATACAAGCCGCGCTCAACTTCGACTTCCACGAAGTAGCCTTCGCGATGCCGTTACTGGCAATGTCCCTCGTGGCTCTCGTTCGCGAACGCTGGGTGCCCGCTCTGGCCTGGGCTCTTCCGCTGGTGTTCGTCAAAGAGGACATGGGTTTGACGGTCGTCGTCATCGGCGCGCTGGTTGCCCTGTTCACCGACGGCCGTCCGCGCATCCTGGGCGCGATGACCGCGGTGTGGGGGCTGACCTGGATGATAGTGGCCGTCAAGGTGATCATTCCCGCGCTGAGCTCCGACGACTCGTACGGCCAGGGCTCGAAATTGCCGCCCATCGGCGAAGGGATCGCCGATACCGCGCACGGTCTGGTTGCCGGAGACTCCCGGGCCGCGACGGCGTTCCTACTGCTTGCCGTCACGGGGTTCTTCGCGCTGCGATCCCCACTTCTGTTGGTCGCGGTACCGACGGTTGCCTGGCGCTTCCTCAGCGACAACACCAACTTCTGGAAACCGATCTACCACTACAACGCCATTCTGATGGTGATCGTCTTCGTCGCGCTGATAGACGCCTTGGCACGCAGCGAGCGCCACGCCCAGCTGACCGAACGAGGTCGACGAGCGATAGTCGCCTTCGTCGCTGCGTTCGCATTGGTGGCACTACCGTTCCTGCCCATGTCGCGGATGGTGCACGCCGAGGAGTGGCGTGTCGATCCACAAGCAGCCACTGCCCGCGACATCTCGGCCTGGATCCCGGCCGGTGACCGTGTTGCAGCGTCGAACAACCTCGTGGCACAACTCGTCGCCGACCACGACGTCTCGGTGTTTCCGCAGCGACCGACCGACTCGACGGTGCCGGACTGGATCGTCGTCAATCGAGAACGGCCCGCGGGTTGGCCGACCGACGAACGCGGCGATCGGCAGGCGATCGACCGGGCACTGACCACCGGATACGACGTCGTCTATTCCGTGGACGGTATCGAGGTGCTGCACCGCAAATGAGCGGTCCCTACTAAGGTTTCGATCAGTTCGGGCATTTCGATTCCCCGGGGTTCTCGAACTCTCGACATTCGACCGATCACGACAGCTACGGCAAGGCAGGTACAGGACATCGACGCTAGAACCGGCGATCTCGGCACCACCCGAACAGCATCGAAGCGGTCACCGTGGAATCGGAAGAATCCGTACCGCGCACAGGTGTCGAGCAACCGATTGCTGTCCGGTCCCACCTCTGCGAAAGAAGTACGACACTTCTCGATCGACCTCGGTGACAGCGGAATCACCTACGAGGCGGGAGACGGATTCGGCGTCAAACCCGTCAACGACGCCGCACTGGTCTCGGCCGTCATCGACCGTCTCGGTGTCCCCGCAGACACGGCCGTCCACACCAAGTCCGGAGAAATCAGCCTCGCCCAGGCACTGACCACCGAATACGAAATCGGCATACCGTCGATGGACCTGATAGAGGCCGTCGCCGAGCGGGCCGGTGATGCCGAACTGGACCACGTGCTGCAGAACGGCGACCGGGCGTCGTTCGATGCGTGGACATGGGGACGCGACGTCGTCGATGTTCTCGACCTCGATCGGTCGGGGGCTCTCGACCCCGCTGAATTCCTGGGCTTGCTCCGTCCCCTGCAGCACCGCGTCTATTCGATCTCGTCGTCGCCGACAGCGCACGAGGGAAGCGTTCACCTGACCGTGTCGACCGTGAGATATCGATCGGCCGAGCGAGATCGCGGCGGGGTGTGCTCGACGTACTTGGCAGATCGCGTCGGCGACAGCCAGGAAGCGGGAGTGTTTCTTTCGGCCAACAAGTCGTTCCGACTTCCTTCCGACGACACTCCGATCGTCATGATCGGTCCGGGCACCGGAGTGGCACCGTTCCGTGCGTTTCTGCACGAACGTCGGGCTCGCGGTGCGTCGGGCCGAAACTGGCTGTTCTTCGGAGACCAACATCGAGCGAGCGACTTCCTCTACGAGGACGAACTCACGGACTTCGAGCGTGACGGTCTGCTGACCAGGCTGGATCTGGCGTTCTCGCGTGACCAGTTCGAGAAGATCTATGTACAGCACCGCATGCGCGAGGCTGGAAAACAGCTGTACGGCTGGCTCGAAGAAGGCGCACAGATCTACGTCTGTGGAGACGCGTCACGCATGGCGCAGGGAGTCGACGAGGCACTCCACGAGGTCGTCGCCGAACACGGTGGGCGCTCCTCCGACGCCGCGGAGGACTACGTGAACGACCTCAAGCGCGCCAAGCGCTATCTGCGCGACGTCTACTGACGGGCCGTTCTTGTCGGACCCCCTCGCTACCGTCACGGACACAGCAATGAAGTTCTCGTCCGAGTAGAGGGTGTGCACCGTGAACGCAGTGCAGAACGACCATTTCGACTCCACCACCGCGCGTGCATGGGGCACGTTCACCGAGAATCTGCACGCGCACCTGCGGTCGCTGCCGACACGGGACTACATCACTGTCACGGCCGCGCAGGCCAGCCCGGGCGAGCGTGGGCTCCGGCCGTACATCGACATCGCCGCAACTCGCGACGGGGCTCTGGTGTCGATCGCGTCGCTGCCCTCGCTGCTGTACCCACATGCACCGGAGTCGGTCACCCTCGACGTTCAATTGCTCGACTTCGGGTGGCTGGACCGAGGCAAGCCCGTCGCAGACGGGTCGGTCATCGATCTCACCCGAACGGATTCGAGGGCCGACGCTGCACTCGTCGCCGAGATGGTGACTCGGGCGTTCCGTGAGTTGTGGAACGTGCCCCACCCGTCGTTTCTGAGTGTGTGGGGCGTGGCCGCAGATGGAGCCGCCTCGGGGCCGATCGACCTCCAGCGCGGAATCGTCGGCGTCCGGTCAAGCACTGCCCAGGACGGCTGTGTCGACTCGACACCGACCGATCCCCCGTCCGACATCACCGACGTACCCGCCGAACTGCGATCGCTGCACACCCTATGCCAATTGACCGGTCGACAGGTCGACGCGCAGACAGTGCACTCGGTGTGCGTGGGGGCGGACATCGACGAACTCGGTGTACAGGCCATCGCCCTGCATCGCTCGGCGACCGCACACTCGGACCGCAGTGCAGCCGAGGGAGCAGGCACCTCGATCGCGGTGTGGACGGGTCTGGCCCGAACCTGGCTGTTGGTTGCCCGCAGTATCGCAGCTGCAGCCGGATCGAACCGGCACGCCTGTCACTGAACTGCTACAGAATCCTTCGCCGCAATCCGCTGGCCCGCAGGACCTGACGTTCGACTCCGGCTCGAATGGCCTCCTCGGTGCCGATCACCCGCACATGCGACCGCGCACGGGTGATCGCGGTGTAGAGCAACTCGCGAGTGAGCAGAGTCGACGCCTCGGCGGGCAACAGAACCGACACGGTGTCGTACTGGCTGCCCTGACTCCGGTGAATCGTCATCGCGTACACGGTCTGCACGGACGACAGCACGTTCGGGTGAATGAGAACGTGGCCGCGTCCACGCGCGAAAGCGGCCATCGGAGTTCCGTTCTCACCCGACACCACAACACCCGTGTCTCCGTTGTAGATTCGCGCTTCGTGATCGTTGGCCGTCACCAGCAGCGGCTGACCGGGGTACCAGAAGGCGGGGTCGAGAAAGGTCTTGGTCGCTTCACCTACCCATTCGAGTGCCAGCCGGTCCCACAGCGCGACGCCCCACCGCCCCTCACGGTGCGCGCACAGAAGTCGATGCTTCTCCAGTCCCAGCAGCGCCGCGGCGGCGTCACCGCGGGTTGCCGCCGCCGTGACCTCGGCGGCGGTGTCGACCACGTCGGCCCGTAATGCGTCGGTGTCCTCGGGTGCATGGAACGAGATCTGGTCGTCACCGGATTCGAGTAGTTCCATCACCTCGTCACCGCGGCCGTCTCGAACAGCGACGGCCAGACGGGCGATCGCGCCACCGAATCGTCGACCGCGGCTGAGCCGAACCACTCCGCCGCGCAACCTGTCTCGCTCGAACGCACTGAGCGCCGCCTCGTCCGGATCCTCGGCTGCGTCGAAATCCGCGTCGACCAGGTGCGCCAACACAGGGTTTTCGGTGCCGGTGACCGGCCGTGCCACGAGGTCGGCCAACACTGCTCCGGCGTCGACGGACGTCAACTGATCGGGATCGCCCACCAGTATCAACCGCGATTCCGGTCGTACTGCTTCGAGCAGTCGACACATCATCGTCAACGACACCATCGACGTCTCGTCGACAACCACCACGTCGTAGGGCAGTCGATTGTGAGAGTCGTGACGAAACCTCGTCTTGCTGCCCGGTTTCCACCCGAGTAGGCGATGCAGAGTCATTGCTTTCAGTTCTGCCGGGAGACCCAGCACTCCCGCTTGCTCGGCCACCGACTCCTGCAGACGAGCGGCAGCTTTGCCGGTGGGGGCGGCAAGACCGATTCTCACGTCGCTGCCGTGTTCTCGAACCAACAGCGCCAGAATCCGAGCCACCGTGTGGGTCTTGCCGGTGCCCGGCCCGCCGGCTATGACCGTGGTCCAGTGCGTCGCCGCGAGGGCTGCTGCAATGCGTTGTCGATCGGGAGGGGTGGTGGGTGCGCCGGATTCGTCGATGAACAATTCGGCCAACGCACGGTCGATCTTTGCACCGTCGACGACGGGGTGCGACTGCGATCGAGCGTCGAGTATGCCTCGAACTGTGTTCTCCTGCAGGTGATATCGATCCAGGTAGAGCAGTTCACCCAGGTCGGTGCGCACCAGCTTCAGCGGCGTCAGCGGCCCGTTGGCGCTGCCGAGCACGAGCGGACTGACCGCCAACGCGTCGAGAACGTCGGACAGATCGGGCCAGGGTAGAAGGCTCGGATCCACGTCCGATTCCTCGTCCACCGTGACATCCCGCAGGCGCTGCAGGTCGAGACATATCGATCCGGATCGCACTGCGCGCACCGTCAGAGCCGTTGCGAGCAGCACCGGTTCGGAGGTTTCCCCGGCCAGGGCACCGAGCCGCAACGCCACGTGCACGTCGGCCGCTGTCAGTACACCGGCGTCGTTGAAGGACCGCAGGATTCCGCTGCCGCGCAGCGCCGTCGAGACACTCGTCATCGTTGGGCCTTTCCGGCGAGCAGATCCGACAACTCGACCACCAGTGCCGAAGGCGGATCCCAGTCGAACACCCCGCAGCCGGCCGGAGTCTGCGGCCCCACCATGCCCCGAACGAACAGGTACCGCACTCCGCCGAGATGCGTCTCGGGCCGGTAGTTCGGTTGACGCCATCGCAGATACCTGTGCAGCGCAACGGCATACAGAATGGCCTGCAGTGGATAGTGCGACCGCATCATCTCCTGCGCCATCTTCTCGCGCGTGAAATTGCCGGTCGTCAGATCGCCTCGGGCCAGGCGGTTGGTCTTGTAGTCGACCACGATGTAGCGAGGGCCGGGTATCCGAAGAACGGAGTCGATACTTCCGGTGAGAAAGCCGCGCAGTGGGGTGGCGTCCACTTCATCGAGCAGATCGGCGTAGTCCGCGAGGACATCCGCCGGGTCGAGATGTCGACGCAGCAGCTGTGCAACCGATGTCAGGGTCACGCTCGATTCCACCGGGTCGTCGCCTCCGGCCAAGGGCAGCTCGAAATCCAGCTCTGCCAGGTGGTCGTTCGGCGCGATGTCGGCCAGCGTCCCGAAGCCCAACGGAGTCTGCATCACCGGCAATAGGGCAGCGGCCAGAGCCGTCGGATCGACATCTGCCATCCGTGAGGAAACGGCAGCTCTGCAGCGCTGCTCGAGTTCGGACAGTAGATCGGCTGCGGAGGTGTCGACGTGTTCGAGTGCCTCGTGCACCAGGGTTCCGAATGCGGCACCGGCCGGCATTCCGTTCATCGGTGACGCGATCCCGTCCACGGGCTCGTCTGGGTTCGCGCTTCCCAGCGGAGGTTCGACAGGCTCATCCGCTTTCTCGGGCCGCTCGGCCTCACTGGTCACCCCCACCTCCGGCTCGATGGGCGACGCATCGTGCGCGTGAGCGGTCAAGGCCGAGTAGGACGTCCGACGCCACAACAGATCCAGAGCACGCCCGAAGCGAGCGGCAGTGACGTCGCGGTGTTCCTCCTCGGGTCGAACCCACTGCTGTTCCGAGGGTGGTGTGGGGCCGACTGCCTCGATCGAGATCAGATCCGCTGACGGACCGACCCAGGATTGCACGCGGTTGGCGGTAGTGGCGTCATCGAGCACCTTGTACGACGGCTCCGGCTGCGCAATCCCCGGAATGCGACCGAACAGCATGCGGTGCAACGACGACGTAGCGGTGTTGCGTCCCGGTGCCCACCACAACACCACCTGACACTGGGCTCTGGTGAGTCCCACGTACAGCAGCCGTAGTTCTTCTCCGGCTTCTTCCCGATCGTTGACGAGCTTCCGTGCTGCGTAGCCGGCCCCGGAGGGACCGCCGACGTCCCGGATGCGGTGGCCGTCCTCGTGCAGCAGCAGGGTCGACGGTGAGCTGAAGTACAGCGTGTCCCAGGCGTACGGAAGGTAGACGACGGGAAACTCCAGTCCCTTGCTCCCGTGCGTGGTCATGATCTGTACTGCCGCCGAGTCACTGTCGAGCCGGCGACTGCGATCGGTGGACCCGCCGGCTGCCGGTTCCTTGATTCGATCGGTGAGCCACCGAGTGAGAGCGGTGATTCCGTACGATTCGGATACCGCTGCGCGATTGAGCAATTGGGCGATGTGCCGCAGGTCGGTCATCGTGCGCTCCCCCGCCTCGACCGCGAGCAACCGAGCATCGAGACCCGACTGCGCCGACACCCGCTCGAACACTGCCGCGAAACCCGCCTCGTCGAACAGCACGGAGTACTCACGCAGCCGGCTGCTCACCTGCGACAGTGCGTCCTCGGCCCCGGAATCGAGTTGGGCGGCAGTCCAACCGAGCAGAGGCGTCAGGGCTGCCAGTCTGACGCGGTCGGCGCGGTGCGGTTGTTCGATCGCTTGCAGTAGCCACAGCCAATGTCGAGCACTGTCGGTGCCGAAGACGCTGGTGCTGCTCGACACCACCGACGGCACACCCACTGCGTCGAGCGCATCTCGAATCAACGCAACCTGTTTGGTCGTGCGAGTCAACACCGCGATGTCCCGCGGCTCGACCGTCCTCGGCCCGTCCGGCCGGTCCATGACGGCGTTCCCGGACAGAAGCGTCACGATCTCGGCCGCCACATCTGCAGCCACCCGAGAGCGGAGTCGATCCACCGCCGGGAATCCCGAACGTAACGGTCCTGCTCCTGTGCGCGGCAGATAGCGCAACCGAAGCGGAGGATGTCCTGCCATGCGCGAGAACGGGTTCCGTGCTTCTACGCGACGGACGACGATGTCGTCGTGTCCGAGGGCGGCACCACCGTAGAGATGGTCCAACGCGTCGAGGAGACCGGAGTCGCTACGCCAGTTCGCTGTCAACTCGTACAGGTGATCAGCCGACTGCACCGCATCCAGATAGCTCAGCACTTCGGCACCGCGGAAAGCGTAGATGGCCTGCTTCGGATCTCCGACGAGGATCAGTGTCGTGAAGCCGTGAAAGGCCCGGCGCAGGATGTCCCACTGCATAGGGTCGGTGTCCTGGAATTCGTCGATCAACACGACACGGAACCGGTCTCGCACGCGCGCGCATGCTGCCTCCCCGTGCACGGGATCGGACAACACCGAGTGCAGCAGTCCGAGTAGATCGTTGTAGTCGCGGATGCCGAGAAGACGTTTGCGCCGATCGACTTCACGGCGGGCCTCCTGAGCGAACTGCACCCGCAGGGCGGCTTCCCGGTTGCCGTCGTCGCGGTCGAGGTCGCCGATGTCGGGGTACAGGATCGACTGTTGATCTCCGACGGCAGCCGCGGCCAGTTGTTGGGCGTCGCGTCGCCCGAACGGTGGTGCCTCGTCGTCGCCGCTGAACATCTGCAGATACAGATCGTCGACCACCTGCTCGAGCAGATCGGACACCGACTCGACGAACGTGGATTCGGGTTCGCGCTCACCCGCGATACCCAGCCCGTCGAGCATGCGTTGACAGAAGCTGTGCGTGGTGACGATCGTCCCGGCGTCGAAGTCCGACAGCGCTTTGCGCAGTCGCCGGCGCCGCTTGTCCACTTCCTCGTCGTCTGCCGCGGCGAGAAAGGCGACGAGAGGGTCGCGCGCACCACGCGCAGCGTCCGGATCCCCGAGGTCTCGAGCGATCGACGCGAACCGGCTGCGGGTGCGATCGCGCAGTTCCTGGGTCGCCGCCCGACTGAACGTCACCAGCAGTAGATCAGAGATCTCGGCCAGTCCTTCGGCGATGTACCGCGCCGCGAGTCCGACGATCGCGTACGTCTTGCCCGTTCCGGCACTGGCCTCGAGCACGGTCGTCCCGGTCGGCATCGGACCGAGTAGGTCGAATCCGCGTGCGGCGGTCATGCGTTCCCCATGTTCTCTGCGGCCAGCAATGGATCCCACAACCGGCGGGAGAGAACTCCGAAGCGGCTCTGCTCGTTCGCGGGGTCGGTCTCGTCGTCGAGAGGGCTCGGATCGAGCAAGGTTCCGATCGAGAGCGTCGGGCCGTGCACGTATCGCAACGATCGGTCGGTGCCGTCACCGAAATCGCCGCGCCACGCCCAGCCGGCAGATTCGTAACCGTCCTCGATCGATCCGCCGCCGAACCGCTTCTCCGCGTAGGCAGCTGCCGTTCCGGTCGAGATCGGCAGCGGCGCAACCAATCCGCGATCCCGCAGGTCCACCACGTCGCGGAGTACCGCGAGGGGATTCGGAGGGGTCGTCAGGCGGGACCGGCGAGGCGGACGCATTCCGCTGGCGCGCCCGATGGTGACCGCGCTCCACTCCCCCGGCTCGGACGATGCCACCGCCAGCAGACGCACCCACGCCGCGAGCCTGTGCTTGGCCGCCAGCCGTGAATAGGACGAACGCACGAGTGTCCGGTCGTGAATGCCGGTGACGGTACCGGTCAGACGTCGCCCATCACCGAGATCGACCACGATGTCGGTGGTCTCGGCCGGGCCGTCGTGAAACGGCGCAGCCGCGTCGGCGATGATTCCGACGACTCGGCGGATGTCGGACATCTCGCGTCGACCTTGATGAAACGGAGGCAACGTGCCCCGCCGCCACTCGGCGTCGGCGAATTCGCCGATGTCCGTGCCGGCCAGCACCGCTGCCAACATTCGATCGCCGATGTT
The DNA here is from genome assembly GCF_004563845.1 of Rhodococcus sp. 1R11. Lineage (NCBI taxonomy): Bacteria > Bacillati > Actinomycetota > Actinomycetes > Mycobacteriales > Nocardiaceae > Rhodococcus > Rhodococcus sp. 1R11. Next base: position 230,630 of record NZ_SPNG01000009.1, on the reverse strand, counting down.
CCACCGAGACAACGGATCCAGTTCGATGTCGAGACTGTCCGCCAGATCGTCTTCGAGCTCGGGAACTCGAAACCCGAGACGTTGACGCAGAAACGCCTGAACCGGATTCTCCACGAACGCGATCACGTCCGCGAGTTCCACGTCGCCCGAATTCGCTGGGGGCAATGCATCTGGCAAGAACAACGGCACCGGTACGGACGGTCGCTGCTGAGACACGGCGCCCGCCAACGCCACCGTGTCGAAGCTGAACGGGTGTCGGGCCTCGAAATTGCGAGGATCGAAGGGCTGCAGCGGATGCCGGTGTTCGACGCTTTTGCCGGCGGTCACGTCGAGGACGTCCATCAACTCGCGCAGCGGGATCGCGGGCGGCTTGGTCGATCCGTCGACGGGGTCGGCACCGGTGTAGAAGAGCAGTAGCTTTTCTTCGGCGGACATCACGGCGTCGAGGAGTAGTTGACGGTCCTCGCTGCGGATGTCGCGTTCGCCGACGGCGGGGTCACGTGCAAGGACGTCGTCTCCATCGAGCAAGCCGACGCGGGGGAACACCTCGTCGTCGAGACCGAGGAGGATCACGACGCGGTGCGGGACCGATCGCATCGGCACCATTGTGCACACGGTGAGCTCTCCGGTGCGAAAGTTCGCTCGGGTGGGGCGGCCGGTGAGCTGGCCACCGAGCATGGCGCGCACGTCCGCCAGCCGCAGCTCGGCGGTGTCGCCGTGTTCGGTGGCCTCAGCGATCTCGCGGAGCGCTTGCGCCAGTTGCCATTCGTCGGCGGTGGGCACGTCGGCGAGAAGATCGAGGGTGCGGCCGAGCTGCCGAGTCCATTCGGTCACCGGGGCGCGCCCGGACAGCGCTCGAAGTACCGAGGCGAGCCGGTCGACCAGCTCGGCGAATCGGCCTGCGAGGCCGATGTCGTTGCTGTCCACATCGTCGAGGGGCAGCGCGAGGTCGAGATAGTCGTTCCTACTCTCGTCCGCTGCCACCCCGAGGAGAATGCGGTCGAGTGCGGACTTGAAGGTGTTCTGCCGAAAGTTGTTCAAGCCGAAGGCTTCTCGTTGGCGGACTGTCAAACCCCAGCGGGCACCGGACGTGGCGACCCATTCACGAAGTCGTTCGAGGTCGTCGTCGGTGAACGAGAACTTCTGCCGCACCGGGCCGCTCGCCGCGAAATCGAGTAGTTCGCTGGCAGTCACTCGCCCCTCGGAGAAGTCGAGCACCGTAGCCACCACATCCAGTACCGGATTGGTGCGACGCAGGCCCCGATCGGCAAGCCGGACCCGCAGTCGATGACCGGGATGCACCAATGTGGCCTGACCGAAATTGGCACGGATCAGCGGCGCATAGGTCTCGACGTCCGGGCACATGACGAGCACGTCACGAGGTTCTAGAGTCGGGTCGTCGGTGAACAGATGCAGCAGAGACTCGCGCAGCACCTCGACCTGGCGAGCAGGCCCATGACATGCGTGAATCTGCACGGTGCCGTCTGCGAGCGCCGGATCGCCGTCCGTCGTCGAGTGGGAGGGCACTTCGCCGCCGGCGATGTCGGATTGGATTGTGCCGAGCAAGGTCCGCGCTGGTTCGGGCCCTTCGTGGTGCACGGTGCGATCGGTGATCGAGCCGATGGTTGCCTGCAGTTCCCGCACGTCGCGCGACAGACTCGCCAGCAGCGGGTGCTCGACGGCCAGAGCGGTCACATCGTCTCGTCGTCGGGTGGCCGCCGGGATGTCGGCGAGTGTGGCCCACATCGACGGGCTGGGGTGTGGGATCCAGATGTGGACGTCGCGGTGGTGCGCGAGCGCGTGCAGGATGGCGAGCTGGTCGGCGGTCAGCCGAGTCGGACCGAACACCGACAATCTGGACGGTAGGTCCACCGCGTTCGGTTCCGATTGCAGTCTCGAACACGTATCGGGAAGGCGCTCGGCCGGACTCGGACTGCCGATCCGCTCGCGTACCAGGCTCCATACGCGCGGTTGCCACGTCAGGTCGTCGTCCAGTTTCTGGCCGAGTCCATCGGTGAATCGTCCGGCGCGCCAGTCGCGCAACATCTGGGGTCGTTGTGATCCGTAGGCGCGGAACAGCTCCGCGATGTGCGCGGCCGTCGACCAGCGGCGCCCTACCCGATGATCGTCCGATCCTGCACCCAGATGCTTGGAGAGCACGGCCGCCCACGGTTCGGTGCGGCAGTCGTCGATCACCGACAGCGCGGTCCACAGCACTCGATTGTGCGACCACGGGTCGTCGTCGGGATCGATGCCGTCTACCTCGGCGATGGTGCGCGCGACCAATCTCGCCGGGCTCGGGAACTCGATGTTCGCCGCTATTCCATCACCGTCCGGAGTCCCGAGGACGCTCGACAGACGCTGGGTGAGCCACCGCTCGACACCTTTGGCCGGCACCGACACGATTTCGGGCACGAAGGCATCGGACAGCGGCTCGGACAGTACGACGGCGAGGGCTGCGGCGAGCGTTCCTGCACGTTCGGCGCGGTGGAGCGTCAACACGGTCGAAGCCCCCTGCCTGCTCGTCTGAGAACGCCCGAATTCGGACTGGTGACGACCCTACTCGAGCCACCGACAAGTTCTGTCCGGTGAGTCGAGCCCTCGGCATCGGTCCATATGTGCAGAACCCGACGGCAATGAAGGAGAACGACATGTTCAGACACATTTTCGCGGTCGTGGCGGTCCGGGACATCGATATCGCAAACGCCTGGTACGCGAATTTGTTCGATCGTCGTGCGGACAACAATCCGATGCCGACCCTGGTGGAGTGGCAGGCCGCTCCCGGAGCATGGGTCCAGGTGACCGTCGATTCCGAGCGTGCAGGCTCGTCGCTGGTCAATGTTGCGGTCGACGACCTCGAATCGTTCGTGTCGGCGGCCCACTCGCGCGGAATCGACTTCGCCGACGTCGTCGAAGCGAACAAGGGCGTTCGGCTGTCCACGGCCACCGATCCCGACGGCAATTCCATCACCGCTATCGGCGGTTTTCGCGAGCACTACTGACCCGGGGCGTGCCGATTCGGCTCGAGGTGTAACGACGCTCGCACGCGGTGCGACATGATGGAAGGAAATGCGACCGCCCGGTTCGGAAGAACGTGGGGTTGCTCCCGTCTCGCGGACACCCTTCGCCGCGAGACCGACACCCCGTGACCCGAGGACGATCCGACGTGACCAGTGCCTACCCACCACCGTTCCAGCGCCCCGCACCCGAGCCAGCTCCTTCTCGACGACCCCTCGTCGGCAAGATCTTCGCCTGGGCGGCAATCGTTTTCGGCGCGATCTTCTTGATCGGAGCCATAGCCTCTTTCGAGTTCGGTGCGGTACTCGTCGGCGCATCGATGCTCGCTGCGGGCATTGCGTACCTGTGGTTGTCCCCCGAACGTGGACGCAAGGGTTGGGCCGTGCCGGCGATCGCTGTTCTTCCGGCATTGATCGTCATGGGACTGACGGGATCGACCGAACCCGAGAAGGTGGCCGTCACCCCGGTCGCGGCCGTGCCCGCGCTACCCACCGTGACGACGACCTCCGCACGTCCGACGACCACCACACCGGCACCGACCACGACGACCATGGCCGCACCCACAACAGAGCCCGTCGCCGCGATCGTGGAAATACCGACGACGTCGGAGTACATCCCCGATCCCGAGCCCGTCTACATTCCCGAACCTGTCTACATCCCGGAGCCGGTGTACACACCCGAGCCCGTCTACACCGTTCCCGCGCCGTTGGCAGCGGTGCCGGAGAGCGTCTACTACGCGAACTGCTCCGCTGTGCGTGCAGCAGGCGCAGCCCCTATCTACGCCGGCGAACCGGGATACAGCAGCAAACTCGACCGCGACGGGGACGGGGTCGGCTGCGAGAATTAGCCCACGCATCCGCCAGCCCGTGTCGAGACCGTGATGGCCGGTAGCGCCTCGCATTCCGCGAGAATCGTCATGCATCGTCCTTTCTCTCGGCGATCGCGATGGCGATGCGATCGAGATCGTCTTCGATCGCGCGTTCTCCAAAGACACGTTTCGCCGCCACGTCATCACCGCACTAGAGGGAACGAGCACGACGACGACGGCAGGTGGCGGTCGCCCCGCCGAGCTGTACCGCCGGGCACCCGATGCTGCACTGGCCGCTTCCGCGGACTCGTTCCTTCGCGGCTAGAGGCGTCGCGCGACGAAACCGGACATGCCAGCGGATAAGCTGCGAGCCATGGGATCGAAGCGGCCTGCCAACCGCGGACAGAAACGTGCAGAAAAGACCAAGGCCCGGCAACGGCGTCACCAGCAATCCAGGCCGGCACCGACCGGGGCCGATTCCGAGCGGATCAGCGATCTGATCGACGGTTTCGGTGAGTGGCTCGACGAGAGCGAGATGTCGGAGCAGGCCGAGGCAATCTCACGGTTGGTGGCGTCCACACTGACCCAGTTGTCCGGTGCGCGCCACGGCTTCTCCCCCAGTGCGTGGATTCCCGCCGATGCGCACCTGCTGGTGGATGCTGCAGAACGCATTCTGCAGGAGGAATCGGAGACCGCCGAGGACACGGCGGTGAACCTCGTTCTGACGTCACTGCAGTATCTGACATTCCTCGACGAGACCGACCTGTGGGACGGCAGCCCCGAGGACTACGCACACTGCATGGAAGACCTCTCCGACTTCCTCGAGGGCGACGAGCCCGACATGCTCGACGCAGACGACATCGATCTGCCGAACGTCTCGCTTGACCAGGAGCTTGCGGCGATTTCGGCTCTGCCGCTGTTGCCTACTCTCGATGACATCGTCGCGCGCGTCGCCGACGGACTGCCCGTGGCGGACGACGTCCATCTACGCACCGCAGTCGGTTCGGCACCGCTCGACGCAGCCGGACTCACCGAGTCCTCGCAGGTGGCAGCCGTCGACTACTGGTCGACGGCCATCGCGACCGAATTGGTCCGGATCGACGGCGACACGGCCAAGCTCGGCGACAACGCCCCGTCTCTGGCCAAGCGTGAGGCGGAGACCGTTCATGAGCTGGTTGCCGAACACGTCCGAGTGCAGCTGTCCGGAGACGCCGACGATCCCGACGTGTCCCGTTCGCTGGCCAACACGTTCGCGGTTCAAACCCTGCTGGCCGCGATGACCGACGAGCTGCCTCTGAACAACGAGGGCGAGGACTACGCCGATCTGGAAGGTGAAGACCTACGGACGGCGCAGCTGATCGACCACCGGGTTCGATCTCTGATCGAGCAAGGCATTCTCGTGCGAATCGAAGAGGTCCTGGCGGTTCCACATGCGCTGCGTCCCGCTGTTCTCGACGGGGTGGCCGAGGCGCACCCCTTCGGGGCGCTGGACGAAGAGACGCACGAGCCGCTCGAGGACTCGGCGTCGTCGTGAACGTACTCGCGCGCACTGAGACTCTGTCGGTGCTCGCCGCTAGCGTGACCGGCGCCGCGTTATCTCAGCGCGATTCGGGTAAGGAGCCGACATGAGCGATTCACTCGAGTTCGACTTCGACGTCGACTCGGCATGGATGCACTTCCAGCGCCGGCTCGGCGAGTACGTCAGCGCGATGCGTGACGGTGACGCCTTGGTGATCGAGTCTCGATACGACAGCACGGACGGCGTTCCTGACACCGCGGCCTGCGTCCAGTTCTACGCCTGGGATTTGGACATGGTTCGCTGCGAGCTGCCCGCCAACGAGCACCTACACAGTAGTCGCGCCATCACCGATACTCAGCGAGAAGCATTGAACACGTTGGGCTTTCGAACGTCTCGGGGTTCCGAGCCGGCTCCACCCCACGTCGACCGCAATCGTTCGTGGTCCGACGATCTGGCGAAGAAAACGGTCGCGGTGTTCCGTGATATCTGGGGCCTGCCGCACCCGTCCTTTCTGAGCTCGCGGGCTACCGGTCGCTACGACGTGCCGAGCTTCGAGGCCACCACCGAGCCCGTCTCGGCAGTCGTCCCACTGTGCGTGCAGCCGAAAGGCAAGGACCACCTGCAGCAACTGGTCGATCGTGCACTCGAACCCTGGTTCGGCTTTCCGCCCGATCACGACCCCGACGGCGACATTCCGCTGAGATTCGTCAACGGCACCGCGTACGTCACGGTCAAATCCACCGAGCCGGTCGTCGAGATCAATTCGACGCTGGTGCACGCCGTCACCGGACGCACCCGTGCGGCCGAGTTGCTGGTCGATCTCAACGTGCAGCTTCCGGATGTGATGCTGCATCTGGTCCAGGACTGCATCGTGGCCCAGGTACGTGTCAGCGGGTCACCGTTCGTGCCTGATCACCTACTGTGGGCGGTCCGGATGCTCTCGCACGTGTGGGAGCAGGTCGACGACAAGTTCGCCGAGGACTTCGGGGGCAGACTCGGCGAACCGACTCCTCCGGCCCTCGAAGGTGACGATTTCCCGGACGGTCTGCTCGCGTTGATAGAGCTGATCGCGGATTCGCCCGATGTCGTCGAGCCACGCACCGTCCTCGAGTGCTGCTTGTCGGACCGTGACGTGGTGGTGTCGTATCTACGCATCAGCGCCGAGCAGGAAGCATCGTGGCGCGGCATGGCGGTAGCGGCGGATCTTGGCGACGAACAATGCGATGTGGACGAGGCGGATCGTGAGGCCGAGAACTGGGGTCGCGCGGTGACGGCCCTGCGGGAGGTACTGCGGAGTACCCCCGAACAGGTCACTCCTGTGGTCGATCCGTCGGCAATTCAATTGCAGCTGTTCGAGACCGACGAAGTTGCGGAGGTGTCCGACGAGCGTTCGGACGACCAGTAGCGCCGATCGAGCAGAAAAATCTCGACACGCTTCCCTTTCGTGTTAACTGGGGTTACATTAACTCCATGTTCGCACCACGTTTGGAGAAGCCATGACACTGACGACCGGCAACACGTCCGTTTCGGTGGACATCGACGCCACGGACGAGCAGCAGTACAACGAAACACTCACGTTGCTGTCCGAAGGATCGGTGCACAAGCACTTCGATCCTTACGTCGATATCGACTGGGAGTCCGAGAAGTTCGCGGTACCGGCCAACGACCCCCGCTGGGTTCTGCCGGCCAAGACCGACCCCATCGGGGGCCATGACTGGTACAAGTCCCTGCCGCTGGACCGGCAGATCGAGATCGGCATGTGGCGTCAGGCCAATGTTGCCAAGGTCGGGCTGCAGTTCGAGAACATCCTGATCCGCGGCATGATGCAGTACGTCTTCTCGCTGCCCAACGGCTCGGCAGAGGCGCGCTACTGCACCCACGAATCCATCGAAGAGTGCAACCACACGCTGATGTTCCAGGAAATGGTCAATCGGGTGGGTTCGGACGCTCCCGGCATGAGTCGGCCGATGAAGATGCTCTCGCCGTTCATTCCCCTGTTCGCGACGCTGCTACCCGAGTTGTTCTTCGTCGGAGTCCTCGCAGGCGAAGAACCCATCGATCACATCCAGAAGTCGGTGCTTCGTTCCGGCGAAGAAATTCATCCGATCATGCAGAGCGTGATGGCCATTCATGTGGCCGAGGAGGCCCGCCACATCTCGTTCGCGCACCAGCTCCTGCGTCGTCGCGTGCCCAAGATGTCCAAGATCGGACGCTTCCTGTTGTCACTGGCCTTCCCGGTCACGATGCGCATCCTGTGCGATGTCATCGTCATCCCGCCGAAGAAGTTCTGGACCAAGTTCGATATCCCGAAGAGCGTGAAGAAGGACCTGTTCTGGGGAACCGAGCAGTCGCAGCACGCACTGCAGGACTACTTCGGTGATGTTCGCATGCTGGCCACTGATACCGGAATGATGAACCGCGCGGCTCGCCTGATGTGGAAGCTGTGCGGAATCGACGGCAAGGCATCGCGTTTCCGTAGCGAGCCGGACCGCAGCTCGAGCCAGTTCGCCGCATAGCCCTCTCGACTCCCCACGCGCCAGTTATCCGTACAGCAGCGCCCGCCGTCAGGAACCCCACATGCCCCACGTCGTCACCCAATCATGTTGCAGCGACGCGTCGTGCGTCTACGCGTGCCCCGTCAACTGCATTCACCCCACCCCCGACGAGCCGGACTTCCTGACGGCGGAAATGCTGCACATCGACCCTCAGTCGTGTGTCGATTGCGGTGCCTGTGTGTCGGCCTGCCCGGTGGACGCCATCGTTCCCCAGGCCAAACTGACCGAGGCTCAACTTCCGTTCCTGACCATCAACGCCGACTTCTACAAGCAGGAGCGGCCGCCACGGCCGATTCTGGCTCCGGTCACGCCGGCCGCCTCGGTGTCGAGAGATCGCCAACCGCTCCGAGTGGCGATCGTCGGATCCGGCCCCTCGGCGATGTACGCGGCCGACGAGCTGCTCACGCAGCCGGGGGTCAGCGTCGATGTCTACGATCGGCTTCCGCAACCGCACGGCCTGGCACGCCTGGGTGTTGCACCCGACCACCAGAAGACGCGTCAAGTGTCACGGCTATTCGAAACCATCTCGGCGCAAGAGGGATTCACCTATCACCTCGGCGTCGAGGTAGGGAAAGACGTGACACACGACGAATTGATGGATACCCATCACGCCGTGATCTACGCGGTCGGAGCGTCGTCGGATCGCGAACTCGGCATCCCCGGAGCGGAACTGCCCGGGCGTACTTCGGCGACCGACTTCGTCGCCTGGTACAACGGCCATCCCGATCACGCTCACCGCACGTTCGATCTGTCAAACGAACGAGCGGTCGTCATCGGCAACGGCAACGTTGCACTCGACGTGGCCCGGATCCTGACCATGGACCCCGACGCGCTCGCCGCGACCGACATCGCACCTCACGCATTGGAAGCACTGCGCCACAGTGCCATTCGAGAGGTGATGGTCGTCGGTCGGCGCGGCGTGGCGCAATCCGCATTCACGGTGCCCGAATTCGCGGGACTGCTGACCGTCTCCGATATCGATCTCACCGTCGATCGCAGCGAGCTCGCACTGGATCCGGTGACGGTACGACTGGCCGGCACCAACGACCTGCCGCACGCGGTCGCCCAGAAGCTGCAACTGCTGCGGCACGTCGACGAGTCACCCGAGCACATCGACGGCCGAAAGCGCATCAGCCTGCGCTACCTGCTCTCCCCCACTCGAATCCTGGGCACTGACCGTGTCACCGGCGTCGAGTTCGAGCGCATGGGTCTGACCGCCGACACCGACGATGTGGTGCGCAGTACCGCCACCGGCGAGATCGAAACGATCGATGCCGGCCTCGTCCTCACCTCGATCGGATACCGCGGCGTCGCGCTGCCGGGAATTCCGTTCGATCACGCAGTCGGCATCATCCCCAACCTCGGCGGCCGCGTACTCGAGGAAGTGGGCGGATCCCCGTCGACCGGTACGTACGTCACCGGGTGGATCAAGAGGGGACCTTCCGGCTTCATCGGCACCAACAAATCGTGCGCGCAGGAGACCGTTGGACATCTGGTCGACGACTTCAACGCAGGCCGCCTGACCGATCCGATCGACCTGCCCCGCGCATGGTCGGCCACCCCGGGCCGAGGGTCGCTGCGTCGCTCGAAAGACAGATTGCTGGCATTGCGCCGATCCTGACCGCTCGGCGCCGACACCCCACCCGGTCGGGATCAATGCGACTGTCAGTCGCTCCGAGTGCAACAAGGCCACATTCATCCGGTCAGGGCGTGAGGTTGAAGCGACGACCATCAGGGTAGATTGGGGTGTATCGGCCACCGATTCGCGGCGGGCCAACACCTCGAGGAGACCGAGATGCCGGGCCTGCGTCGCATCACAGCCACAGCCGCTGTCCCATTTGTCGGAATTGCCATTGCGCTCGTGTGCGCCGCACCGGCGCAGGCTCTGCCCACACCGGGCGATCTGGCCGATGTGCCATCCCGGACGTCGATCTCGTACGAACACGTGCCGACAGGCACATACGTCGGGAGTGCCGAGGACAATTCCGCACGTCCCGGGCTGTCGACGGTCAAGCTCTACATGGCCGACTACGTCGTTCGCTTCGGAGACGGTTCGCCGCGAGATCGCGACCTGGCCGCACGCATGGTCCAGATCAGTGACGACGGTGCCGCCTCGGTACTCGACAACAAGTATCCCCAGGCCATCGATTCGACGGCAACGGAGTTCGGACTCACCTCAACCTCGCGTGGCGGTTTCTGGGGCAATTCCTACACCAGCACAGCCGACACCGTGCGATTCCTGGCGGCGAAGAAGCGAACAGACCCCGCGAGCCCGGTCCTCGGCTGGATGAACTCCGCCGCACCGGTTGCAGCCGACGGAACCGTGCAGGACTGGGGCACCCGGCAACTACCCGGCGTGACCGGTAGCAAATGGGGATGGGCCGACGACGGATCGAGCGTGGTTGCGTCCGCGTCGATCGGTGACGAATTCGTCGTGGCTTCCAACACGTATGGACCGCGCCGCTCACAGACCGACGACGTCCTGGCAGCGCTGGGCGGCGTCGAGTTGACGGCACCGCCCGCTGCTTCTCCTGTACCGAACCTTCCCGTGATTCCCGGCCTGCCGTCGGTGGAAGAACTGCTGCTGATGCTCGCCCCTCGCTGACATGTTCGAATAACTTGTCGGACCCCTCCCCTACTCTGCGATTCACCGAAAAGTTCGGGGACCACACCCGGGGGACGTGGAGGGGACGACGATGAGTCGTATCGATCTGGACAGTTTCTTTCAGGTATTCACGCGCAACCAATGCGCGGGTCGGTGCTGATCCAAACGAATTGCTGGACAGCGGAATCGGTTTCGCCCAGTTGGGGACGTCGACGAAGGACATGACCCAGCTGATGGCCGAACGCCTGTCCGCCGCGGACGAAACCGGCCGAGAACATTCGGTGCACGATCGCGCGGCGAAGATACTCGACGACGCTCTCGACAAGGCGTTCGAGAATGGTTGGCAGCCTGCCGAACTGGTGCACGTAACGCGTCAGAGCGCCGGAGGTGATGGCGCTGCGGTCATGATCGAGGCCATCGGCGCTCACGCGGCGCGCAGTTCCGCCGACAGCATTGCTCCCGAATCCTGGCGAGATCAGTTGTCCGAGCTGAACGTCGAATCTGCAGGCGGCACTTCCGCCGAACGTCTTCGGCGGTGGCGTTCGTACAACCGGCGATCGTCGGCGCAATCGTGGTACACCCTGTTGCTCGTACTCGGTTGCGCGACATCGTTGTTGCCCCTCGAGACACTCCTGCCCCCTCCTACTCGATGGACATCGAGCACTACGCCTGCCGGTCCGCGGAAGGCTCCGGATTCGAAGATGCTCGGCAAGATACGAGGGCTACTGGCCAAGGCCGAGTCGACGCAATTCCCCGCTGAAGCCGAGGCATTGTCGGCCAAGGCCCAGGACCTGATGACGCGCTATGCGATCGACAGCGCGCTTCTCGATGCGGGGAACACTCGCAACTTGATCGACGATGTCGCCCCCGTCGCATCATGGTGAGCAATCCGTACTCCAAAGCCAAACTGCTTCTGCTGCACAGCGTCTGCCAGGCCAACGGGGCCAGAACATTGTGGAAGAAGAAGTACCTGCTGGCCACCGTGATGGGTCTGCCCGTCGATCTCGATCTGTGCGAGCTTCTGTACACCTCGTTGCTGGTCCAATCGGCACGCGCACTCGACGAGGTCGGCGAGTCGTCGACCTCGCGGACTCGCAGCTTCCGTCACGCATTCTTGATCGCATACGCCCATCGAGTCGGCGAACGATTGCAGGAGGCACGCACGCGGGCTACCGCGGCGGCAACGCAACAGCACGGATCGGCTCTGGTCCCGATCATGGCGACACGATCCGATGCCGTGGACCGTGTCTACGCTGCCCGGTACCCGTCGACGAAGACGATCGAGTCAGCAGCAACAATGCTCAGGGGTGGCTTGCAGGCCGTGCCGCCGCCGAACGCGCCGACCTTACCGGTGGGCGCGAACGTATCGACAAATCAGATCTGGCCTCGTAGTGCGCGCTACATTGGCTGACATGACCGGTCTGGATACTCCGCTGACACCACTTCGCTTTCTCGAACGCGCTGCGGAGGTTCATCCCCACAAGATCGCCGTAGAGGATGGTCCGCGCACCTTCACCTACGAACAGTCCGCCGCTGCCGTCACCCGGCTCGCGCATGCACTGCGCGCGTCGGGGGTCGGCCACGGCGATCGGGTGGCCTACATTGCGTCGAACTCGGCGGAGTTGCTGTTCGCGCATTACGCGGTGCCACTGGCCGGCGCCGTTCTGGTCGCCATCAACACCCGCCTCTCACCGGACGAGGTTCGGTACATCTGCGATCACTCCGGTTCGGTGCTGCTGGTGGGCGATTCGGCACTGCTGGCCGGTCTCGGAACAGATCCCATCGCAGATTCGGTCACCGAGATCGTCGAGACCCCCTCGGCGGACGGCACGTACGACAGGCTGCCGCACACCACGCGATACGACGCGTTCCTCGAACGGGGCACGAACGAACCGATGGAGTGGGAGGTCGACGACGAGACGTCGACCATCACGATCAACTACACCTCGGGCACCACCGGTCGACCCAAGGGCGTGATGTACACCCACCGCGGTGCTTACCTCAATTCCCTGGGAGAACTTCACCACCAGGGATTCGGGGTCGACACCCGATATCTGTGGACTCTGCCGATGTTCCACTGCAACGGGTGGTGCACCACGTGGGCGGTCACGGCCGCGTCCGGCACACACGTGTGCCTTCGCGGAGTGCGCGGCGACGCCATCTGGTCGGCCATCGACAACGGCGTCGATCACCTTGCCGGTGCGCCGACCGTGTTGACCACTCTCGCCACTGCTGCAGAGGCACATTCACTCGATCGACCGTTGACCATCGTCACTGCGGGAGCTCCTCCGAGCCCGACGATCATCGCCAAGATTCGAGCATTGGGAGCAACGCTCGTACACGTCTACGGCCTCACCGAAACCTACGGTCCGTATTCGGTGTGCGAGGCGAAGCAGGAATGGCTCGAACTGGACGCCGACGAACAGGCCCGTCGCTTGGCTCGACAGGGAGTCGGCATGCTCACTGCGGACCGTTTACGGGTGGTCCGCGACAAGCCTGGCCCCGGTGGGGTTTTGATCGATGTCGAACCCGACGGCACCGAAATGGGTGAGATCGTCATGCGCGGCAACAACGTCATGAAGGGGTATTACAACGACACGGCCGGAACGACACAGGCTTTCGCGGGCGGCTGGTTCCATTCCGGTGACCTCGGGGTGATGCATCCCGACGGCTACGTTCAGCTACTCGATCGCGCCAAGGACGTCGTCATTTCCGGCGGCGAGAACATCTCCACCATCGAGGTGGAACAGGCACTGGCGAGCCATCCTGCCGTCGCGGATGTTGCGGTCATCGGGGTGCCCGACGACAAGTGGGGAGAGCGGCCGAAGGCGTTCGTGGTGCTGGTGCCCGGCGCCAACGTCTCGGAAGCCGAGCTCGTGGCGCACGTGAAATCGGCCATCGCGTCGTACAAGGCCCCGCGCAACGTCGAGTTCATCGTCGAGCTGCCGAAGACATCGACCGGCAAGATCAGGAAGAAGGAGTTGCGCGACGCCGAGTGGGGCACGTCCGCGTCCAAGATCAACGGATAGCCACTCCGGTCACGCCATCTGCACACCGGCGATTTCGGTGACGCCGCCCTTGCCGTCGAACGACAGCTGCCGAAATGCCACCTTCTCGACGAAGAACCTGTCGTGGCTCACCAGAATCACCGCGCCGGGAAAGGCCATCAGCGCACGTTCGAGTACCTGAGTGCTCTGCAGGTCGAGGTGGTTGGTGGGCTCGTCGAGCACGATGACGCCTGCGCCGAACAACAGGCACTGCGCCAATGCAACTCGTGCCTTCTGGCCTCCGGACAGAACGCCGATCTTCGACTTGAGATCCATCTCGGAGAACTGCAACAACGTGAGGAAGCGGTGTACTTCTTTCTTGGTTGCTGTCAGCGCGAGACTGCCCGGCATCGCGTTGACCGAGTGCGACACGGTGTCGTCGAGATCGAGATCGGCGAGCACCTGGTTGTAGTAGATGAACGACGGTGCCTTGGTCTTCCATTTGATCTTGCCACTGTCGGGGTGCTCGGCACCGACGAGGATGTCGACCAACGTGGTCTTTCCGCATCCATTGGGTCCGGTGATGGCGATACGGTCGCCGCGATGCACGGTGAACGAGATGTTCTCGAAGAGTCGTTGGTCGCCATAGCTTTTCGAGATTCCCGTGATCTCCGCTAGGTTGTCGTGCACATGCAAACCGCCGTAGATGGCGGTGACCACCGTGTCGACAGGTCGTGGACTCTTGCTCTTCTTGATGTTCGCCAGTCGACGTTTGAGCACGCCGCTGGGGTTCTTCACTGCTTCCTTGCGATCACTGATCGCTTCTTGCTCGTAGGCCAGCAGCTGTTGTTCGTTGCTGAACTCACGTTCGAGGTTCTTGAGTCGAAACTGCTTCTGCTGCACGTATTCCGAGTAGCTACCGTCGTAGGTCTGCAGGTGATGATTCTCGATTTCGACGATGCTGGTGACGACCTGCTCGAGGAATGCGCGGTCGTGCGAGACAACGAGAAGAGCACCACGGAAGTCTCGTAGCCACCGTTCGAGCCACGCGATTCCGGCAACATCGAGGAAGTTCGTCGGCTCGTCGAGGAGCAGGACGTCGGGGGCCTCGATGAGAATCTTGGCCAACGCAGCGCGGTTGCGCCAACCACCGGACAGCCGATCGACGGGGAGCTCCCGTCGTTCGGCGTTGAATCCGAGCATCGACAGCACCGTGTCGATCTGCTGGTGGTAGGTCCAACCGCCGCTGTTCTCCATGGCGTCGAGCAGTTCGGCTTGGCGATCGACGAGCTTGTATATCTGCTTCTCGTCCAGGTTACCGCCCAATGCGGCCTCGACCTCGGCCAACTCGGTCTCGATTGCGTGGACCGCCCCGAACAGCGATTCGAGCTCCGCTTGAATGCTGCGATCGCCGTCGAGTTCGGAGAACTGCGAGAAATACCCGATGCGAGCGCCCTCGGTGACGTCGACGGTTCCGGAATCGGGTGTCTCACGCCCGAGGAGAAGCTGTAGCAGGGTGGTCTTGCCTGTTCCGTTGCGGCCGATCAGACCGATGCGATCGCCGTCGGCGAGACGAAAGAACACCTCACGCAACATCACCTTCTGGTCGTATCCCTTGGCAACGTCGTACAAGCGAATCCAGCTCAAGCGTCCACTCCTGTAAAGCACGGGGTTCGCTGAGTCGTCGAACCGACTCGCTCACTCTAGTCGCGTATGTGCGAACGCTCCGCGTCGCCGATCAGGTCGACGAGCCGCGGATCAGCTCCCGGACTCGAATCACCGACGCCGATCGGCGTCATACTTCGCGATCAGAGGAGCGGATCTCCCACGGGCACACTTATCGCCCGGTGATTGTCGCAAGTGAATCGTTCGGCGGAGACACGACGACTGGATCGCGTCCGGACCACAGGTCGAGCACTGCCTTGGGGCGCGCCAACAACTCTCGCGCGTAGTTGCGCACCACGGCCAGCGTGTTGCAGTCGATGCAGTCGGCAGTCACGCCGTCGACCTCCAGATCCATGTCCTCGCACAGCGCCACGGCACGGGAGACATGAAGGGGTTGACTGATAATGAGTCCACGTTCGACGCCGAACGTCTCTTTCGCGCGGGCGCACGTGTCGTAGGTATCGATGCCGTGGTCGTCACCAATGATGACGTCAGGGTCGATTCCATGCTCGATCAGGTACTCGGTCATGGCCTGAATCTCGTTGCCGGAGTTGCCGTCTGCGTCTCCGGAGACAAGGATTGCCTTGATCTTTCCTGCGTCCATCAATTGGATGGCGGTGTCGAGCCGACCGGCGAGAAAGCGCATCGGCTTGCCGTCGCGCACCTGGGCACCGAGAACGATCCCTACCGGCGCGTCCGGTGCGTCGTCGACGTCGTAGACCTTGCCCGCCGTCGCGTACGCAACCCATCCGGCCGACGCCAGAACGACCGCGACCAGCGCTGCGACAACAGCGCACATCGCTTGTAGTAGTCGCCGAACCAGTCCTCGAGGCTTTGCTGTCGTACTCATGATCTCGTTTCGTCGGCTGCGGAAAACTCAACGTAGCTCACGAAATCGGCGAACCGTCGATCGCGCAGCGCACCCTCATCGATTCCACAGTGAACCCTCAGAAGAACCCTGCCCGTCGCGGCGATTGTCGGACGAGTACCGTCTTACCAGTGAATCCGCTGCTGACCTCTCGACGCTACGTCGACTTGCGTCTGCAAGCCAGCGCTACCTGTTGACGGTCCTCTAGACCGCAACCTCTCCGTCGGGCACATCGTCCCGATGAGCACTCTCTCGCCCACCTCTGTCGGCGTCTCTTCTTTTCGAAAGGCATCACCATGTCTGCGCCCAGCGCTACCCGTACGCGCCGTGTCCCTACCTGGGCAACCGCGTTCGGTCCACAAATCGTTGCCGGTCTCGTACTCGGTGTCGTGTTCGGGCTGATCGCTCGATCGATGCCCGACGCGGCCGACGGCAACGAAAACTGGTTGGTCGGTACCCTCTCGACCATCGGTTCGAGCTACGTCAAGCTGCTTACCGTCGCGGTCATTCCGCTGGTCTTCACGGCCATCGTCAGTTCCATCGCCAATCTTCGTGAAGTCACGAATGCTGCGCGTCTGGCTATCCAGACGTTGTGGTGGTTCGCCATCACGGCGTTCATCGCAGTGATCATCGGCATCGTCATCGGTCTGGTCGCTCAGCCCGGATCGCGGACCAGTGCTGGGGCGGACTCGGCAGGAGATCCGTCCAGCGTCGGGTCTTGGTGGTCGTTCCTCACCGGTTTGGTGCCGAACAACTTCCTTGCGCTCGGCGCGAAGACCACGGTTGCCGAGAGCGGTACCGCGACCACGTCGTTGAGCTTCAACATCCTGCAGTTGCTGGTGATCGCCGCAGCCATCGGCATCGCAGCACTCAAGGTCGGCAAGAAGGCCGAACCGTTCCTGGCCTTCAACGCGTCACTCCTTGCGATCGTGCAGAAGGTGTTGTGGTGGATCATTCGCCTCGCGCCGATCGGCACGGCTGCTCTGATCGGCAATGCTGTGGCCACCTACGGCTGGGACGCGATCGGTTCGCTCGGGGTGTTCACCGTCTCGATCTACGTCGGCCTCGCTGTCGTGTTCTTCGTGGTGTACCCGTTGATCGTTCGTGCACATGGTCTTTCGGTGCGCGCCTTCTACTCGGGCGTGTGGCCCGCGACGCAGCTCGGTTTCGTCTCGCGGTCGTCGATCGGCACTCTGCCTCTCACCGAGCGTGTCACCGAACGCAACCTCGGCGTGCCGCGTGAGTACGCCTCGTTCGCGGTACCGCTCGGGGCGACGACGAAGATGGATGGTTGCGCGGCAATCTATCCCGCGATCGCAGCACTGTTCGTCGCGCAGTTCTACGGTATCGACCTGACCATCACCGACTACCTGCTGATCATCGTCGTGTCTGTGATCGGTTCAGCTGCAACAGCAGGAACGACAGGCGCGACGGTGATGCTGACTCTTACACTGTCGACCTTGGGACTGCCTCTCGCCGGCGTCGGCTTGCTGCTCGCAGTGGAACCGATCGTCGACATGGGCCGTACCGCGGTCAACGTCACCGGCCAGGCTCTGGTGCCGACCATCGTCGCCAAGCGCGAAGGCATCCTGAATCTCGAGCGCTACAACGCTCCGCGAAACGGCGATCCCTTCGTCGACGAGGAAGCCGAAGTGGAACTGGCTCGCTAGCAAGACGTCTCGAACGATCGATCCCGACGACCAGGTAACTGGGTCGTCGGGATTTTTCGTCTATCGCGGAGGCGACAGTGCTTCGACCGATGCCGCGGTGGCACCGTCCACGGCCTCGACACTCGCGAAATAGTGTCGAAAGAACTCGCGCATGGTCTTGATGATCTCGATCTGCTGCTTGATCACAAAGCGAGCGGAGCCTTCATCTCCCGTTGCCAACCGCGTGAACTTCGCCTGAAGCTGTTTGGCCGAGTCCAGGTCACCCCAGGACTCAGGCCAAGCGAGGGAGGCGGTCATCTCCAGCATGCGATCGAGCTTTACCAGGTACTCGGTGCACGCAGCGTCGCACCGTTCTGCAACTCCTGATTCGAGCTCGAGTTCACCCGCCGCGGCTCGGTCTCGAAGACTCCGCCAGTGGTCCAGATTTTGATTCAAACCGTATGGCTCCAAGGTAGTCAGCACCCTTCTGATTCACTTCGGCAAATACGCATCGAAGTCGACCGCGTGTCGGTTGACCTCGGCGCAGGGTTCACCTTCGAGATCTCGCGAACCCTTCTTCTGCAGGTCGAGCACGATCAGACCGTCGGCTGTTCCGAGAGCAACAGCGCAACCCAGGGATTTCAATTCGTCTGCGTGCCGCAGTTGGACTGCGGTGCGACCCATGAGACTCACCTCCGCACCACGCACGAACGAAGGACTGAGCAGTAGTTCGTCAATGGATTCCAAGGAAGACAACACGGCGACGTAATACCAGCCGTTGAGCGCGGCGCCATCCCAAGTACAGCCCTTCCATCCGGGGTACGTCGTGATTCCTGCGAAGTCCGGCCGCTCAGTACTCACGTCCAAGCCGCTTGCTGTCACCGCAGATTTCGGGATAGTGCATGGATCGAATGGCTCTCGTGGGCCCGGTGCCGCTACCGCCGACGTCGAGGTGTCCTCGCTCGCGACCGGGCTTCCATTCGTCGAGCCGGCGCATCCCGTCAGCAACAGCACCGCGCTGCACGCCACAGCAATTCGACGTCCAGACATCACACGCATTCGTTCAACCTCTCGACGCCGACGGCACTGACAGGTTGGACGCACGCAACGCGCGATCGGTTCCCTAGGCGGGCTGCGAGGCCTCGATCTCCTGTGACTTCACGGAAGCAGGACTCCAACGTTCGGCTGCCCACACCCACAAGGCCAGCGAGATCAAAGCGATCACTTCGGCAACGACGAGTACCCGCTCCACGTATCCGAGTGTGACCACCCGATACCAAGGTCGCGTGCCGACGGCACCGACAACGAGTGCGTATGCGATCGGCAGCAGCGTGCAGATGGACAGCACGCTCAGCCACAGTGTCGTTCGTGCCCGGACAGTCCATGGCCCCTGCCGAATCCAGGGTCGCGAGAACGCGAAGACCGCGACGGGGATGCTGACGAACGCCACTGCCGCACCGAGTCGATGGATCGTCCCGCCGAGGCTCAGTGACGCGTCGTTCGACCAATCCTGCTTCGGCACGGCGACAACGGCAACAAGGCCGATAGTCCACAGCATCAGACACAAGGACGCTACCGAGGTGGGTCGGGTGAGCCGTTGTCGCACCGCGGCCAGCAGAGTGAAAGCAGAACCCCACGCGAGCAGGACGACCCCGATCGAGAACACCCACTGCTCTGCGCCGAGTCCGTATTCACTGATCGTGCGCCGAAGGTGCGAAGGCGTTTGCAATGCAGTGTGAGCATCGAGAACCAGAACGACCAGCGCTCCCAACACGATCGACACGGTGCCGACCTCGGCCGGACGAATCGACACGAAGACCCCTCTCACGGACGACGTCGGTCGCGTCCGACCTCCATGGTGCCCGAACCGTTGCTCGAATCCCCTTGGATCGTTGTGCGCGGAAAGTCGGTCTCTGCTACGAATTTCCGCGCACATGCGGCGAAGCCGCTCTACTCGGGAACAGAGCTGACGGTGAACGGCTCGACGGGTTCTCCCCCACGCTTGTCGAACTGACTGTTCACCACGAGCAGCCGATCATCGACTGCTGCAACGGTGGTGGGGTAGGCGAACGATGCGTCGGTGATCTCGCCTGTGACCGCGCCGGTCCTGCCGTCATCGTCGAGATCGACCTTCGAGATCAGACCGTCCCGATTGCGGACGACGTACAGCGTGTCGTCGTCCATCTCCATCCCGTCGCCGTTCATGAGCGTTGCTCCGCCGAGATCGACCTGTGTGACCTCCTTGGAAGTCTTGTCGATTCGATACAGGTTGCCGGTGCTCGACTGCACGACGATCAACGCCGATTCATTGTCGTTCTCGACGATGCCGTTGGCATTGAAGCCCTCACCATATGCGAACGGAGTGCCGTCGAAACTCACGAACGTTTCCAAAGGAGCGTCCTGCGTCCCAGCCACGATCTGATCGAAAGGAATGCGGTACAGCGCCGGGCTGCGTGAGTCCGTCACAAAAGTATCGCCGTTGTCGGCAATCGCAACGTCGTTGAGGAACGTCGCGTCGGTGCCGAGACCGTTGGTGAACGTGGCCACCAGATCACCGGAATTGGCGTCGTACACCCACACCTTGCCTGTCGCTCCACCGGCGATCACCAAGTAATCGGGCCGATCGTCGTCATCGGTGACATCGATCCCGGCAGCACCCGTGCGTCCGTCCCCGCCGCCGGGCAGGAACACCGATACATCCGGCGATCCCACGGTTCCGCGGAACACGGCACCGTCGGACGTGGACGTCACGTAGAACGTGTCGTCGGCGGCGGTGATGCCTTCGGGGAACACTCCTGTGCCCGGCAGGTTGTAGACGCCGGCGTTCGATGGGCCGGATGAGGCCGACACGGACGACGACGCCGGAGCTGACGGTTGAGTGGGAGCGGAAGCGGGGGTCGGCTCCGGATCGGAGGACCCGCAGGCACCCAGCACAAGTGTGGCGGCGGCAACAACGGGCAGTACCTGGAGGGCTCGTTTCACCCTCGCAAGTGTTCCATATGTCTCAATTTCTTGGCATTTCTCCTGGTGAGCAGATTTTCGGTCGAGACGTTTCGTACAGTCGTAGTCATGAGTGAGCTCTCCACCCTTGCCGCGACCAGCACTGAACTCGGCGGAATCGCCGGGTGGGCGGTGAGTTTGATGGAGGCGATCGGCGGTCCCGGTGCCGGTATTGCCGTCGCTGCCGAGAACTTCTTCCCGCCGCTACCCAGCGAGATCATCCTGCCGTTGGCCGGCTTCACCGCATCTCAGGGCGGGATGACGCTCTTCGGTGCATTGTTCTGGACGACGGCGGGATCGGTGCTCGGCGCTCTGGTTCTCTACTGGCTGGGCATCAAACTCGGACGTGACCGGATGTACGCCATTGTCGAGAAGATGCCGTTCGTCGGAACCGAGGATCTGACGAAGGCCGAGGACTGGTTCACCAGACACGGTCGGTCGGCGGTGTTCTTCGGCCGCATGATCCCGGTGGTTCGCTCGGGCATCTCGATTCCGGCCGGTGTGTCACGGATGCCGGTACTGCAGTTCACGTTGTACACCACGCTCGGCAGCCTGATCTGGAACTCGATCTTTGTGCTGGCCGGATACTTCCTCGGCGAGAACTGGCACTACGTGGAGAACTACGCCTCCGTGTTCCAGTACATCGTCATCGGCATCGTTGTGGCGCTGATCGCGTGGTTCGTGGTGAAGAAAATGAAGTCGAGGCGCGTCGAGGTTCAGTGAACCTCACAGATCGTCGATATCGATGAGGCCGTCCTGCAGAGCCCTCGCCAACAGCGCGGCTTTGGTGGGTGCCGTGCGCCCCACCGCGGAGTACTTTGCTCGGATCCGGGACAAGTGGGTGTTCACGGTCCCCATCGACAGATAGAGCGCCCGCGACGCCTCCGACTTCGAATCGGACACCAGCCACGTGGTGAGCACTTCGATTTCGCGAGCGCTGAGCCGCGGATCGGGCGTTTCGCCGATGTGGATGTCGAGAACTGTCATGGAGATCCTTGATTTTCGGGTGTCTCCGTTGTCCCGGCGGCACGAACACAGCACATGACACCGCACTCTCTCCGCTAGGTCACTCCGACTGATGACCGAGGTCGCTCTCACCCGAGAGTGAATACTGTCACCGGCACCGTCACGGTCGGTCTCCACCTCGGTAAAGTCCGTCCCCATGAACGAGCTCGACGCGACTGCCACCCATTTCGTCGAGGCGGCCGTCACATTGTTGGTCGCGGATCCTCGACGAATTCTCGACCGCGGTATGCGCATCGAGGACGTCGTCCACGGATCCGACTCGTCGACAGCGACGTTCTTCCGCAAGTTCAGCACCAAGGCCGACTTTCTCGACAAGGTGGTCGAGCAGCTGGCCCGGACCTCGCTGCCCACCGACGTCCACGAAACACTTCGCAGCCAGGTGACGAACAACGGTGCATCGATTCGCGCGACGGTGTCGGCGCTCGTTGCGCTTCACTTTCCGGCACTCGTCGACCGGAAGAGCATCACCGAGTCTCTTCTGGACCACGTTTTCAGCGGGCCTTCTTCTCCGACACTCGCCAGCGCTTACCGCGTCCGAGACGAAGCCGTACTGGGCGCGTTCGAGGCACTGTTCGACCCGGACGGTGGGGCCTTTCGCCGTCCCTTCACAGCCCGAACGTTCGCAGTGACGGTCAACGCAATCATCGATGGATTTCGCCTCCGCAGTCAGGCGGACGCCGCGTCCGTATCGGCCGAGGTGATGTCCGACGCGGTGCTTGCCTTTCTCGGGGCCGTCGTCGACACGTCCGGTCGTCATCAGCACCTCGACGACGTGGGAGAAGTCGGTTCACCGGTCGAGGAACGCCCACTCCCTCGCGATCCGCGTGCTGCGATCGTCACCGCGGCGCGCGACGAGTTCGGAAAGCGCGGCTACTTCATGACCCGTATGGACGACGTCGCCGACATCGCAGGAGTGCCGAGGGCGGCCTGCAAGACGCTGTTTCCGACCAAGCCGTCCATCATCGTGGCAGCACTGCAGAATCGAGTCGATCGTCTTCGCGAGTCGGTAGCCGACGACGAGCTACTGGGCTTGGACGAGCTGGCGATTCTCCGACATCACATGCTGCGGTGCGCGCAGCTCGCCGCAGACGAACTCGAATTCATGGACGCTCTCCTCGTCGCCGTCGCACACGACACGTACGGCGAGCCGGAGGGATTGATCTCGATCAAGGAGAAACTCAACCTGCCGGCGATCATCGCCCCGGTCATCGCGCGGGGGCAGGACAGCGGGATATTCCGAAAAGGCTCGAGCTCAATCGATCTCGCAGCAGGCATCACCAATACGCTGCTGATGCGATGCTTCACACGACGACAGAACAGCCCGCAGGACAACGCGAAGTTCGTTGCTGAACTTCTCCTCGACGGTCTCGGTGTGCACTGAGCATCGACCGAGTGCGTGTCATCGGACCCGCCGGATGCCGTCCGCGAAGTCGTCGAGCGCGGCAAGGATCTCCTCGGCCTGCCACACCCTGTTTCGTCGCCCCTTCGACGTCTGGTGCAAAATTCCCACCTCGGTCAGCTTGTCGATTGCCCGCTGAGACGCAATCTCGCTGACGGCGAATGTGTTTCGTACGTAGCCGTTGTCGACGACCGGTTGCGCCACCAGAGCGTCGAGGAGTTTCCACACAACCGAGTCGCTGCGTGCGACGACGCGATCGGTGTACTCGGTTCTGACGTCGGCCAGCTCGTCTACCAATCGCCGCCCACCTTCGACGGCGTGGAGCGTGGCAGCGGTGAGGCTTCGCACGATCGCCTCGACATCCCCGGCGCGGTAGGCATCCAGACTTCGGAAGTAGCCTGCGGTGTCCGTGAGGAGCCCAGCAGACAGTGGAACCGTCACTCGCTCCGTCACTTCCGCCCTACGCAGCATCGCGTGGACTATGGCTCGGCCCGTTCGCCCGTTTCCGTCCGTGAACGGGTGGAGCGTCTCGAATTGCGCATGCGTGACGGCGATATGCGGGATGACGGGCAAGTCCGAACGAGCTGCGAACTCGAACAGGTCGGCAAGTGCACCCGGAAGCCGGTCGTGGTGCGGTGGAACGAAAGCGGCACGGTGCGGGCCTATGTCCGATCCCCCGATCCAGACTTGCTGAGTTCGCCATTGCCCTGGGAACGGATCGCCGTTGGACTCCATCAGCGATCGGTGCATCTGAAGCACGCTTGCTTCTCCGATCGATGATCCGACCTCGAGTGCTGCTTCCATCGCGCGGACGTTTCCCGACACGATCGAGGCATTCCGTGTTGTGGGCGAACCCAATTCGGCGAGTGCGAGCGCCCTGGCTCCCACGGTCAGATTCTCGATCTGCGAGGACGCCGAGCTTTCCGTCCGCAACAGAATCGAACTCATGGGTGCAAGTTCCACCGACGAACCGAGCCGCTCAGAGGCATAGTGGTCGAATCGAACGACCTCACGGAGGGCGTCCTCCGACTCCGCGATCAGCTGCGCAGGCAGGTTCAGCTCTACCCCTGCAATACGCGGCGGTACAGCTGCTCGATAGTCACCCTGATGCAGCCCCCTCTGGGCGCGCGACGTGTACGAATCGGCGACACGCCACGGCCGGCTCTCGAACTCCACCGCAGGCCAGGATGCACCGGCCTCACCGTCTGCCATTATGCGACCATACCAAACCTTATTTGTATATAGTTTGGTATGGCCCGCTGAACCGCACGATCGGCACGCTCGGACAGTATCGAGATGAAGGTCGACTCCGCCGATGGCAGCTACCTTTTACAGTCAGGCTCGAAGCTGGCCATTGTGCAGCCGCTCCCCTGAGTCAGTCGTTCGGAACGCGGTACCGGCCGCCTCTGACGATAAATACCGTGTAACCCAGAACGGCCAACATGTAGAGCCCCGTCGGGACCGCAAGAACCCACACGTTGGCCCCGTCATCCGCCGTCGTACCCGCAACGCCGCCAAACCAGGCCAACAGCAAATTGGTTGAAACACCGATCCAGTCGAGGTCCTCGGGAACTTTTCGATTCAATGCAGGTCGGTTCTCGGCTGCGGTCCAGTAGTCGTGCATGCGTCGAGTCGGGAGATTCACGTACTGAGCCGGCAATTTCGGGAACCACCATCGAACGCTCGCGAACAGCCCGATCAGCAGAAATCCGATGCCGCCCATCGTGAGGAGGAAAGAGAGCTTCGAGTCCATCCGATCCACCTGACCGGATCCGTCGTAATGAGCAGGAATCTCGTCGCTCGCGGTGACGGCGACCCACACGAGGCTACCGACGAAGATGAGACTGGACAGCAGTAGGGCAGCGCGCGAAAGCTCCATCCCAGTTCACTTTAATGCCTTCGGCAGTGGTGTGGTGCTGAGCCTCTGGGTCGCTCCGCAGGCTATGCTCCGGTGCCACAGACGGCACCTATCCGCACCACTGCCGGAGGCATCGATGCCCAACAACGAGTTCGGAGACTTTCAGACTCCGATCGAGTTGGCGCGCGCGTTGGTCGACGCCCTGCCTCGTCGCGAATGGACCCGCGTCCTGGAACCCACCTGTGGTGTCGGGAACTTCCTGTCGGTGATGGCCCGGACTCACCCTGAAACAGAGCGCGTCGGGATCGAGGTGCAGCCCGAGTATGCCTCGTCAGCAGCACAATTCGGCAGGATCATCACAGCGTCGATCTTCGACTTCGATATGGCCCGAGATATCGAGTGGAGTTCGGGGCCCGGCCCGACCCTTGTGGTCGGAAACCCACCGTGGGTGACCAACTCGCAACTGTCGGTGCTCGATTCCGCCAATCGACCCGCACGCACGAACACGAAGAACGCCCGCGGCATCGACGCCATCACCGGCAGCTCCAACTTCGATATCGCAGAGTTCATTTGGATCAAGTTGCTCACCGACTTCGCAGATCGCCCGGCGACCATCGCGATGATCTGCAAGACCCAGGTAGCTCGAAACGTTCTGCTGCACTGCGCTCGACAACAGCTTCCGATTACGGGTTCGAGCCTACGAATGATCGATGCGAAGAAGTGGTTCGACGCAGGGGTCGACGCCTGCTGGTTCATTGTGGAACTCGGGCCGGGTCAGACCGACTACACCGCACAGACATATCCGAGCATCGATGCGGCGCAGCCGGACAACCGAATCGGAGCGGTCGACGGCCGACTGGTGGCGAACGTCGATGCATATCAGCGCAGCAAGCACTTCGACGGCACCAGCCCTCTGGTGTGGCGACAAGGCATCAAGCACGACGCCACCGCGGTGATGGAGTTGGCTGAGAACGGCGGCCCACGAACCAAACTGGGAATCGGCGTGGACATCGAAGCCGACTACCTGTTCCCACTCTTCAAGTGCACCGATGTCTACCGCGACAAGCTGGACTCGGTGTCCAGGTGGATGATCGTGCCGCAGTCGCATACCGGCGACGACACCGAGCAGTTGGCGCACACCGCACCGAAGTTGTGGGCATACCTCAACGCCAACGCCGCGGCACTCGACGGGCGCAAGTCGTCGATCTATCGCAACAGAGCCCGGTTCTGCATTTTCGGTGTAGGCCAGTACTCGTTCGCGCCCTACAAGATTGCGATCTCCGGGTTCCACAAGATTCCACAGTTCAGGATGGTCGGTCCCTACGACGGCAAACCAGCGGTGTTCGACGACGCCACCTACCTGCTTCCGTTCGAGGACCCCGCAGCCTGCTCCGTCGCCCACGCGTTACTGACCGGGCCCGAAGCTACCGATCTCATTGCTGCTCTGGCCTTCTGGGACAGCAAGCGGCCCGTGACGAAGAAGCTGCTGCAACGCATCGATCTCGCGACGGTCGCCCGGGCGACCGACCCCGTCGTACTGAGTGAGCGTTCCGCAGCGGCGGCAGCTGCGCACGGTCTGGTGTTCGAGGCAGCATCGCTCACTCGTGCGGTCGATCTCGCGAGGGGACTTCCACTGTGACTGCCGATCCGCCTCAACGACAACCCGTTCCGGAATTGGTCCTCTTTTTCATCGGTGGTGGCATGTTCGTAGTGGCTACCATCGTGAAGTGGGATTGGCTGCTCATAGGGTCCATTTTCTTGGGCGTATTCGCCGGTTTCGCAGCGTTGATCTCGACCCGACTGTCCCGCCTGAACCGCCGAATCATCGCACTGCTCACGATCCTCGGACTTGTCCTGACGGGTATCGGTGCCGCCTACATGGTCAAGGACGCATCGGAACCCGTTATCTTCTCACTTGGGGGCCTCATCTACCCCGGAGGCAGCCTCGCACTGTCCGGCATCATCAACCTGCTGTCAGACCTCATACAGAAGTCGCGCCGAGGCAGTGGAGACGTCACAGATCGGTCTTGATCGTTTCGGCCAATCGGTCGAGGTAGTCGGCGTTGCGTTTGTAGTGCACCCACGGCCCTATTTTGGTGCTCGTCACCAGGTGGGCGCGTTGTAGCACCGCCATGTATTGCGAGGCAGTCGACTGCGAGACGCCTGCTCTGGATTGAATGTGTTTGAGGCACACCCCTACCTCTTCGGCCGGTTCGAGCTGCGGGGGAAAATCGCTCGGATCCTTGAGCCATTGCATTATCGCCAATCGCGCCGGGTTGCTGAGAGCACCGAACACTGCCGCAAGCTCCGCAGGTTCCAGTTCGTCAGCCACCCCCGAAGCGTACTCCAATATCGCAATATCGCGATCTGTGGTCTACTTACCCGGGCATCGCAATATCGCGATATCCAGATAGGGAGAAGACGATGAAGACAGCAGTAGTCGTGGGGGCCAACGGCGTGATCGGCGGAAATCTGGTCGAACACCTACAGCGGACCGGGGATTGGAAGATCATTGGGCTGTCCCGCCGCGGCGGTATCGACATCGAACGCGTCCAGCACATTGCGGTGGACCTGCTCGACGGCGACGAGACTCGACGCCGGCTCTCGCACCTGACGGACGTCACGCACATCTTCTACGCCGCGTATCAGGAACGCCCCACGTGGGCCGAGCTGGTGCCTCCCAATCTGGCGATGCTCGTCAACGTGATCACCGTGATCGAGGACAGTTCTCCCGATCTGGAACACGTCAGCCTGATGCAGGGCTACAAGGTGTACGGCGCGCATCTGGGCCCGTTCAAAACCCCTGCGCGCGAATCCGATCCACCGCACATGCCGCCCGAGTTCAACGTCGACCAACAACAGTTCCTCGAAAGCCGTCAGCTCGGAAAGAGGTGGTCCTGGTCGGCTGTCCGGCCATCCGTGGTGTGCGGTGTAGCGCTGGGGAATCCGATGAATCTGGCCACCGTCATCGCTGTCTACGCCACCATGTGCAAGAAACTGGGCGTGCCCATGCGGTTCCCGGGCAAGCCCGGTGCTTTCGGATCTCTGCTGGAAATGACCGATGCGTCGTTGCTCGCCGAAGCGACCGTCTGGGCCGCAACCACGCCCGCGTGCGCGAACCAGGCCTTCAACATCACCAACGGAGACCTGTTCCGCTGGAACGACATGTGGCCGCGCATCGCGGACATCTTCGGGTTGGATACCGCCGCCCCACTGCCGATGTCGCTGGCCGACGTCATGGCCGACAAAGAGCCACTGTGGGATTCGATCGTTGCCGAACACGAATTGAAGCCCACTCCCTACCGCGATGTGTCATCCTGGGCGTTCGGTGACTTCGTGTTCTCCTGGGACTACGACGTCATATCCGACGGCTCCAAGGCCCGCCGCATGGGTTTTCATCGTTTCGTGGACACCGAGGCGATGTTCGCCGGCATCGTCGCAGATCTCCGGCAGCAGCGAATCATTCCCTGAGCGAATCGGGCTCGGTGGTTCCGCACCCCGGGAGCTGTGGAGGCATAGGCTTTTCGACGCACGCCCCCGACAAGGAGATCGCCATGTCAGTGAAGTCCGAATCGACGTCCACTCGGCACGTGATGCCCAAGAAGCAACTTCTCGCAGTCAGCATCGGCAATGCCGTGGAGTGGTACGACTGGACCGTATACGCGACATTCTCGATCTACTTCGCCACCCAGATCTTCTCCGGCGACAACCCGGCACTGGCTCTGTTGAGCACCTTGGCGACATACTCGGTGGCCTTCTTCTTCAGGCCGCTCGGGGGCTTGCTGATCGGACGTTTCTCCGATCTGAAGGGGCGACGTCAGGCAATGATCCTGACGATCGCGATGATGTCGGGTGGATCATTCGCGATTGCGGCCCTCCCCACATTCTCCGTCGCAGGGTGGATCGCTCCGGTTCTGCTGTTGCTGGCCAGGATCGTTCAGGGCATGTCGATGGGCGGTGAAGTCTCCAACGCGTCCGCCTACCTCGCCGAGATCGCCCCGAACAACAGGCGGGGCCGATACTCGTCCTTCTATTACATCTCCACCGGCACAGCGATTCTCCTTGCCTCGCTGCTGGGCGCGTACCTGACCTTCGTGCTCGACGACGACCAACTGAGCTCGTGGGGCTGGCGATTACCGTTCGCCATCGGCGGACTGCTCGGAGTAGTGGGGCTGTGGATGCGCCGCGGCATGGCCGAAGCCGACAACCAGGAGCGCAACGCCGTGAAGGCGAAGGCCGTGCGAAACCCGTTGTGGATGACCATGAAGCACCATCCTCGTGCCGTCCTGCAAGTCGTGGGATTCGTCCTCCTCGCCACTCTCGCCTACTACACGTTCTTCTCCGCGATGACGCCGTACGCCGTCAAGCAGCGCGGAGCGGAGGCAAACGACGTGTTCGTGGCCTTATCGATCGCGACAGCGATGTTCGTCGCGCTGCAGTACCCCATGGGCGCTCTCGCGGACCGCATCGGCCGAAAACCGCAATTGCTCACCTACGCTGCACTGTTCGCGATTCTGATCATCCCGCTCTCCAAGCTGATCGGGCCGTCGTTCGTCAAACTGCTGATCGTCTTCTGCGTCGGCCTGCTGCTGTTCGCGATGTGCTCGGCCATCATTCCTGCCGTTCTGGCCGAAGCCTTCCCGGCAGAGCTTCGAGGTGTAGGTATCGGGGCCTGGTACAACCTCACGGTTGCGTTGTTCGGTGGCACCGCTCCCCTACTGGTCAATGCCTTGTCCGACGCAGGCCACGCCGACTGGTTCTTCTACTATCTCGCTGCAGCAGCCGTGATCTCGTTCCTGACGATGGTGTGGATGCCCGAGAAGCGTGGCCAGAACCTGGATTGATTCTCGGCGACACTACGATCGGATGGCACACCGTCCGAGGCCGTAGGAGAGTCGATGCACGCGTTCGACACAGCAGTCGCACTCCAGAGTGTCGGTGAGGGCACGTACGCCGGACGGACGTCGCCCCCGTACAACAACATGGTCGGCCCGTTCGGCGGAATCACTGCTGCGACGTTCATCCGTGCCATCGAGCTCCATCCCGAATGCCAGGGAACACCGGTCTCGCTGACAGTGAATTTCGCCGGACCGGTTGCCGAGGGTGATTTCGAGATCTCCGCCCGCCCGGTGCGGACCAACCGAAGCAACCAACACTGGTATCTCGAACTGACTCAGAACGGTTCGGTGGCGACGACTGCGACGGCGGTGTTCGGTTCACGTCGTGAGACCTGGGACGACATCGAGGCGACGGTCCCTGACGTTCCGTCCCCCGCCGATACGAACCAGGGCGGTCTTCCCGACGCCATCGCGTGGGCGCAGAATTACGAGATGCGCTTCGTGAAAGGCGCGCTGAGCGATCAGGAGTCCACCGACTCGACCGAGACTCTGTGGATCCGCGATACACCACCGCGGCCGATGGACTTCGCGGCCCTGACCTCGATGACGGACGTGTTCTACCCACGAATCTTTCAGCGACTGGGCAAGTACGTTCCGGCCGGGACGATTACCCTGACGACCCACTACTTCGCTACGCCCGAGGATCTCGAGCAGCACTCCGGCGGCTACGTCCTCGGCACCGCGCGGGCCCGCCGATTTCACCGGGGATACTTCGACCAGACTGCCGAGCTGTGGACCGAGGGCGGGATTTTGCTGGCCACCAGTCACCAGGTGGTCTATTACAAGGTGTGACCCACCGAGGATTGTTCCGACAACCGCCGGACGGCACCCTGAGCACCGTTGTCCTGCAGCGAACGCTTCGCCCGCTGGTAGGCCCCGCGTAGACGCGGACTGTTCGAGAGATCCCCGAACACCGCTCGATTGGTCAAGAACGCTCCCGGGTTGTCGTGGTCTTCCCACGACAACCGCCGCAGACGCTCCGCATCGGCGTCGATCATCGGAACGTCCCCGCGCTCGTACACACCGCACCACCCGGCGAGTATCAACGCGCAATGATCGACGGTCCGATCGTGTGCCAACCGATCTCGCAGTACAGGCAGCACGAATTTCGGGATTCGCGCGGAGGCGTCGACGATCTGACGTTCGAGGGTGTCTCGTACGGCAAGACTCGAGAACCGTTGCAGCAGTTGCTCGATATAGGCGTCGAGGTCGATTCCCGGTACCGGCGCGAGCGTCGGGGCAGCCTCCGCACGCATGTACGACGCGACGAATTCGCGCATGTCCGGATCCGCCATCACCTCGTGGACGTGGGTGTACCCGGCCAGGATGCCGAGGTAGCTCATGGCCTGGTGGGATCCATTGAGCAGCCGAAGTTTCATGTGCTCGTACGGTGCGACATCGGTGACGAGTTGCACTCCTACTTCGTCGAACGGTGGCCGCCCGAACGAGAAGGTGTCTTCGAGTACCCACTGCGAGAACGATTCCGATTGAACCGGCCAGCGGTCGTCTATGCCGAAGTCACGTCGAGCATCCTCGATGACGGTGGGCGTCGTGGCCGGGGTGATGCGGTCGACCATCGAATTGGGGAACGCGGTCGTGGCATCGATCCAGTCGGCCAAGTCGCTGTCGTGGTGGCGCGCGAAGGACGTCAGCGCGGTGCGAGTGACCGCTCCGTTGTGGACGATGTTGTCGCACGACATCACGGTGAACGGCGGGACTCCGTGGAATCGACGGGTGGCGAGAGCCACGGTCAGAAAACCGAAGACGCTCGTCGGTGTGGAGAGATCCTCGAGATCCGCCAGCACCGACGGATCGGTGGGCTCGAACGCTCCCGTCAGATCGTCGACGCCGTAACCGCCTTCGGTGATGGTCAGGGACACGATCATCGTGGACGGTGAACTGAGCACATCGATGACGGCCTGCGGATCGTCGGGTGCGAAAACGAAATCGGCGACGGAGCCGACAATTCGGGCCTCACGTATGCCGTCGGGGTCGACGGTCACGAGTGTGTAGAGGTAGTCCTGGTCGTCGAGGACCTCTCCGATTCTCTTGTCCTGGGGCAGTACTCCCACCCCGCACAGCGCCCAGTCCAGGTGCCCGGCCGCGAGCAATCTGTCGAAGTAGACCGCCTGATGTGCGCGATGAAACGCACCGACACCGAAATGAACCACACCGCAGTGCAGTTCGTCCGCGTCGTACGCGGGCCTCGCGACGGTCGCCGGTAGGTGTTCCAACGTGGTGCGACGAAGCTCGGTCATGACTTCGGTCCTCGAGTCGGCTGAAGATGAAACGGACGTGGTGAGCGGTGGCACTCCCGGGCAGGTTCTGCCACCAGGAGCACCACCGCAGTTCAGGGGTGAATCAGCAGGACGACTTGTAGACGTACTGTGCGCCTTCGCCGTCGATGTTGTCGGCGGTGATGACGTGGAAACCGGTGGAGATCTCGGCGGTGACCGGCTTGTCGTCGATGGCCGCCATGGCCTGCTCGACGCCATCGGTGCCGATGGTGCCGGGCTGCTGAGCGATCAGGGCCTGC
Source organism: Rhodococcus sp. 1R11 (assembly GCF_004563845.1). Taxonomy (NCBI): domain Bacteria; kingdom Bacillati; phylum Actinomycetota; class Actinomycetes; order Mycobacteriales; family Nocardiaceae; genus Rhodococcus; species Rhodococcus sp. 1R11. The sequence goes on along the minus strand of NZ_SPNG01000009.1, from coordinate 198,239 downwards.
ACCGTTCCCTCACGAAGCTGCTTGACCTGCGCCGGGCCCGCATCGAAGCCGACGATCTTGACCTGATCCTGCTTGCCTGCCTGCCGAACTCCGGTTGCGGTGCCTTCGGCCGCAAAGGTGTTGGCAGCGAAGATGCCGACGATGTCGGGGTCCTTGGCCAGTGCGGCCGAGACCAGCCGGGCGGCTTCGGCCGGATCGTTGTGGCTGTACTGCACGCCCAGGTAATCGAAGGCCGAGTTCGCTCCGACGGCTTCCTCGAAGCCTTCCACTCGGGCGTCGGCGGTGGAGACTCCTGGATCGGTCGAGATCACCAGCACCTTGCCGCCTGCCGGGCTGAGCCGCTCGATGGCGCTGAATGCCTCTGCGCCACCGCCCTTGTTGTCGGACGAGATGGAGGAGACCGCAATGGACGGATCTTCGAGAGTGGTGTCGACGAGGACGACCTTGATGCCGGCCTTCGAGGCTGCCTCGAGGGGTGCCTGCATGGCGGCGACGTCGGTGGGCGCGATGAGAATGGCCGACGGCCGTGATGCCACAACCGAATCCACGATCGGCTTCTGCAGCGTCGGGTCGAACTTCACCGGCCCCTGGGTGTCGACGGTGACGCCTGCATCCTTGGCTGCGGCCTCGATTCCGCACTGCATGCTGATGTAGAACTCGTCGCCGCTGACGCCCTGGATGAAGGCGATCTTGCCGCTGCCGCCACCGCTTCCGGAGTCGGACGAACAACCCGCCAGGAACATGGCGGAGACCGAAGCGACACTCAGTGCAACGACGGCGGTGCGTGATGTGATCATGGTCGACTTTCTTGTAAGGGGTTGCGAGTGAGGGAGTTCAGGGCCGGTCCGAAGCTAGGGACTTCGAGACCAGAGTCTCTTGAGTGAGCTGGGCGATTGGCCTCGGCTTGCGGCGTCGCGTCGACGTTGGTCGAAGTACACCGCGGCGATGAGAACCGCACCGACGGCGACCTGCTGCCAGAAGGGCTGTACTCCGACGATGACGAAGCCGTTCTGCAGTACGGCCGGAATGAACAATCCGACGACGGTGCCGAACATGGTGCCGATGCCGCCGAAGAGGCTCGTTCCACCGATGACCACTGCCGCAATGACATTGAGGTTGGTCTGGGACTGGCCGGCGATCGCGGTGGTGCCGTACTGGGACAACGACAGTATGCCCGCCAATCCGGCGAGCGTGCCGGAGAGTGCGTAGATCTTGACCAGATGCATGTCCACCTTGATGCCGACGCGGCGAGCGGACTGTTCCTTGGACCCGACGGCGAAGGTGTAGAGGCCGAACTTGGTGCGGTGCAGAACGATTCCGAAGATGACGACCAGCACCAAGGCGATGCTCGAGATCAACGGGATGGTGGTGGCAGGCAGGTTTCCGTAGCCGATCGTATCGACGAGAACCGGTGGTACGTCGCGGATGTCGACGCCGCCGGTGATGACCTGCGACAGACCGAGCGCCCCGCCCAGTGTGCCGAGTGTGACGATCAGCGGAGGCACTTTCGCCTTACCGATCAGAAATCCGTTCAGCAGGCCCCAGCACAGGCCGCATCCCAGCGCCACCACGATGCCGACGGCCGCCACTCCCCAGCCGTCGCCGCCGATCGCGGCCATCGTCTTCGCCGACACCACGCCGGAGAAGACGAGCACCGAGCCGACCGAGAGGTCGATGCCGCTGGTGACGATCACGAACGTCATGCCGATACCGAGAACGGCCAGGATGGAGACGTTCTGGATGATCTGCCGGATGTTGCCCCATTCGGGGAAGCTGCCGGGGGCCATGATCGAGAACACCAGGCAGATCGCTGCCAGAACCAGCACGATCTGAAAGACCTGGACTCGCGCCAACTTTCCGAGAGACTCGACGAGATCGAACGTGTGCCGTGACGGCCTGTCGCCGGGAGGCAACGGTTCGAGCGATGGGGAGATGGTCTGGTTGCTCATCGTGTTGCTCCGGTGGTTGCGCCGGTCATCGCACCGACGAGTTCTTCCATGGTCGTGTTCTTGGCGTCGAGGGTGGCCACGCGCTTGCCCATCCGCAGCACCTGGACCCGGTCGGCTACTTCCATCACGTGGGGCATGGAGTGGCTGATGAACACCACGGCCACTCCCCTGTCGGCAACCCGGCGGATGGTGTCGAGGACGTTGCGCGTCTGCACCACACCGAGGGCGGCGGTCGGTTCGTCGAGAAAGACGACGCCCTTGGCCCAGGCGACGGCACGCGCGATGGCGATGGCCTGTTGCTGGCCGCCGGACATCGATCCCACCGGGACGGTGAGGCTGCGGACGGTGGCACCGAGTTCGTCGAGCGCATCCTGTGATTGCTTGCGCATCGTGGAGACGTCGAGGAAACCGAGACGGCCGAGCGGCCCTTTGGCCGGCAGTTCGCGTCCGAGAAACATGTTCTGTTGCGCGTTGAGATGCGGAGCGAGCGCGAGATCCTGGAACACCGTCTCGATTCCGAGCTCTGCCGCCACCGTCGGACTGTCGAGATCGACTGCTGTGCCGTCGAACAGGATCTCTCCGGTGTCGACGGCCAGGCTGCCCGAAAGAGCCTTGACCATCGTTGACTTGCCTGCGCCGTTGTCGCCGATGAGGGCGACGACCTCACCCGGGTAGATGTCGAAGTCGGCGTCGTCGAGGGCGCGCACGTTTCCGAAGCTCCTCGACAATCCCCTCGCTTCGAGGATCGGTGTCGCAGCAGGTGCAACGGTGGCCATGGGTACTCCTCGGTCGAATGGAAACGTTCGGGTGTGGGACAGGACGCCCCCGCCGACGCCGGTGCAGCACGGTTCGAGAACTGGGCCTGCGCGGCATGTCGAGCTCCCTGCGGGGCTCGCTGTGTTAACGAGTGTGACCCACACAACTCGCATTGTCACGTGTTTCGCGAAAATTCATGTCACCGGTGACATGGCCTGTCGGCCCGGCAATCATTCCGCCGCAGTACGAGGCCGATATCCGACCACGGAGTACCGTCTCTGAACTGGACAAATGGACGATCTACACCGTTTTCGCGACGGGAACGACGCGCTGCGGTACCGTCCATGACACCGATGACATACGCGTCCACTCCCGGACGGATGACACCGATGACATGACCACTCGGAACAGTGAAGGTAGACCCCCCATGGCGAAGTTCGACGGCCGCAAGATCTTGGTGACAGGTGCCAGCGGAGGCATCGGCTCGGCAACCGTTCGGCGATTGGTGGCCGACGGTGCCGACGTCGTCGCGGCGGGCCAGTCGGTGGACGCGCTGGACAAGCTGGCCGACGAGACCGGGGCAACGCCCCTGGCGTTCGATCTGACGTCCGAGGACAGTGTTCGCGACGCCGTCGCGGGCCTCGAGCTGTACGGCGTCGTCAACTGCGCCGGATTCGGCGGCGAGATCGCCACGCCTCAGGACACCGACATCTCGATCTTCGACAAGGTCATCGCCATCAATGCGCGCGGCGCACTGTTGGTCATCAAGTACACCGTGCCGGCCATGATCGCCGCGGGCACCGGAGCCATCGTCAACGTCTCGAGCCAGGCCAGTCTCGTCGCTCTGACCGGACACATCTCCTACGGATCCTCGAAAGCGGCCTTGGACAACATCACTCGGGTCTCCGCACTCGAACTCGGTCGCCACGGCATCCGCGTGAACGGTGTGAACCCGACGGTCGTCATGACGGAGATGTCTGCGTTCTACTGGGGTCGCCCGGAGATCGAGGAGCCGTTCCTGGCGCAGATGCCGCTGGGACGCTGGGCCACCGAAGACGAGATTGCCGCGCCGATTGCCTTCTTGCTGAGCGATGATGCTTCCATGGTGACCGGAGTGTCGTTGCCGGTGGACGGCGGCTACACCAGTCGCTGACGGGACGAGGACGAGCAGACGGGGTAGATCATGACCACCATGCAAGACGTCGCGGCACTGGCCAAGGTCAGTGCCAAGACCGTCTCACGGGTGTACAACAACGACCCGCACGTCGATCCCGATACTCGTGCCCGCGTTGCCGAAGCGCTCGAGTCGCTCAACTATGTGCCGAACACGATGGCGACCTCCTTTCGCAACGGCCAGACGGCGGCCATCGGTGTCGCCGTACCGGACATCGACGACCCCTTCTTCTCCTCCATCGCACGCGCCGTGGAGGAACGGGCCCGCCAGGACGACATGGCAGTTCTCGTCACCAGCCTCGGTCACGACGGAGATCAGGAACAGGCTTTGGTGGAGTCACTGCTGCGGAGGCAGTTGAGCGGCTTGATCATTGCGCCGACGGGTGCAGACCACGCATATCTGGAGCGCTGGATCGACAAGACACCGACGGTGTTCGTCGACCGCGCACCCGACGGCCTCAAAGCCGACAGCTTCGTCGACGACGATCACGGCGGGGCGGTGTTGGCCACCGATCATCTGCTCGATCTGGGTCATACCCGCATCGCCGTGATCGGCGACAGTGCCGGGATCCCGACCAGCCGCAATCGATTGGCCGGATATCGAGAGTCATTGCAGGCGCGGGGAATCGAGTTCGACGAGGCACTTGTCGCTCTGGGTGTGCTGGACCGCGGGGATGCGCGTGTGGCACTGACCGACTTGACTGCACTCGACAGTCCGCCCACCGCACTGTTTCTGTCGAACGCGCGAGTGGCGATGGCCTGCGTGCCCGTTCTACAGCAGATGAATTTGCTGCATCTGGCGTTCGTCGGATTCGGCGACTTTCCCCTCGCCGATGCAGTGATGCCACCGGTGACGGTGATCGATCAGAACCCGGCTCGGCTCGGCCATCTGGCCATCGAACGACTGTTGGGTCGAATCGAGAATCCTGGACGTCGTTTCAAACGACGCAACATCCTCGGCGTCGAGCTCATCGAGCGCGAATCCTGCACTCCCGGAACCACTCACACCATCAGCTGAGCCCGAGTTCTCGGGCCACGAGATCGGCTTGCTGCGCGGTCGTCAGTTCGGCGTCGACGCGCAGGTGCGGGATGCGCGGCGTCCGAGCGGGCGGATCCACCGGCCGGTGGGCATCGCGATCCGCCCCACGAGCGGCCCGGCGTCGCGCCAGGAGCTCCGGCGATCCGTCGACGTGGATCACCTTCGTTGCAGCAGGGGACAATTCGTTCACCAGGAGCGTCCATTCGCGCGCGCCCGTCAATTCGCGGGTGAAGGGCGCAACGAGGACGGGTCGTTGACCGAGCTGTACGAGATCCCGAGCAGCGGCGCGCACCACGGCGTAGCGCCCGGCGCGAATCCGCTCCGAATGTGGACCGGCACTGTTCCAGTGCGGGCCTTCGATCAGCGAATCCAGTTCGTCCAGTAGCGGATTGGTGAGGGTGTCGAGGTCGAGCAGGGCCGTACCGAGACGGCGCGCCAGCTCTCTACCCAGCGTCGTTTTGCCACTGCCCGCCGCGCCGGCAACCACCAGGACCGGTAGAGATTCCCGTTCGATTCCGAGGACGTCTTGACAGACACGATGCATAGCGGGAATCATACAAGACAACGTTGTCTCGCATACGTGCTACGGCGACACACTTCCTCCGATCGAGAGTTCACGTGACCGAGCGCGCCAGCATAAAAGACGTCGCCGCCTTGGCGGGCGTCAGCTTCAAGACCGTCTCACGCGTCGTCAACGGCGTGGATACGGTCCTGCCGGAGCTACGCGAGCGGGTCGAGGCTGCGGTGCAGACACTGAACTACGTTCCGAACTCCGCCGCCAGGTCCCTGAAATCGGGGTCAGGCAACACCATCGGGATCGTCGTCGACTCCATCGACGACGTCTTCTTCGCATCCTTGGTCAGTGCCGTCGAAGATCGCGCACTCGAACACGGGCTCGCCGTCATCGTCGGCAGCACCGGCTTCGATGCCCAGCGCGAACGGGATCAGCTGGCCCTTCTGGCCGGACAACACGTGCGGGGCATCATCCTCGCGCCGGTCGGCGACCACAGTGACTTCCTCGTACCGCGGCGTCGCACACTGCCCACGGTCACCATCGACCGCTCGATCACTGGTTTCGATTCCGTCATCGTGGACGATTACGGTGCCGCCAAGCGAGCCGTCGAGAAATTGGTGGCAAGCGGGCACACGCGAATTGCCCTGCTCGGCTTCGACGATCGCTTGCAGACCGCGCAGTTGCGCAGGCAGGCATACCTCGACGTTCTCGCCGATCTCGGCCAAGAGCCGGAGGCCGCGCTCGCCCCTCCGGTATCCCACGCCGCAGATTCGGTGCGACCGGTGGTGAAGACGCTACTGGCGCAGCGCAATCCACCGACTGCGTTCTTCGTCGCCAACGCTCGACACGCGACCGCCGTGGTGTCGGTTCTGCACGAGATCGGTCGCACCGACGTCGCCATGGTGTCGTTCGGCAATTTCTCGCTCGCCGATGCCGTCAGCCCATCGGTGACCTGCATCGACCAAGATCCGTATCGCATCGGCACCCTCGCATTCGACCGCCTGGTACAGCGGTTCGACGATCCCTATCTCGAACCCGAGCAGCAGATTGCGCCGACCACTCTGGTGGAACGACTTTCACATGCACTCCCTCTACCCGTACAGAAATGAGACCAACTCCGTGAACCCCAGACTTGTTGCGGGACTGGACCTCGGGAGCACCGGCGTCAAAGTACTCGTCACCGACGATGCCGGCACCGAACTGCTCATCGAGCAGAGTCCCACACCGTGGCGGCACGGCCCGGGCGGAACCACCGACCTCGCCGCCGAGGACTTGCTGACCACCATCGGGCAGTTGCTCGACGCCGTCGCGCGTCGACTGCCCGACGTCACCGGCGATCCGGCCGCCCGCATCGACGCCATCGCGGTGTCCGGGATGGGCGAGACGGGCTTTCTTCTCGATGAAGACAACGTTGTCCGCGCGCCGGCTTTCGCGTGGTTCGATCCGCGCGGTCAGCAGCAGGTCGACAACCTGCCGGCCGAATTGCGCGACCGGTTCGCCGGCAAGACGGGCCTTCCCGTCGGCGTGCAGGTCTCCGTCGTCAAGATCGCACACCTTCGCGACAACGGACTGAGCTTGAACGGGCTTCGCTGGTTCAACCTGCCGGAGTTCGTCGTACTGTCCCTCGGTGGCCGGCCGGTGGCCGATTACTCGCTGAGTTCGCGCACCGGACTACTCGATCAGGACAGCGGCGAGCCGTGGTCGGAGATGTTGGCGCACTTGGGTGTCGGCACCGACTTCATGCCGCCACTGGTCGACGCCGGAACCGATCTCGGAACTGCCGACTCACCAACACTTCCCGAGACGATTGCCGGAGCTCGATTGACCGTGGCCGGTCACGATCATCTCGTCTCCGCGGTGTCGGGCGGAGCTATCCCGCCCGACCGCTACCACGTGTCGATGGGCACCGCCGAGGTGCTGCTGCGGGTACTCGACGCTCCGTTGACCACGGCCGCGCGGAGCAGGCTCGCCGACCATCTCATCAACTCGGTACGCCATGTGGTGCCGGGCCAACATGTACTCGTTGCCGGAGTCAAGACCGGCTTGCTGATGCGACGGGCGTTGCAGCTGTGCGACATCAGCGATCGTGCCGGCCGCGACCTACTGGACCAGCGAGTGTGCGCCCTGCCTCCAGGTGGGCCGTTCACCGACGGTGGTATCGACATCGCCGGTGCCCGCAACGACGACGGCGTTCTGTCCATCACGGTCCGGACCGACGGGATCGATTCGGCGGAGCTGTTCCGTTCGATTCTGTTGCACGGCAACGACGAAGTGGCTCGACTCATCGAGGCACTCGACGCCGAGGTGCCGCCAGCCAGGACGACATTGCTCACCGGCGGCTGGGCCGGGATGGCCAGCGTGCGAGACGCGCGAGCTCAGGTGCTGCCCGGCGTCTCGGTCTCGACCCGATCCCAGGACACCGCCTACGGTGCAGCGCTGTTCGCTGCCCGCCTACTGACGCTCATAGAAATCTGAGCCCATATTTCTGCAGTGAGACAACGTTGTCCCACTCGCGCTCGACCCCAACACCCACCAGGAGAAGAAGATGAACGAACTCACCACCCTCGAACGTCGCGGAATGGCTGCCATTTCCACCGAAGACGGCAACATGCTCATCGTCGCGGGAGATCAGCGCAACGGCATGAAGGCCGTCATGAAGGACGCCGTCGACGGGCCGGGCTCGATCACCGTCGAGCAGCTCGCCGAGGCCAAGGCCGATCTGGTTCGCTACCTCGGCAACCACGCGCCGGCCATCCTGCTGGACCCGGAGGTGGCACTGCCGAAGATCGTCGACGACGGTGTGCTTTCACGGGGCACCGCTTTGGTGGTCGGCATGGATGCGTCGGGCTTCGAGGAGACCGGCGGTCTGCGCTACACCAGTTTCGTCGACGGCGTGACCCCGCGCGTGGTGCGTGACCTCGGCGGCGATGTCGCCAAGATGCTGTTCTACATGCGCCCCGAGCAGCAGGGCGTCGATTCCCGTGTTGCCGAGGAGATCCGCGACCTCGTCAAAGCTTGCTCGGCCGAGGGTCTGCTGCTCATCGTCGAGATCTTGACGTACCAGCTCGAGGGCGAGTCGGACGAGGACTACAAGGCCGGCTTCGGCAAGATCATCGCTGATTCCACGCGCATTTCGGTCGAGTGCGGTGCCAAGGTGCTCAAGCTCCCCTACCCCGGTTCCGCCGAGGCCTGCGCTGCCGTCACCGAAGCGGCACAGGGTGTTCCGTGGGCCGTGCTGTCGGCGGGCGTCGATCACGAGACGTTCATCGAGCAGGTCCGCATCGCCGTCGCCAACGGTGCGCGCGGAGCGATGGCAGGCCGGTCACTGTGGAAGGACAGCATGGCTGTCTCTGCCGAGACCCGCGAGGATCTGCTCACCAACCGCGCACTCCCCCGGCTGCGTGAGCTGAACGCGGCCGTCGACGCCTGATCGGCGTCTTTCAACCGAGCCCGTGGGCGAACACGGGCTCGGTCGACGCCGTCTGGGTAGCGTGAACCCATGACGGAAGACTCGAAGCACATCGATATCGTTGCCGCGCCCGGAGTGTTCGCCGACCTGCAGACCGCGCAAGAGCTGGTCGCGAGGGCGCTGTCCGCCCGCGGTCTGTCGGGCGGAATTGTCGACGCTGCAACCGGTTCCGATGAGGTCGTCGTCGTTCCCGGCGATGGAGCACAGGTCGATACGTCGTTGTACAGCAGCGTCGTTCGCGTCGACTTCGGTCAGTGCGCGCCGGATCGGTCCGAGGGGATTCGCGCCCATATCCGGGGCCGCGGTCTCGACGGCCTCCGGTTCGCGATCGACACTGTCTACTTTCATCGCTTCCACCCCGGCACGATCGTGCCGTACGGGGATCACCCCGAGCAACGCGTCGAGTTGCGGGTGCCGGAAGGCGACGGACCCTTTCCCGTCGCCGTACTGATTCACGGCGGGTACTGGCGTTCGCGGTGGGAATTCGACCTGATGGATGCGATGGCGGTCGATCTGACCGCACGCGGCTACGCCACCTGGAATGTCGAATATCGCCGACCCGACGAGCACGGTTGGGCCACCATGACTTCCGATGTCGCGGCGGCGCTCGCGGCGTTGGAGACGGCACCCGCCTCGCTGGATCTGTCTCGAATCGTCCTGATGGGCCACTCCGCGGGAGGCCAACTGGCCCTGCGACTTGCAGCCGATTCCGTCGGCGAACGGGTGGCCCCTGCCCTGGCGGTGAGTCTGGCCGGGGTGCTCGACCTGAAAGTCGGCGACGAGCGGTGGCTCGGGGAGGGTGCGGTATCGAACGCGATCGGTGCCCGTTATGCGGAGGCGCGACGCATCTACGAGGAGTCGTCACCGATGTCTCGGCTGCCCCTCGGCGTTCCACAGCTGGTGGTGTCCGCAGTGGCCGACGATCCCAATCTCCTCGAGATCAGCCGCGCGTACTACGCCGCCGCATCCACCACATCCGATTCCGTTGCATCGGTCGAGGGACCGGGCGGGCACTTCGCCGTCGTCGATCCCACGTCGGAGATCTGGGTTGACATCGTTGCGGCGGTAGATGCTGCCCTGAAGTAGCTCGACCTCAGTCGGTGGTGATCGACAGAATCACCCGCGGCTTGCGGCGTCGAGCAATGATCAATTCGACGAGCATGACGATGCGGTATTCGATGCCGTATTTCTTCTTCAGCACAGAGGTCGGTCTCGAGGCGGCGTCTCCGGTGACGATGGTCGCCGAGCCGGTCACTGCCACGGCGTCCTCGGGTACCGCTCCGCGCCGACTGCATGGGCGGAGTTCCACGCGAGCGGAGTTCCTGATGCGTTTGACCTTGCCGCTGTCCGCGGGCGTGATGACACACAGGTTCTCGCCGTCTCGGGCGATCCATACCGGCGTCGATACCGGCGCACCGGATCGACGGAAGCTGGTGAGCGAAACGAATGCCTCGTCGCCGAGGGCGCGAGCGTCATCCGACGTAGTGGCCATGAGTACCAAGTTACGCACCCCGCTCGCGTCGAGTCCGTAGTGTGCATGTTGTGACGCGGAGCACAACGACGTGCAGCCGCGCCGGGACATCGAAAGCGAGATCGTCGTGAAGAGCACCATGCAGGACACCCCACTGTCCATCGGCCAGCTGGTTCGATTCGGGACGTCGATCCACTCCACGGCCGAGATCACCACGTGGACCGACAACGGCCCCACCACGGTGACATTCGGGGAGTTGGGCAGGCGGGCAGCACAATTGGCTCACGGCCTGCGGTCCATCGGGATCGACGACGATCAGCGAGTCGCGACATTCATGTGGAACAACGCCCCGCACATGGAGGCCTACATGGCCATTCCCGCGATGGGCGCAGTGCTGCACACCCTGAACATCCGACTCTTCCCCGAGCAGCTCACCTACATCGTCAATCACGCCGAAGATCAAGTGATCATCGCCGACGCCAGTCTGCTCCCCCTACTGACGCCATTACTCCCCACGTTCGAGACCGTGCGACACCTCGTGGTCGTCGGGGCCGACCCGGCACAGGTCACTGCACCCGACGGTATCGAGGTGCTCGGCTACGAGGACCTGCTGGCGGGCAACCCGGAGGAGTTCGATTGGCCCGAACTCGACGAACGGTCAGCTGCCGCAATGTGTTACACATCGGGCACCACCGGTGATCCCAAGGGGGTCGTGTATTCGCATCGCTCGATCTACCTGCATTCGATGCAGGGGTGCATGACAGATGCGATGGCAATTGCGCAGTCCGACAAGGTGTTGGCCATCGTGCCGATGTTCCACGCGATGTCGTGGGGGCTCCCGTATGCAGCACTGATGGTCGGTGCGTCATTGATCATGCCCGATAGGTTTCTGCAGCCGGCTCCGTTGGCAGAGATGATGTCGACGCTACGTCCGACGGCGGCTGCTGCTGTACCGACAATCTGGCAGGCCCTGCTCGCTCATCTGGACGAACACCCGGCGGATCTGTCGAGTCTGCGTGACGTGGTGGTCGGCGGTGCCGCGTGCCCGCCGAGTCTCATGAAGGCTTTTCACGAGAAGTACGGCGTGCACATCTCCCAGGCATGGGGCATGACCGAGACGTCACCGCTCGGCACGTCCGGTAGGCCCGATGCGGGACTGTCGCCGGAGGACGAGTTCGACTTGCGTTGCACACAAGGCAGATTCGTTGCCGGCGTTCGGGCACGACTCGTCGATGACGCCGGAACGGTGTTGCCGTGGGACGGGAAGACCGTCGGCGAGCTCGAGGTCCGTGGCCCGTGGATCACCGGCAGCTACTACCGCGCCGACGCGGACGACAAGTTCGACGACGGCTGGCTGCGGACCGGTGACGTGGGCACCATCTCCGAGAACGGCTACCTACGGCTCACCGATCGCTCCAAGGACATCATCAAGTCCGGTGGTGAATGGATCTCCTCGGTGGAACTCGAGAACCAAGTGATGGGGCATCCGGCCGTTCGTGAGGCCGCGGTGATCGGTGTGCCCGACCCGAAGTGGGACGAGCGGCCACTGGTCGCTGTCGTCGTCCGCGAGGGTGCGTCGGTGACGGCCGAGGAGTTGAAGGAGTTCCTCGACAGCCGCGTCGCGCATTGGCAGTTGCCCGAACGATGGACCTTCATCGACGAGGTCCCGAAAACGAGCGTCGGCAAGTACGACAAGAAAAGGCTGCGGAGTTCCCACGCCGACGGCGCGTTGGAGGTCATCGAACTGGTGTAGGGCTATCCGCTCCAACCCCAGTTGTAGGGGTTCACCACGATTCGGTACCAGGTATCGGTGTTCTCGACGTTGGTGCACGGCACGACGATGTACGACTGCGATGCCTTCTCGAGTGACAGCGCCTTGTTGCAGAAGTACTGAGCGCCTTCCCCGGACTGCTCGGCGCGATAGACAGGGCCGTAGTGCCATTCGTCGGCACTGGCGGTTGCAACTCCCATCGTGGCACCGGCGGCGAGCGGAAGCGCCAGAAGTCCGGTCAATACGGCAATCCGTCGGCTGATGCGGTTCATTCGAGGGCCTTTCGTGGCGGCACGTCCTGCACAACGTCGCCGGCCGTGGTCCGGCCACCGACTCGATCCGTTCATTGGTGACGTCGCTCGACGGTCGGGTCGTGTTACCAGTCGACGCGACGCAGCGCGGCTACCCATCGACCTCCACGCCGAACCGCACCGCCAATTCTGCCAATCCGTCGTCGTAGCCCTGACCGATCGGCCGGAAGCGCCAGCCACTCCCGCGGCGGTAGATCTCTGCGAGCAGCATCGATCGTTCCGTGGTCGCGGCATCCAGCACCGCTGTCGCGACCGCCGAATCGAGTCCATCGAGCGACACCGATACCGCGCCTAGGTCACCGAATGTGTGGTCACCGTCGATTGCTGCGGCGACGGTGATGCGCACGCAATCCTCGGGAACGAGTGAAAGGTCGATGCGCACACCCTGCTCGCTGTCTCCGTCGATAGACATCGAGACCGCACCGTCCGAGGTAGCCGGGGCGTTGTAGAACACGAAGTCCTCGTCACTGGCGACCAATTCATCGTCGGACAGCAAGAACGCAACTACATCTACACCGACCCGATCGGAGTCGTCGGCACGCCAGGAACTGTTGACCGTCAGCACTGCCTGATCGGGGTCGAGGTCGACGACGCCACCCCGTGGCACCAACGGAGCGATTCGGGACCGCCGAGCAGGGAGCGGCGCGGGAATTTCGATTTTCAGTTCTCGGTCGATCGCTGCCGGTGTCAGCAACGTGAGATCCCGTTCCTTCACTTTTGGCATCCGCGGGTCTCCATCGCCGCCGTCCAAGATCAGGATGTCGGTCACGCCGGCGCTGAGATTCACAGCCGGTGTCGCACCGAGTTGGATCAGGCGCGACCGCATGAGTACCGACTCGGCGTGCGAACCGCCCATGACCAAGACCCTTCTTGTCTGCCAGGGCTTGACGACTGGATCGGGCTGCTGCTCGGCTGGTTTCGGCTGGGTCTGCGGCCGAATACCTTTCGGCGTTCCCGGCTGCACATTCCGGAGCAAGTCGAGCAATTCCGACTCCGAGATGATGCGAAGGCCATGGGCGCGCGCCCTTTCGACTTTTCCGCTTTCCGTTGTGGGATCCGAACACACCACCACACTCGTGAATCGACTGACGGAATTCATCACGTCCAGTCCGGCTGCCGTGAGCTGAGCGGCCAAGCGCAATCGCGGGATTCGCGTGTCGCCGCTGATCACGACTCGCATGCCCTGAACGAGACCGCCGTCCTCGGCAAGTGGACCTGGGTTCTCCCACGCGCAATGTGTGCGAGGAACGGTATCCGGATACAGCGTCAGACGCTCGGTGCACGTGACGACTGGAAGAGGAAGTTCGAGCGACCTGGCCAGCCGAGCGCTGTGGGTGAACACCTGCGCCAGCACTTGGGCATCGTCGTAGGCGTCGTGCGCATTGGACTGCTGCACTTTCCAGTGCGCGGCCAGGGTGGACAGCTTGTGGTTGGGAGTATCGAGTTGTAGTCGCCTCGACAATGCCACGGTGCACAACCGTTGCTTCGTCGGCATGTCGATGCCCGCACGCATCGATTCGAGCTTCAAGAACCCGTGATCGAAACTCGCGTTGTGCGCGACCAAGGTTCGACCATCCAGTAGATCCATGAGTTGCGGAGCGATCATGTCGAACGTCGGCGCACCGGCAAGCCGTTCGGGCGTCAGTTTGTGAATGTGCACCGGGCCAGGATCGCAACCCGGGTTGACCAAAGTCGACAGTTCGCGTCCGACACGTCCGGCCTCGTCGACCGTCAGAGCGGCCACACTGAGCACTCGATCACGGGATGCCTTCAGACCCGAGGTCTCGACATCGACGACGACCCATTTGTCGCTGCCGGTTGTAACCGAATTCTTCACAGGATTACCGCTTTCGACCGCATCGGATAATGGAGGCCACTATGCCGCACGAGATGCTGCACGCGAGTCGACTTCGGGCCAACACCTACGGTTCCTGGCCACCGACGGCCGTTCCGCAGCACATTGGCGTACCTCGGACAATCAGTGCGCTTGCCAACGCACGCATAGCGAGCCCTCCCCCCTGCAAGACGACGTTTCCACACCTTCTGCCTGCTGAAGCAGGCATAGGGGCTCATTGTCGGCAGAACCTTCGGGGAACTTCCGATATGCATGCCAGGGCAAGCACAAGGAGCGATGATGGCGGAACCGCGACGACGAGCCCGTGAGCACTCGGGAGAACTGGCCGAAACGTTCGTCGCGCGTCGCCATCAGTTGCGCATGACCCAAGCCGAGTTGGCGTTGCTCGCCGGGGTGGGTCGTTCCACCGTTCAAGCACTCGAAGGAGGAAAGAACACAGTGCAGCTCGACAGCGTGGTCGCGGTCGCGGATGCTCTGGGGTGCGATATCGCACTGCTCACGCGCGCCGGATCCTTTGTGCCACCGCTGGATTCGACATGATTCAAGCATTCGAACTACGAGAGGTCGATGCAGCCGATGCCTACCGGGGAAGACCCCTCCCCGATTGACTGACCGCTCGGGAAACGACATGGTGTTTCGATACGACAGCACTTACCTCAACGACTCCTCTGCGCCGGCTCGTCACCGAGGCCCGAATTGACGGTCTCCCGCATCCCCCAGTCCGGGCACGATGATGCCCTGATCGTTAAGCTCATCGTCGACGGCGGCACAGACCACGCGGACGGGGTGTCCTGACTTCTCCAGCGCTGCAAGGCCTTCGGGTGTCACGACGACGCACACGACCACCACGTCGGTTGCTCCACGTGCGACGAGCAGGTCGATCGTCGCGGTCATGGAACCGCCTGTGGCCAACATCGGGTCGAGAACGAACACCGGCATGCCGGCGAGATCTGCGGGGAGAGACTCGAGATACGGCACCGGCTGCAGTGTCTCCTCGTCTCGCGCCATGCCGATGAATCCCACACCGGATCGCGGAATGAGCGCACTCGCCTGCTCCACCATGCCCAGCCCTGCCCGCAGAACCGGCACGAGCAGAGGTGGGTTCGCCAACCGAACACCCGTGGTGCGGGCAACCGGGGTGTCGACCTCGAAGGTGTCCACCGGGGCATCACGCAAAGCCTCGTACACCAACGTGTGTGTCAGCTGCCGCAGCGCTGAACGGAAGGTCGCGTTGTCACTGTGGACGTCGCGCATCGTCGTCAAAAGCGCTGCGGTCAAGGGATGGTCGACTACGTGGGTATCCATGGTCGCCGATTATGGGCCCCTCGTCGGCCATCCGTCCACACGGCTCGCGCTCGCTCGAACTGTCCGAAAGCGACCCCTCAGCGTCGGCAACTTTTGCCCACGACGGGGCCGCGACCGGCACGTTGACTCGGACGCATGACGCTTCGCAACGATCGATTCGAGTTCGACACCGACATCGCTCCCCTGTCTCGGAACGCAATCCGATGACGGTCGGACCGCTCTCCGACTGCCTGGTCGTCGACCTGTCGCGGGCACTCGCCGGACCCCATGCCGCGATGATGCTCGGGGACCTCGGCGCGCGAGTGATCAAGGTCGAATCGCCCAGCGGCGGTGACGACACCCGAAGTTGGGGCCCACCCTTCGTCGCCGACGACGAGGGCGATCGACACTCGACGTACTTCCTCTCGTGCAATCGCAACAAGGAATCCATCGCACTCGACCTGAAAGCTGTCGACGGCCGAGAAACGCTCACTGCATTGATCCGCCGCGCCGACGTACTCGTCGAGAATTTTCGCCCCGGCGTTCTCGCTCGCCTCGGCTACAGCATGGAGGCATTGCACGAGCTGAACCCGCGTCTGGTGATCCTGTCCATCACCGGTTTCGGCCACGACGGGCCAGAAGGCACGCGCCCCGGTTACGACCAGATCGCTCAGGGCGAAGCAGGATTGATGTCCCTGACCGGGCCGTCGAAGGACGAGCCCACTCGGGTCGGCGTTCCCATCGGTGATCTGCTCGCCGGAATGAACGGCGCGTACGGCGTCGTGGCCGCACTGCACGAGCGCAACACCACCGGCCGCGGCCGCGTCGTGCGTACCAGCCTGCTGGCCTCCATCGTCGGGGTGCACGCGTTTCAAGGCACTCGCTACACCGTGGCCGGCGAAGTGCCCCGCCCCACCGGCGGACATCACCCGTCGATCTGCCCGTACGGTCTGTTCCACTCGTCCGAGGGGCTGGTTCAGATTGCCGTGGGCAGCGAGGGATTGTGGCAGCGCTTCGCTCCCGCATTCGGATTGGACCGTCCGGAGTGGGCCACCAACCCCCAACGGGTCGACGACAGAGAGGCCGTCATCGCCGCTGTCGATGCCGTTTTCGCGGACTGGCCGACCGACAAACTTCTCGGACTACTCGGTGAGCTGGGCATACCGGCCGGACGCGTCCGTGATCTGGCCGAGGTCTACACCTGGGAACAGACCCGGTCGCAGGGACTGATGATCGACGTCGACCATTCGGCCCTGGGCACCATCACGTTGCCCGGCCCACCGCTGCGCATGGACGAGGATTGCGAGGGTGCCGCGATGCGCACGACGCACGCAGCCCCGCCGACCCTCGACCAGCACGGCGACTCGATCCGCGCCTGGCTCGAGACGACGCCATGACCCGCACCGGCGCGCCGGCACGGCTCGGCGCGCTCGAACTCGTCGAGATGGTCGTCGACGCCGGCAGTTTCGTCCGGTGGGACACCGACCCGCTTCCCCCGATCGGGGTGCACGGACCGGCGGATCAGGGCTATCTCGACGAGCTGGCCGCGGCCCGTGACACGAGCGGCTGCGACGAGTCGGTGCTGACCGGCGAAGCCACCCTCGCAGGGCGCCGGGTGGCACTCGTCCTGTGCGAGTTCGGGTTTCTCGCAGGCTCCATCGGAACGGCGGCCGCCGAACGATTGGTACAGGCCGTCGAAAAGGCGACGGCAGAACAGCTTCCGCTGCTGGCCTCGCCGACCTCCGGCGGAACACGGATGCAGGAGGGCACGGTTGCCTTCTTGCAGATGGTCAAGATCTCGGCGGCTATCGCTGCGCACAAGTCGGCGGGTCTCGCCTATGCCGTCTACCTTCGTCATCCCACCACCGGTGGAGCACTTGCCTCGTGGGGCTCTCTCGGCCACGTCACTGCGGCCGAACCGGGTGCGCTCCTGGGCTTTCTCGGTCCGCGCGTGTACCAGGCGCTGTACGGCGAGAAGTTTCCCGAGGGAGTGCAGACAGCCGAAAACCTCGCCGCTCGTGGCCTGGTTGACGCGGTGGTCCCTCCCGAGCAACTCCGTGAGATTGCCATTTCGGCCCTCGCCGTCCTGTGTGCGCCACACGAGCCACCTCCGCCGGTTCCGAACATCCCGTTGGAGCACCTCGACGATGTGCCTGCATGGGAATCCATCCGTCGTTCTCGACGGCCGGAACGGCCGGGAGTACGCCACCTGGTGCGATCGGCCGCGAACACGGTGACGACGTTGCAGGGCACCGGCGCCGGTGAGATCGAGCCCGGATTGTTTCTGGCCCTTGCCAAGTTCGGGGCCTCGGCGTGTGTGCTTCTCGGCCAGGACCGCACTTTCGCCGATCAGCCGTTGGGTCCCGCCGGCCTCCGGGAAGCGCGACGCGGAATGCGGCTGGCGGAAGAGTTGCAACTTCCCCTCGTCACCGTCATCGACACTGCCGGTGCAGCGTTGAGCAAGGAGGCCGAAGAGGGTGGCCTCGCGGGCGAGATCGCCCGCTGCTTGGTCGAACTCACGACACTGAAGGCACCGACGATCTGCCTGCTGCTCGGCCAGGGAGCCGGCGGCGGCGCACTCGCACTGCTCCCCGCCGATCGGGTGCTGTGTGCTCAGCACGGTTGGCTGTCGCCACTGCCGCCGGAGGGTGCATCGGCGATCAAGTTCCACACCACCGACCGCGCAGCCGAGATGGCAGAGGAGCAGGGCGTGCGCAGCCTGGACCTGCTCCGTAACGGCGTCATCGACCGGATCGTGGCCGAACGGCCGGATGCCTCCGACGAACCTGCGGCGTTCCTGTCTCGGCTCGGTACCGTGCTCGAACACGAGTTGGCCGTACTCCTTGCCGCCGACCCTGCCGCGCTGGCGACCTCCAGGCTGCAGCGCTACCGCTACCTGGGGATGTCCGATAACCAAAAAGGTGCGCTGATTGGGCAAAGCTTGCCAGTGCACCCCCGGTCCAACGGTCGATAACGTTCGTGGGGCGAGCCCCCGCCGCGCGAACGCCGGCCGACTCTGCAGTACCCACAGATCCCGATGAAGGAGATTTCAGTGCCCGACGCAATCGAGGTCCGCAAGGTCCCGCTCCACAACGTGTCCGATGCCAGCGAGCTGGCGAAGCTCATCGACGACGGGGTGCTCGACGCCGACCGGGTCATTGCAGTCATCGGTAAGACCGAAGGCAACGGCGGAGTCAACGACTACACCCGCATCATCGCCGACCGAGCTTTCCGCGAAGTGTTGTCCGCGAAAGGAACTCGCAGCGCACACGATGTCGGCGAGGTTCCGATCGTCTGGTCCGGTGGCACCGACGGAGTCATCAGCCCCCACGCCACCATCTTCGCGACCGTACCGTCGGACAAGGCAGTGCAGACCGAGGAGCCGCGCCTGACGGTCGGCGTCGCGATGAGCGAGCAGTTGATGCCCGAGGACATCGGCCGCACCGCGATGATCACCAAAGTGGCTGCGGCAGTCAAGGATGCGATGGCCAACGCGGGCATCACCGATCCCGCAGACGTGCACTACGTGCAGACCAAGACCCCGCTGCTGACCATTCACACCATCCGTGACGCCAAGAGCCGCGGCAAGACCGTCTGGACCGAACAGACACACGAGTCGATGGATCTGTCCAACGGCGGCACCGCTCTCGGTATCGCTGTCGCGCTCGGTGAGATCGATATGCCGACCGACGAGGACGTCATGCACAGTCGTGAGCTGTACTCCTCGGTGGCGTCGTGCTCCTCGGGCGTCGAGTTGGACCGTGCGCAGATCGTCGTCGTAGGTAACACTCGCGGAATCGGCGGCCGGTACCGCATCGGACACAGCGTCATGAACGACGCGCTCGATCAGGACGGCATCTGGAACGCGATCAAGGATGCCGGTCTCGAACTTCCCGAACGGCCGCACACGAAGGATCTGGGCGGCAAGCTCGTCAACGTCTTCCTCAAATGCGAAGCAAGCCAGGACGGTACGGTCCGTGGACGACGCAACGCCATGCTCGACGATTCCGACGTCCACTGGCACCGCCAGATCAAGGCGTGCGTCGGTGGAGTCACCGCGGCAGTGACCGGCGACCCAGCGGTCTTCGTGTCGGTCTCGGCAGCGCACCAGGGCCCCGAAGGTGGCGGCCCCGTCGCCGCGATCGTCGACCTCGGATAGCGCCGGTTCCGATATCGAACAGCGCCGCGCGAACCCGACAGTCTCGGGTTCGCGCGGCGTCCGGCCCTCTGCTTCTGCGTCTCTCTCGAACGAAGGAACCACCATGGCAACCACCGTCGGACCCGCTGCCGAACTTCTGATGTCCGACGCGGTCGAGCTCAGCGGCAAGATCAAGCGCCGCGAGGTCTCGTGCGTCGAAACCATGACGGCGTACCTCGACCACATCGAGGCACACAATCCGACGGTCAATGCCATTGTCGCCCTGCGTGATCGCGACGAGCTGCTGACCGAAGCACGCGAGCGAGATCAGCAGCTCTCGGACGGACAGTATCTCGGCTGGATGCACGGATTTCCCCATGCGGTCAAGGATCTGTCCGCAGCGCGGGGACTTCCGTTCACATCGGGGTCACCGATCTTCGCCGATCGCATCGCCGACGCAGACGATCTGTTCGTCGCGCGCGTGAAAGCGGCCGGTGCCATCGTCATCGGCAAGACCAACACACCGGAATTCGGGTTCGGATCGCAGACGTACAACCCGGTGTACGGAACCACCGTCTCGCCCTACGACACCTCGCGCACTGCAGGCGGAAGCAGCGGAGGTGCGGCGGCAGCCTTGGCACTACGCATGCTGCCCGTCGCCGACGGCACCGACTACATGGGATCGCTGCGCAACCCGGCGGCCTTCAACAATGTGGTCGGCTTTCGCCCGTCGTGGGGACGAATTCCCGAGCCCGGCTTCATCGCTCAGGGTGCGGTCGCCGGGCCGATGGGACGATCGGTCACCGACGTCGCGCATCTGCTGTCGACGATGGCGGGCCCGGATGCCAACGCGCCCCTCGGAATCGACGAGGACCCGGAGATTTTCACCCGCACTCTCGAACGCAGCTTCCGCGGTGCCCGCATCGCGTGGGTCGGAGACTGGAACGGTCACCTGGCTACCGAACCCGGTGTCCTCGATCTGTGCGAGTCGTCGTTCACCGTCTTCGAGGACCTCGGCTGCGCAGTGGAGAGCACCGTGCCGTCGTACGACCCGGCGAAAATCTGGGACTCGTTCCTGACGTGGCGGTGGTGGGCGCAGCTCGGGATGGCCGATCTGTACGAGAACCAGCGCACGAGGGAGCTGATGAAGCCCGAAATGCTCTGGGAGATGGAGCATGCCGTCGCATTGACCGCACTCGATGTCACCAAGGCGGCGCAGGCTCGCAACGACTGGCAGAGCGCACTGACGACCTTGTTCGAGACCTACGATTTCGTTCTCGCGCCCACCGCTCAGGTGTTCCCGTTCGACAAGGACCAACACTGGCCGCAGTCCATCGCGGGTCGACCCATGGACACCTATCACCGGTGGATGGAGACGGTGGTGCCCTGGACGATGACCGGCGTTCCTGCCGCCGCCGTCCCGGTCGGATTCGACGATCGGGGTCTGCCGATGGGTGTTCAGATCATCGGCAGGCACGGTGCCGACCGCGCGGTTCTGCAGCTCGCCTACGCCTACGAGCAGGCCTCGCGGTGGGTCGAGCGCGTCCTCCCGCCGGCACTGCACGTCGGCTGATCCCCCGCCGTCGCGACATGCCCTACACAGTATTGTTGAACAATGGATGACATGGTCGGTGCGCTTCGGCCACGAGTACGAGACTTCCCGGCGTCGGCGAGTTACGCGCTCACCGTCGCAGAATTGCTTGCGCTCCCCAGCCTCTCGGGGTCCACTCTTGTCGCAGGCGAGCAGGGACTCGAGAATGTGGTTCGACGCGTCAACGTCATCGAAGTTCCCGACATCCTGCCGTGGGTGAAACCGAACGAACTGCTGTTGACGACGGGTTTCCCACTGCGGCATGCAGATTCGGGCCGCCCGTTCGATGCCGGCGCCCTGGTGGAGCTGGTCGAAGGACTCGCCGAACGCGGCGCGGCAGCGCTCGGAGTCAAAGAAGGACGCTACTTCGGAGACGTACCCGCTGCGATGATCGAGGCAGCAGATCGACTCGGCCTGCCGCTCTTCCTCATTCGCCGAGATGTCGGCTTCGACGAGGTCATCTCCGAGGTGTTCACCCACCTCGTCGACAGGCAGGCGTGGGCGTTGGATATTGCCGATCGCATGCATCGAGCACTGACCTCGATCGTGCTCGAAGGCGGCGATCTACCGCAGATCGCCGATGAGGTCGCCACGCTCTTCGAGGCATCGGTGCTCATCTGCACTCCGGACGGTCGAGTCCAGGCCACAGCAGGAGCAGACGCAGATGTTGCTGCCCTGGAAGAGATGCCCCTGTTCGACCCGTCCGGTCGTCTGCTCACCGAACGACTCCACGAAGGCCTGCAACCGGTACCGGGCGACAGCGGGCACCGCATTGCCGTCGCACCGATCATCGCGGGCGGCACCGACCACGGACTGATCGTGGCGGTGGCCGCCGCCGAACGACTCGGTCCCGTCACGATGCAATCCCTCGAACGCGCGGCCACCGTCGTGGCGTTGGCGGTCATCAAGAAGCTTGCCGTCTCTGCCGTCGAGTCCAAGTTTCGGGGCGATTTTCTGCGTGACGTCCTCAACGGCGCAACCGAATCCCCCGAACAGATCATCGAGTACTGCACCCAGCTCGACTGGGACGTGGATCGAAGCATGGTGGTCATCGTGGCCCAATTGGACGAGATTGCCGAAGTGGCCGTGAGCAATTCGGTGAGGCCGGCCGTGTCCGGCCGCCTGCCGCAGGAGCGGCTGACCGCGGCATGGCAGCAGGTGGTGCGCCGGCGCGATCGCCGGGCTCCCGTCGTCGGCTTCAGCAACGAGGTCGTCACGCTGATGCCGGCCGAACCCGGCACCGAACGGGACGTCGTCGAGGATCTGATCGCGTCCGTCGCCGGAGACAAGGGCGGCGGACGAAACTCGTTCGGCGCAGGCGTGAGCCGCGTCATCGACTCCGTTGCCGACATTCCGCGCGCCTACGATCAAGCCCGCAAAGCAGTCGTCGTAGGACGCCGCATGCGCGGAAACGGCTCGGTAGCGCATTTCGACAGCCTCGGCGTGCATCGACTGCTGTCACTGGTCACTGACGGAGCCGAGCTGCAGGCCTTCGCAACCGAGGTGTTGGGCTCACTCGCCGGCGACGACGCCGATGCCGTCGACCTGCGCCAGACGTTGCAGGCGCTGCTCGACACCAACTGCAACGTCGCAGAGACCGCCCGCGTCTTGCATTTCCACTACAACACGCTCCGCTACCGCATCGGCAAGCTGGAGTCCATCGTCGGCCCGTTCACCACCGATCCGATTCTGCGCCTGGATGTAGCGCTGGCACTGCGGGTGGCGGAGATGAAGGGGCTGTGACACCACCCGAGGAGATACTCAGTGCCTGAGGGCAATTCGATCGGAACCGGTGCCGTCGCACTCGCGGCAGCAGTGCGCGCCGGCACCGTGTCCGCGCGCGAGGTGACCGAGCAGCACCTCGAACACATCGGCCGAATCAACACCGAGCTGAATGCGATCGTCACCGTCGCAGCCGAATCGGCACTGCTGGCAGCCGACGGAATCGATGCCCGCATCGCCCGCGGCGAGCGGGTCGGCGACCTCGCCGGAGTGCCGTTCACGGTCAAGGACCTGATCGCCACCGCCGGCGTTCGCACCACGGCGGGTTCACATGCGCTCGCGGACAACGTCCCTCGCGTCGACGCTCCCGCCGTTGCTCGGATGCGCGCCGAGGGCGCAATCCTGATCGGTAAGACCAACACACCCGAGTTCGGTGCCAGCGGACTCACGCACAACGACCTGTTCGGCTACACCGTCAACCCGCTCTCTCCCGCCGACACGAAGCTGTCACCGGGCGGGAGCAGTGGCGGTGAGTCGGCGGCCATCGCGTCGGGCATGAGCGTGGTGGGACTGGGCACCGATTTCGGTGGTTCGGTGCGGTGGCCCGCGCACTGCACCGGTCTGTGCTCGATCAGGCCGACACCGGGCCGAATCGACTCCGAGGGGCAGTATCCCGGTGTCATGAGCGACAACCGAGTGCTGACGAATCCGGCGACCATGCACGGCACCGTGCAGACCATCGGACCCATGGCCCGCACTCTCGACGACGTGATCCTGTTGCTGCGCGTGCTGTCGTCGCCGCAATACGCCTGGACCGACCCTGCGAGCGTGAACCTCCGCGAGCTCGATATTCGTTGGGCCACAGGAGAAGGCACGATTCCGGTCGATGCGGAGATCCGCGCTGCCGTCGACGCCGCAGCTCTGCGCACAGAGCCGTTCGTCGGATCGGTGACGCCGTACGAGGGCACCGCACTACACGGCGCTCATGAGCTGTTCACTCGGATGCGGGCCTGCGAAACCCAAACGGACATCGAGCAATACGGCCCCGCCGAGTTCAGCGCCAACATCCGGGCCATCCTTGCTGCCGTCCGAACCACCACGGCCGCAGACGTCGAGGCACTGTGGGCTCGACGCGCCGAGATGCAGCACCAGCTGGTGTCCACGATGGGCGACGTCCTGATACTTCCCGTTGCATCGATCCTCGCCCCTCCCCTCGGTGAGACGAGCTTCGAGGTCGACGGTGCAGCTCTGTCGTGGTCGCAGGCGCTGGCGAGCAGCCGAGCGATCAGCATCCTCGGGGTGCCCTCGGTGGTGATTCCCGTTGCCACCTCCAGCAGCGGTCTGCCGATCGGTGTACAGATCATCGCCAAGCCGTGGCACGAGCATCACGCTCTCGCCGTCGCCGCTGCTCTGACGTAGCCCGCGCGGTCCGTCCATCCGTACCGCGACGGCAGGTCTTTACAACGACCCGCTGTCGATTTGGTCGAAATGTGTTTCATGGTCGGCCCGCGCCAGCAACTAGCGTGATGGGCATCACTCATCCGGTCGAAAGGCGGCGGCATGCGCGACATTCTCGACGACGTGGCCCCGTGGCTGCGCGAACGTGAGCCGTTCGCCCTGGCCACGGTGGTACGTACGTGGCAGTCGTCGCCGCGCCCCGCGGGTGCGGCCATGGCAGTGGCTACGTCCGGTCAGGTCGTCGGCAGCGTTTCCGGCGGCTGCATCGAAGGTGCCCTGTACGAGCTGGCGAACGACGTCCTCACCGACGGCATGGCCAGGAGCGAGACCTACCGGGTAGCGGACGACGACGCGATCGGCGTCGGCCTCACGTGCGGCGGCACCATCGAGGTGTTCGTTCGTCTCATCGACAGCGACGCGTGCGCCGCACTCGAAGACGTCGCTCGTCTGGTCTCGAGCGGCGAGCCGGTGGCCGTGCTCACCGACCTCACCACCGGGGCCCCGACGCGACAGGCGGTTCTGGGAGCGGAAGCAACCGTCGATCCCGACGGACTCACCGACATCGAGTCCGACGGTTCGAGCGTGAGTCTCGCCGTTCTCGACCGACTACACCGCGGCGAGTCCGGCCTGGACATTCACTTCGTCGACGACGGCGCGCGATCCGTCATGGTCGAGTTGTTCGGGCCACCGCCCCGGATGTACGTGTTCGGTGCCATCGATTTCGCCGCCGCGATGTGCCGCCTGGGCACGTTCGCCGGCTTCGCCGTCACCGTCGTCGACGCCCGCCCGGTGTTCGCCACCCGGGCACGATTCCCCGACGCGCACGACGTCGTGGTGGCGTGGCCGCACACGTTCCTCGCTACTGCGCCAGTGGACGAGCGCACCGTCATCACCGTTCTCACCCACGACGAGAAGTTCGACATTCCGTTGCTCGAGGTTGCGCTGCGCAGTGGTGCCGCCTACGTGGGCGCGCTGGGCAGTCGATCTACCCACCGCCGCCGGGTGGAACTGCTCGGCGAGCGCGGCGTGACCGAAAGCGAGCTGGCGCGGTTGCACTCCCCCATCGGGCTGGATCTGGGTGCCTCCACTCCACCGGAAACGGCGATCTCCATCGTGGCCGAGATCCTCAAGGTCTCACGGCAGACGACCGGGCTCGAATTGCGAAGTCTCAGTGGGCCGATCCACCGCGATGCTGCTGCCGAGATCGACGCGACGTCACCCGTCCGATCGGCCGTCAGGTGCTGACACTGCACGACGAGCAGCGGTCGCCCACCTCGGAGGTACCGCATACCGTCGAGACCGTTCTGGGCTCGAACCTACTCGCGCACGCCACGTTGCTCGCCGGCCGCGCCGGCCTCGGCCGGCCGGTACGCAGAATCAATCATGTCGACGACCCCGCCGGCATTCGATTCTGGATTCGACCTGGCGACCTGTTGTCCACGACGAGCGAGGCCCTCACGCACCTGACGGAGCCGACGGACGCGCTGCTGTCCCGAGCCCATTCCCTCGGCGTTGCCGGAATTCTGGTGCGGGTGGACAACGACATCGCCGTTCCGGACTGCGTCGGCGTGAGTGCCGAGACACTGGGCTTGCCGCTGGTTCAGGTCTGCGGCGAACTCGACCCCGGGCACGATCTCACCGCGGGCCTACGCGACAACGCAAAGACGCAGGCACGAGCGATGTTTCGGTCCGAACGTCTGCGCCGGGCATTGACCGACATCACGCTCGCCGGCGGCGGGGTAGCACAACTGGCATTCGCAACCTCGGTCGAATGCGATGTGGCAGTGTCGATCACCACGGTGGACGGACGCGAACTTGCCTCGGCAGGCAGTGACGTCGAACTGTGTGCCCTCCGCGCCAGCACCGCCCTCGATCCCACCGGAAGACTGCGCACCGACTCCGTCGACGGCGGCCTCGGTCTCCGTTCGCAACAGGGCAATTCGATCGCGGTATGCGCCATCACTGCCAACGGAATCGACCATGGACGCATCGTCCTGTTCTCCTCACGTCGGCCTTTGACGGAATCGGACCTGCACACTGCCGACGCGGCCGCAGGCGTGTTGGCGATGGTCGTCACTCGCGATCTCGCGCTGTCGGCAGTCGAGGAGAAACACCGATCGAATTTTCTGCGCGATCTTCTCCTGGGCCGAGGCGGCGAGCACGCACACGCGGTGGCGCATGCTCGACGCTTCGGCTGGAATCTCGGCAGGCCGGTGGTGATCGTCGCGATCGAACCGATCCCACACCTCGACGACGAACCGACGCCCGGCCGCAGGCCACTCGTCGATCGGCAGATGTCGGCTTTCGCAGGGGCTCTGGCACAACGAGATCCGCAGGCCGCCATCGCCGCCCTCGGCACCGAGACCGTCATCATCATGGGCGAACGTCCCACGACGGTCGCGGACGTGCACGAAATCGTCGAACGAGTACACGGAGACGGCGGCGGTGGTCGGCAACCGTTCACGGTCGGGATCTCGCGTCCGTGCACCACGGTGGCCGACATCCCCAGCAGGTACGGCCAGGCGCGTACCGCGTTGAAGGTCGGCCGCCAGGTATCCGGGGACTGGGCCGTCACCACGTTCGACGAACTCGGCGTGTTCCGACTACTGAGCCTGGTGGACAACGTCGACGAGCTCGAATCGTTCACCCGGGAAACCCTGCACGACCTCGCCGGGCACGACGACGAAGCACGCGACATGCGCAGAACCCTGGAGACGTTGCTGGCCACCAACATCAACATCGCCGAAACCGCTCGGGCACTGCACTTTCACTACAACACCTTGCGATACCGAATAACGAAACTCGAAAAGATACTGGGCCCCTTCACCGATCGCGCCGATCTACGCCTGGATCTTTCCCTTGCGCTGAAAATCATGGCCATGCGCGGAACCGACCACCACATGTGACGGACCCGCCATCGAGCGCTTGGCAGATTGCGCTCGTAGCGATTTGGAAATGCGTCAGTAACGTTGCAGGACAATGCTTTACCCATCCCGCGAACCACCCCGGTTCGATACGTTGGAGAAAGGCTCGACATGCCTATCTGGAAGATTCACGGAGACGGAAAGAATGTTCGACCGGGTGACGTCGTCGCGCCGAACGAACGGTTGAACTGGGGCCGCACCATCAGTCTCGGCGGCCAACATGTGGTGTCGATGTTCGGGGCCACGTTCGTCTTCCCCATCATCATGGGGCTCAATCCTCAACTCGCCATTCTGATGTCGGGCTTCTGCACCATCTTCTTCCTGCTCATGGTCAAGGGCCGCATCCCCAGCTACCTCGGCACGTCCGCGGTGTTCGTCGGCGGCGTCGCCGCCATCCGAGCGCAGGGTGGAACGTCGGCCGAGGTCACCGGCGCAATCCTGGTATCGGGTCTCGTCCTGGCTCTCGCCGGACTCGCCATCCACTTCATGGGCGGCGGCGTCGTGGTGCGGGTGCTGCCCCCGGTCGTCACCGGTGCGGTGGTCATGTTGATCGGCTTCAATCTCGCGCCTGTCGTCGCCAGCACCTACTGGCCACAGGACCAATGGGTCGCTCTCGCAGTGATGTTCGTGCTCATCGTCATGAGCGTAGCGTTACGCGGGTTCCTCGGACGGATCGCGATTCTGCTGTCGCTGGTGTTCGGGTACGCGCTGTCCTGGATCCTCGACCTCGTATCCGGGCCCATCACGTCCTACGACGCCACGGCCGGCGAGGTCACCGAGCACTTCCGCGTCAATTGGTCGGGTGTCGAGGCGTCGCAGTGGTTCGGGCTCCCGCCGTTCAGCGACGAGGCCAACGGCATCGTCGGCATTCACGCACCGTCGTTCAGCCTCGCCTTCATCGTTCTCGTCCTCCCCGGTGTCATCGCTCTGATCGCCGAAAATGCGGGGCACGTCAAGGCTGTCGCGGAAATGACCGGTGACGATCTCGACCCGATGATGGGCCGGGCACTCGCTGCCGACGGCATCGCAACGGTCATGGCCAGCTCGGTCGGTGGCTCACCGACGACGACCTACGCCGAGAACATCGGCGTCATGGCGGCGACCAAGGTGTATTCGACGGCGGCATACACGGCGGCCGGAATCATCGCCATGATCCTCGGATTCTCGCCGAAGTTCGGCGCGCTGATCTCGGCCACCCCCGGCGGCGTACTCGGCGGTATCACCGTCGTCCTCTACGGCATGATCGGTCTGCTGGGTGCCAAGATCTGGCGCGAGAACGGTGTCGACTTCGGCAACCCGCTCAACATGATGCCGGTTGCCGCGGGGCTGATCATCGCGATCGGCGACACCTCGCTCGTCTTCAGCGATTCGTTCTCGTTGAGCGGTATCTCCCTCGGCACGATCGTCGTCATAGGTCTCTACCACCTGTGCGCTCGCATTGCCCCGGCCCACATGAAGACACCGGTCGACGCGTCGCCTCGGCATCGATCCTCCTCTACCACAGCACGTTCCGACGGTAACGACGGAGACGGGGTTGTCGGCGAGGTCGACACCCTGAAGCCGTTGCGGTAACGAGCGATTGCAACACTGGGGCGTGACGTTTGTCACCTCTTGACGAAACACTTCCAGGCACAGGCAGGCAGGATCGGGATATGAAACCTTCTCCATTGAAATACCATCGGCCGCGGTCGATCGAGGAGGCGTGCCGGATCCTGGCCGAGGTCGACGGCAAGGTGCTGGCCGGCGGTCAGTCTCTCATTCCGATGCTGTCGATGCGCCTGGCCGCCCCCGGGAACCTGATCGACATCACCGGCATCGACGGTCTCGACGACATCACCGGGTCGACCGACTCGGGCGTCACGTTCGCGGCTCTGGCCACGCACGCGTCGCTCGCGTCGAACCGGGCTGCCGCCCGGACGCAGCCGTTGCTCGGACGGGCACTGCAGCTGGTGGCCCACGCGACCATCCGGAACCGTGGGACCACCGTTGGATCCATCGTGCATGCCGACCCGTCGGCCGAGATGCCCGCGGTCATACGGTTGCTCGACGGTTCGGTCACGGTGCAGTCCGTCCGCGGCCGCCGAGAGATCGCGGCGAAAGATCTGTTCCTCGGGCCGCTGGAGTCCTCGCTCGAAACCGACGAGATCGCGATCGCCGCAACGGTTCCCGCCGCCAAGTCCGGCGAGGGCACGGCCATCGACGAGGTTGCCCGCCGACACGGTGACTACGCGCTCGTCGGAGTCGCGGCCCGCGTCACTGTTGCCGACAACGCAGTACGCACCGCGCACGTCACCTATGTGTCCGCCGGAGAATTCGGCGAGGTCGTCGACTACACCGACGTCATCGGTGGGGCCGCCGTGTCCGACGCACGTGATCCGAAGTGGAACGCGTTGTCCGAGGACGCACGTCGACGCGTCGAGACCGAGTCCGATATTCATGCCACCGCGGCGTATCGATCCCAACTCGTCGCCGCACTCACCGCACGGGTGGTGATGGCCGCCGCAGTCGATGGCGCGTCCTCGATGTCCACTCACCCGCAGCACGCCGATTCCGGAGTGAACCACTGATGAAGACAACAGATATCGAACAGCACTTGGACGATCTGATGGCGGAGACCGGTGAACAACACCTACAGGTGACGTTCACCCTCAACGCAACCAAGCAGACGATCGTCGTCCCGGCCCGCACCCTCGCGTCGGACGCCATCCGCCACGACCTACGTCAGACCGGCACCCACGTCGGATGCGAGCACGGCGTGTGCGGCGCGTGCACCGTGCTTCTCGACGGCAAGCCCGTCCGGGCCTGCCTGATGCTCGCCGCCAGCCTCGAAGGGCAGACCGTCACCACGGTGGAGGGTCTCGTCGAGCCGGACGGCACTCTGCATCCCGTGCAGCAGGCCTTCAAGGACTGCCACGGTCTGCAGTGCGGTTTCTGCACACCGGGATTCGTCACGACGATCGCCGCGTTCCTCGAAGAGAACGACTCGCCGACGCAGGAGGAGGCCACCGAGGCCATCGCCGGCAACATCTGTCGGTGTACGGGCTATCAGAACATCAAGGCCTCGGTGCTGCGCGCTGCCGAGATCAAACGCGAACGGGCGGGAGAGTTTCCGCTCGGTCCCGACGACGAGTCGAGTCGTGCCGCACTCGACCGCAAGGTACGCGGATCCACCAGTCCCGTCGGCGGACGGATGGGCCGAGCATGAGCACCACGCGCACCGCACCGCCGCACACTCCCACCAACACCGCTCCCCTGTTCGGCCAGCCGCTGTCGCGGTCGGAGGACGAACGTCTGCTCAGCGGCAAGGGCAAGTATCTCGACGACCTCGGTCACGGTGCGCTGATCGCTGCCTTCGTGCGCTCCCCGCACGCACATGCACGCATCACCGCCATCGATATCGACGACGCGCTGGCCATGCCGGGCGTGCACGCGGTGTACACCTACGACGATCTCGAAGCGGACTCGGCCGAGATGGCCGAAGGGCTGCCGCTGTTGATCCCCCATCCGGCAATCGTGGCTCCGCGCAACGGCTTCCCGCTGGCCAAAGACGAGGTCAATCACGTCGGTGAGGCCATCGTCATGGTCATCGCAACGAATCGCTACGTGGCCGAGGATGCCTGTGCGGTCATCGACGTCCGCTACGACATCCTCGAACCCGTGGTGAGTATCGACACTGCACGCGTCGCGGCTCGACGAGTACACGACGACGTGCCGGACAACGTGGCCGCGCACCTGCAGCACGGTTTCGGAGACATCGACGCCGAACTGGCCGCTGCACCACACCGCATCACCCTCGACCTGAATATCGAGCGTTCGGCGGCGATGCCGATGGAGGGCAAAGGCGTCTACGCGCGCTGGGACAGTGACGAAGAGACGCTGACCTTCTGGTCGTCCACGCAGACCTCCACGTCGGTGCGCGCGGCCGTCGCGGCGCGACTCGGCATGGCGATGAACAAGATCCACTGCATCGCCCCGGATGTGGGTGGCGGCTTCGGCGTGAAGATCATGCACCCGTGGCCGGAGGAGGTGATGGTGACGTGGGCAGCCAGGCAGCTCGGCCGCGCCGGTATTTCCAACGAGGTCAAGTGGGTCGAGGACCGCCGCGAGCACTTCATCTCGAGTGCGCACGAACGTGCACAGGTCCAAGAGGTCACCCTCGGTTTCGACGACGAGGGACGGCTGCTGGCGTTCGACTTCACCGTCTGGCACGACAACGGTGCGTACTTGCCCTACGGCATCATCGTGCTGATCAACACCGCGACGCAGGTACTGGGGCCCTACAAGCCGGTCTCGTTCCGCTGCAACGGTTATTCGCTGTACACCAACACCGTCATCGTCATTCCGTATCGAGGAGCAGGCCGCCCGCAGGGTGTGTTCGCGATGGAACGCTCGATGGACGCCATCGCCGCGTACCTCGGCAAGGACCGGCTCGAGGTCCGCGAGAAAAACCTCATCAGGCCCGAGGAGATGCCCTACGACTTCGGATTGATGTTCCAGGACGGTCGACCGTTGATCTACGACACCGGCGATTACCAGGCCGGCATCGACAAGCTCAAGGCGCTGATCGACTGGGACGGCTTCCCCGAATACAAGAAGCAGGCTGCAGCGCAGGGCCGCACCGTCGGTATCGGTGTCGGTGCCTACGTCGAGGGCACCGGCCCCGGACCGTACGAGGGCGCGCACGTGCTCATCGAGAACTCGGGAAAGATCAAGGGCGCAACGGGGTTGACGACGCAGGGCCAGGGCCATCAGACGACGTTCGCGCAGATCGTCGCCGATGACCTGGGTGTCTCCATCGCCGACGTCGAGATCACCACCGGCGATACTCGTCGATTCGGTTATGCCGTCGGCACATTCGCCTCCCGTGGTGCGGTGATGTCCGGTTCGGCGTTCCACGTGGCCGCGCAGATGGTCGCCGAGAAAGCGAAGGTCATCGCCGGGCGTGCCCTCGATCTCGACCCCGTCGAGCTCGAATTGCGCGGGGGCTACGTCTGCAAGATCGGCACCGAACCCGGAGCAGAGGGCACGTCCATCTCCCTCGGTGTTGTTGCCGTACTGTCCAATCCGCTGCGTTATGCCTTCGACAAGGAGTCGAGGCAGGCCACCGGGTTCGCGAAGATGGACACCGACATGACGATCCCGCCGGTGCCGGAGGGCGAACAGCCGGGCCTCGAAGCCACCGGTTACTACTCTCCCCCGCGCTCGACGTTCGCGTCGGGCATCCACGCGGCGATCGTCGAGACCGATCCGGTGACGGCCGAGATCCACGTCGAGCGCTACGCGGTGGTGCACGACTGCGGCAACGTCATCAACCCCCGGATCGTCGAGGGCCAGATTCACGGCGGCGTCGCCCAAGGAATTGGCGGCGCGTTGTACGAGAAGATTGCCTACGACGAGCACGGGCAATTACTGAACGCCTCGTTCATGGACTTCCTGATGCCGTTCGTCACCGAAGTTCCCGAGACCATCGAGATGGACCACACCGTCACCCCGTCCGGGCTCAATCCGTTGGGCATGAAGGGTGCCGGCGAAGCCGGCGTCATCCCCACCAGCGCCGTCATCGCGGCCGCTGTCGAAGACGCCGAGGGCTTTTCGATCACCTCCATGCCCATTTCACCGTCCGACCTGTACGAGCTGCGGCTGACCCACGCGGTCGCTCAGACAACCGAGGAGATTTCATGAGAATCGCAGGAACCGCCACGCTGGCCGCACCTCCCGCCGAGGTGTACGACAGCATGCAGGACGGCCGGGTACTGGCCGCGACCATCCCCGGAGTGCAGTCGCTCGAGCAGTTGAGCGACGATCACTACAAGCTCTCGATCACCGCAGGCGTCGCAGCCATCAAGGGCACCTACGACGGTGAAGTGGTGCTCTCGCAACAGAATCGGCCCGAGTCGTTCGTCATGACCGCCTCCGGTGCCGGCGCACCGGGCACGGTGCGCGCCGACGTCACCATCAAGCTCGAGCCCACCGAGGGCGGCGGCACCATGCTCAGCTACGACGCTGACGCCGTGGTCGGCGGCATGGTCGGCGGGGTCGGTCAGCGCATGATCACCGGCGTCGCAAAGAAGATGGCCGGAGTGTTCTTCAACGGCCTCGACGGCGTAATAGCCAACGGGGTGCCGGAGGCCGCTGCTGCGCCCGCGGAGGTAACAGCCAGCGATTCCGGCACCACCCCCACTGCCCTGCCTGTCGCGGCCGGGCGCGCTGTGAGTGCCGGTGCACCCGTCGCCGCGCAGTCCGTCCGCAGCACCCTGCTGGCCGCCGCAGCCGGCGCAGGCTTCGCACTGGCCGGAGTCGTGTTGGGCGGACTGCTCACTCGCTCGTCCTGTCACCGGTAGCTCCGCGCCGTCACGGCTCACGACAACGGCCGCTCATCCCCACCATCGGGGTGAGCGGCCTTTGTCGTCGCAAGTACTGCCAATTCGACGCCGGTGCAGGGCGCGCGAAGCTCAAATGCTCGGCCGGAGTTTGGCACCTTGTGCCAAAGATACTGAGACGCAGAACGGGTCGAATGTGAGTACACGTCAGGTACCCGCCGATCCGATCAACGGACGCGTGGCCTACGAACCATATCGAGGAGGAAGCGTGGAACCACGAAAGATTCGGGTCGGTATCGACACCGGTGGCACATTCACCGACGTCGTGGCAGTGGACGAGGAGTCGGGAGCCATGGTGACCACCAAGACTCCGTCGACGCCGAGCGATCCGGCCGAGGGATTCCTGACCGGCATCGACAAGGTACTTCGCCAGCTCGGCGTATCCGGCGATTCGCTCAGCGCCGTCAGCCACGGCACCACCGTCGCCACCAACAAGCTGCTCGAAGGCAAGGTGGAGAACCTGGGGTTCATCACCACCGAGGGCTACGAGCACGTACTCGAGATCGCGCGGCAGTCGGTACCCGACGGCTACGGCAACTCCTACTTCTGGGTCAAGCCCGATCGCATCGTGCCCGCGCACCGCGTTCGTACCATCCGCGGCCGGCTCTCGTTCGATGGCAGCGAGATCCGCCCCCTCAACGACGACGATGTACGCGCGGCAGCAGCATTCTTCAAGGCCGAGGGCGTGAAGACCCTCGGCGTCTGCCTGGTGCACTCCTACGCCAACCCCGATCACGAGCAGCGCGTCCGCGACATCCTTCTCGAGGAATACCCCGAGGCGACGGTCTCCATCTCCACCGAGGTACTGCGTGAGTACCGCGAATTCGAGCGCGCCATCACCACATTGGTCGACGCGGCCGTGAAGCCGAACATTCGCAGCTACGTCAACAACATCGCGAACCGGTTGCGGGAGTTCGCCACCGAATCCGGTGATGCACGCGACGTGCCGTTCTACGTCATGAAGTCCAACGGCGGCGTCCTGTCCGCCAAAGAGGTTGTGCACCAGCCCATCACCACCGTGCTCTCCGGGCCGGCCGCCGGCGCGCTGGGTGCGGCCCTGGTGGCCAGCGCTGCAGGCGTCGAACAGGTGTTGACCTGCGACGGCGGCGGCACTTCCACCGACGTGACCGTCGTGGTCCGCGGCGAGCCCGCGCTCACCACCGAGGGACGCGTCGGCAACTACCCGTCGAAGATCCCGATGATCGACGTCGTCACCGTCGGCGCGGGCGGCGGCTCGATCGCCTGGATGACACCCGAGGGAACGCTGCGCGTCGGGCCACATTCGGCCGGTGCCGATCCCGGGCCCATGTGTTACGGAAACGGCGGCTCCGCGCCCACCATCACCGATGCCCACGTCCTGCTCGGCCGCATTCCTCCCCACCTGCTCGGCGGCGAGATCCCCCTCGATACTGACCTGGCACGCAAGGGCATCGAAGACCTCGCGCACCAGCTCTCGCTCGAAGTCGAAGCCTGCGGCACCGGCATCCTCGAAGTGTCCGCTTGGAACCAGGCGAATGCGCTACGGCAGATCTCGGTCAAGCGCGGACTCGACGTTCGCGACTTCACCCTTGTCACGTTCGGCGGCTCGGGCTCGTTGCTCGCCTGCCGCCTGGTGGACATCCTGGGTCTGAAAGACGTTCTGGTACCGCTCAATCCGGGCAACGTCTCGGCGTTCGGTCTGCTCACCGTCGATGTGCGCAACGACTACGTGCAGACGCACGTCAGTCGGCACGACCGACTGCGCGCGGAGGACCTGGAGTCGGAGCTGGCAGTGCTCGCTGCCCGTGCCGACGAGGCACTCGCCGGTGAAGGCTTCGCTCCCGAGGATCGTCGCTACGCACGCTCGGCCGACCTGCGCTACTTCGGTCAGGCCTTCGAGGTGCGCGTACCGATTGCCGACGGCGAGATCACCCAGGTGAGCATCGATCAGGCCGCCGAGGCCTTCCACGAAGCGCACCGTGAGCTGTACGGGTACGACTTCCGCGGCGATCAGAGTCAGTTCGTCGAGTGGGTCAACCTGCGGGTCAGCGGTATCGGCCCCATCAAGCGCCCCGTGCTGTCGGAGATCGCGGCCGGCATCGGAGCCGAAAGTGCCCGCACCGGAACGCGTCAGGCGTACTTCGACGGCTGGCACGAGACCGCGATCTACAGCCGTGCGGATCTCGGTGCCGGTGACACGATCACCGGACCGGCCGTCATCGAAGAATTCAGCTCCACCGTGCCGATCGATCCGGGCTTCTCCGCCCGCATCGACACGTTCGGCAACGTCCGCATCACCCGCACTCTCGACTCGAACGGAGCGAACTGATGACCGTCATCGACATGGTGAACAACAAGCCCTACCGGCTCTCTCCGGTCGACGCGCCTGCGCCTGATCCCGTTCTCGTCGAGATCGTGGCCGGCTACCTCGCAAGCGTCGAAATGGAAGTGGAGACGGCCATTTCGCGGACGTCGCGGTCCCCGATGATTCGTGACGCCCACGATTTCCGCGCCGGAATCCACGACCGCAATCTGCGCAAGCTGACGGGGCGTTCCTACTCCGCGCTGGTGCATCCGGTGGCTCGCGACTTCCCGCTCGAGACCATGAAGCCGGGTGACGTCTACTTCCACAACGACGTCTACCTCTCCGAGGGTGGCATCGGCCACCTGCCCGATCTCTGCGTCACGGTGCCGGTGTTCGCTACCAAGCCCGGCGACACAGAGCCGTCGGTCGTTGCCTTCGTGCAGGCCTTCGGCCATCACGACGACATCGGCGGCTGCTGCCCCGGCTCCATGCCGTCCG
The DNA here is from genome assembly GCF_004563845.1 of Rhodococcus sp. 1R11. Lineage (NCBI taxonomy): Bacteria > Bacillati > Actinomycetota > Actinomycetes > Mycobacteriales > Nocardiaceae > Rhodococcus > Rhodococcus sp. 1R11. The sequence goes on along the minus strand of NZ_SPNG01000009.1, from coordinate 161,652 downwards.
GTGCGACCACCGTGTACGAAGAGGGCCTGATGGTTCCGCCGATCAAGCTGTGGGATCAGGGCGTACCCAACCAGGCTGCGTTGACGATCATGACGCGCAATTCCCGGATGCCCGACGCGTTGGCCGCCGATCTCGACGCCGAATGCTCGGCGTGCCTCATGGGTGCCCGGCGGATGACGGAGCTGTACGAGCGCTACGGCATCGACACCGTCGAGGCGTGCTTCGACTCGATGATGGATGCCACCACCGAGATCTACCGTCGCGAGATCCTGAGCAAGATCCCCAAGGGTGAATACACCTGGGAGGACTACGCCGAGCACGACGGCGTCGACGAGCCCATGTTGCACGTTCAGCGCATCACACTCACCAAGACCGGTCCCGAGGACGAGCGCGGCGAGCGACTCATTCTCGACTTCACCGGCACCGGACCGCAGGCCAAGGGCCCGATCAACCACTGCGGTGATTACGCCGACGGCAACTTCCTCGCCAAATGGCTTGCGCCGGTGCTCCGCAACCTCGCGGACTCCCCCGAGCGTATGGCCGAGCTCGACGTCAACGAGGGCGTCATCCCGCTGATCGAGATGAAGTTCCCCGAAAAGGGCACGCTTATCACCCCGATCTTCCCGGCCCCGACCAATGCTCGGACGTTCGTCATCCTGCGTCTGCTCGGTGTGCTCGCCGGCGTCGTGGCAAAAGCTGTGGACGGCAACATGCCTGCCGATCAGGAAACCATCCGCTACACGGGCGTGTACGGCGACGACTTCGACGGCAACTCGTACCTCATGCGTGAGGTGCTCGGTGGCGGCTCCGGTGGACGGCATTACGCGGACGGTGAGGACACCATCCACGTCGTGCCCGATTCTCGGAACCTGCCCACCGAGTTCACCGAGAGCCGTTTCCCGTTCATCGTCGAAAAGCTGGGATTGGCCAAGGATTCCGGCGGTGCCGGACGCTACCGCGGCGGCCTCGGTTACGAGAAGCACATCCGGATGCTCAAGGATGCGCACTTCATGTCCATCGCCGACCGTTCGATTCTTGCGTGCTGGGGCGTCAAGGGCGGCAAGGCCGGCGGATCGTTCTCGGTAACGCTGAATCCGGGTCAGTCCAACGAGCGTGAGTTCGACGCGTTGACCGATGCCGAGCCGATCCTGGCGGGCGACACCATCCGTATCCGCACGACGGGTGGCGGCGGCTGGGGCGATCCGTTGGAGCGTCCCATCGAATCCGTCGAGCAGGACGTGCTGTGGGGCAAAGTCTCTCGCGAGTTCGCGGCCACGGACTACGGCGTCGTGATTGCCGAGGGCACAGCGACCGCGGATGTCGAGGCATCGGAGAAACTCCGCGCGGAGATGCGCAATGCACGCGGCCTCGATGAGCCGTTCTTCGATCGTGGGCCGGGCTACGAACGCCTCTCCGGTGGCGCGAAGTTCGCCGAGTACGACTTCATCGATCGCTGAGATTCACTGATGGAGCTCGATGTGTCCCGTGGCACCGACATCGCGATCGTCGGTGCCACGGGTAAGACCGGACGAGCCGTCGCAGATGCACTCGACGGCATTGCGCTGGTGCGGCGGCTGAGCCGTTCTGCGCCGGACTATCCGGTGGACCTGGAGACCGGTGAAGGCCTTGCCGAGGCCTTCACCGGGTGCCGTGGGGTGTATTTCATTGCACCCAATGTGCATCCGGACGAGCCGGCTCTAGTGTTGCGGGCGCTGGACGCGGCGGCGTCCGCCGGAGTGGACCACGTCGTCTACCACTCGGTGGCCTGGCCCTACAGCCCGAGGATGCCGCATCACATGGACAAGGCCCGCTGCGAGGACGATCTTCGTGCCTTCTGCAGTGCGCACGGAATGCACTGGACCATCCTGCAGCCCTGCGCCTATGCGCAGAACTTCGAGGCGGTTCTGGACGGGAACAGTAGCGATCTTGCTGTGCCCTACAGCCTGGACAGTAAGTTCTCGTTCGTCAGCCTCGACGATGTGGCCGAGGTGGCAGCCCGGATTCTGGTCGAAGGTGCGGACATTCACCACGGATCGACGTACGAACTCGGCGGACCGGAGATACTGAGCGTCCGAGACACGGTTCGTTTGGTCGAGACGATGACGGGTCGGGCGGTGTCGGTGGAGTCCATCGGTGTCGACGAGTGGATGAACCTTCACAGCACCGGATTGGGTACCGATGCGCAACAGCGTCTCTCGGCCATGTTCGAGTACTACAACGACCGCGATTTTCTTGCCAGCGGGGTTGTCACCGCTGCTTTGCTGGGTAGGTCGCCGACGCCGATGCGCGCTCTGATTCGCTAGGACGCATCGCCCCTCGGCGATCTCGCGACGCGTGATCGACTGTCGACGCGCACAATGTTCACAGTTCGTAGACGCCTAGGAGGAACCGTGACCGATACCGCACGCACCGATGAGTACTTTCTCGGCCTCGCCATCGAGCAAGCCCAGATCGGCTGGGAGGAAGGCGGCGTTCCGATCGGCGCGGCACTCGTCCACGACGGTGAAGTACTGGCGGTGGGACGGAATCGCCGGGTCCAGATGGACAGTGCAATCCGTCATGGAGAGACCGACTGCATCGAGCGCGCGGGCCGGCTGCCGGCGTCGGTGTACCGCAAGTCCGTCCTCTACACCACCCTGTCCCCGTGCTTCATGTGTGCGGGAACCGCTCTGCTGTACGAGATTCCGCGAATCGTCATCGGTGAGAACCGCTCGTTCGAGATGTCGGAGAGTCTGTTGCGCGAGCATGGGGTACAGCTCGACGTCGTGGACGACCCCGCCTGTCTGCAGCTCATGGAACGCATGTTGGAGGAGCGACCAGGCCTGTGGCTCGAAGACATCGGTGAGGAGGCATGAGCAACCGAGCCGATCACGAGTCCACCGCACAGAAGGCCGACGAACCGGTCGACCTGGACTATCCCGTCACGCCGGTTCCCCGCAGTGCCCGTAAGCCGTTCTTCTCGTTGGCCATCGTGCTGCTGGGGTTCACGATCTTCACGCCGACGATGCTGGCCGGTGCCGCACTCGGCACGGCGTTCAGTTTCTGGACGTTGATCCTGGTGATCGCCGCCGGCTCGGCGATCCTGGGTGCCTACGTGGCCATGATGGGATTTACCGGAGCGCGAACGGGTTTGACGACCGTGCTCATGGCGCGGTACAGCTTCGGCACTCGCGGGTCGAAGCTCGCGTCGTTGCTCCTCGGTGGCACCCAGGTGGGTTGGTACGGCGTTATCATCGGCACCATCGGTGAGCTCACCTCGCAGGCGTTGGGCTGGGAGTCCTATGCCGCACGTGCCGCCGTGATGATCGGCGCGAGCATCCTGATGTGCATCACTGCGTGCTACGGATACCGCGGGATGTATTGGGTCTCGGTCGTGTCGACGCCGTTGATCATCGCCCTGGCGTGTTGGGTGGTCTCTCGATCTCTCGACGAGGTCGGTGGGTTCTCCGGTCTGACGTCGATCGCACCCACAACGACCATGACGGTCACTCTCGCCATCACGACGGTCGTCGGCACCTTCGTCTCGGCGGGGACACAGGCGCCCAACTGGACTCGGTTCGCGCGATCCGGGTCGCAAGCGGCGTGGGCGTGCATCATCGGGTTTCTCGTCGGCAACGGAATGATGATTCTCTTCGGTGCGATCGGAGCGATCACCTTCGGTGAGGGCGACTTCGTTCTGGTTCTCTACAACCTGGGACTCGTCGGCTGGGGCTTGATCCTGCTGTTCGGCAACCTGTGGAAGAGCAACGCCGACACCGCATATGCCTTCGGAGTTGCCGGCGCAGAAATGTTTCGACATCCCCGCAAGGCACCGTTCATCATCGGCGGCTGCGCAATCGGAACCCTGCTCGCGCTCGTCGGCGTGCACAACCATCTCGTCGACTACCTGAGCCTGCTCGGCACTTTCATTCCCCCGTTGGGCGGTGTTCTCATCGGGGACTTCCTGTGCCGCTGGCGTCAGGGTATCCCCGAAGGACACACTCCCCCGCTCGTGCATTGGCGACATCTCGCGGTCTACGCCTTTGCCGCATTCCTCGCATGGTTGTCCGGGGAACTCGAATTCGGAATTCCGCCCTTGATCGGCATCATCGTCGCCATCGCACTGACGATGGTTCTGCATCGACGCGGCGCTGCGTCAGCAGATGGCTCCCTGGCCGCTTAGGGTTGTCGACACGACTGTCAACCCCGACGCCAGTGTTGGTCGAAAGAGGTGGCCGAAGCCGATGATCATCACCGGGCTGTTCTTCGCCGAGTACGCGCGAGTCAGCGAAGACATGCTCGACATTCTCGGCGGTGTCTGGGATACCTGCACGGTTCCTCGCGACACCCGCATGCTCGAATGCCGTCTAATCGCGCTGTTGCAGACGGGACCCGACGACATCGGCAAGGACTTCCCCGCGACACTCGAGGTGCTCGATGCGAACGGCGAACACATCGTCAATCAACGAGGCTTGCAAATCCCCGGCGCCGGCTTCACCGGCGAGAATCGATTCTGGTTCCTGCCGATGCAGATGGTCTTCCGGGACGAAGGACGGCACAACTTCATCCTCAGCGCCGGCGGGGCCACAGCGAGTGTCGGGCTTCGCATCGCCTTCGGCTGACGTCAGTTGTTGATCGTCTCCCGCGCGGCACCGCGCTCCACCACTCGACGAGCAGTTCGGGCCACAGCCTCGTCGATCAGAAATCCCTTGCTGTCGACGGCCACTCCTGAGGTGGCACGTTCCAAGTCGGCCAACAGTTGCTCTGCCTCGAGAACTTCCGACTCCGACGGCACGAACACCGTTCGCACAGGCCCGAGTTGAGCCGGATGAATACACGCACGCCCGACAAAACCGAGACCGGCCAAAGTGCGGGTATCGGCCTCGAACGCTTCGGCATCGCGGAAATTCCGCGACACCGCAGCAGGCGGTGGATCGATCCCCGCCGCGACGCTGGCCGCCACCACCTGAGCACGCACGAACGACAATGGCTCCGCCGAGCCGTCGACGCCGAGATCGGCGGCCAGGTCCACCTCACCGATCTGTAAAAACTTGACCCGAGGGGCACGGGCAATCTCGAGAGCGGCAAACACTCCGGCGGCCGTCTCGATCAGTGGCGAGACCACGACGCCGCTCGCACCGAGAAGTGCGTCGGCCTGCTCTATCTCCCGAGCAGACGACACCTTCGGCAACCAGATACCGGTCAGATTGGGGTGCAACACCGCGCGAATATCGCTCTCCTGCAACGCCCCAGGATTGACACGCACCCAGATCTGCACGTCACCCGGCTCGCAGGAGGCAACCCACGCGGCCACCGTCGCACGCGCATGGTCCTTGTTCGCCGCAGTGACGGCGTCCTCGAGATCCAACACCACCGCGTCGGTACCCGAATTCAGCGCCTTGTCGAACCGCTCCGGCACATCCCCCGGGACGTAGAGGTACGTCAGAGCGGTCCTCATCCGATGACGCCCGTGCCCGCGACGAGGGACTTCGCGATGACGGTGCGCATGATGTCGTTGGTGCCCTCACCGATGGCCATGAGAGGCGCATCGCGGTAGAGACGCTCGACGACGAACTCGGTGGAGTATCCGTAGCCACCGTGGATGCGCATCGCTTCGAGGCTGGCGGTAATGGCGGCCTCGGAGGCGAAGTACTTCGCCATACCGGCTTCCATATCCACTCGCTTACCCGAATCTGCCTGCGATGCAGCCCAGTACGTCATCAAGCGTGCGGCCTGCAGCTGGGTCGCGATGTCGGCAATCTTGAGCTGGATGGCCTGGAACTCGGCAATGGGCTGACCGAATGCGGTGCGCTGCTTGGCGTATTCGAGCGCAGCGTCGTAGGCAGCCTGCGCGATGCCGACGCTGCGGCCGGCGATGTTGAGACGGCCGATCTCGAGACCCGACAGTGCCTGCTGCAGACCGCGACCCTCGACGCCACCGAGCACTGCGTCGACGGGAACGCGTACGTCGGTGAACGTGATCTCACACGATTCGGTTCCCTTGTAGCCGAGCTTGCCCATGTCGCGCTGGACCTCGAACCCGTCGGTCGTGGTGTCGATCAGTAGCAGCGACATGCCCTTGTGCGCGGGAGTCGTGGTGGTGTCGGTTTTGACCAGTACCGGAAGCACATTCGCGTGTCGGGCATTGGTGATCCACGTCTTCGCACCGTTGACGACGTAGTGGTCGCCGTCGCGCTTGGCGGTGGTCTTGATGCCCTGCAGGTCGGTTCCGGCACCGGGCTCGGTCAGGCCGACTCCCGTGCGCCATTCACCGGTCGCAAGCTTGGGCAGCAGTGTCTTCTTCTGCTCGTCGGTACCGTGCTTGCCGATCATCCAGCACGAGAGGTTGTGGCTACCGAGAATTCCGGCGACACCCATCCATCCGCGGGCGAGTTCCTCGTACACCAAAGTGAACGAGACCTTGTCGAGGTCGAGGCCGCCGTACTCCTCCGGTGTTGTGATGCCGAACAGGCCCATGGCCTTCATGTGCTCGACGATCTCGGTGGGGTATCGGCCCGTCTTCTCCCACTCGTTGGCGACCGGGATGATTTCCTTGTCGACGAAGGTGCGCAATGCTTTGCGGAAGGCCGTCTGCTGCTCGTCGTACGTGAAGTCCATGATGATGTCCTGTCGATTGGGGTGTCGTCGATCGAAGTGTCACGGTGCCGGCGCGATGGCTGCGGCGAGGTCGAGGATGGCGGTCAAGTCGGTTTCGTCGATCAATCCGACAATGCGGTCGGAGAGCTCGGTGGCACGAGAGTCGTTGCCACAGTTGGCGAGAAACTTCTCCAGCAGACGGTCGTCGCTCAGAGGGAAACCGGCGGATCCCTGACTGCCGCCGACGGAGGCGTCGAGCACTCGCCCGTCGGTGAGGGTGAGAACGGCCCTGCCCGACGCGGCGGCCGCGGGAACCTCGGACGGGAGGTTCGTCACCCGCACCTTGCGGGCAGTGACGAGAACGTCCTCGCGCGCGATGGATTCGTCGGTGTAGGTGGAGACGGTGATCGCTCCGTCGTGCAGAAGCGCGGCCACACTCCAGGGCAGATCGAACTTGCCGTCGTAGGTGCTGCGCGGGGACGCGACCCCGGTGTTCGGGCCGCACACGAAAGGACTCGAATCGGGGTGCACGAAGACCTCGATGTCGGCGATCTCGCCTACGTGAACCGTATTGTCTGCGAGTGCTTCCGATACCGCGTCGAGCGTCACGTGCATCAGCTGGCAACTCGGATACGGCTTGATGCCGATGCGGGTGGCTTCCCACCTCGTCCCGAGCCCCTCCGTCAACGCCGCGAAGTTCGTCGGCCGATCGGTCAGCGCAGCGTAGATGCCGCGTCGACCTTCCAGAACCGACGATGGTCCCGTGGCACCGGCGGCAGCGAGCCGGGCGGCAAGCACACCGTTCATGCTCGCCGATCCGGGATGCAGCGCCTTGGTGTCGGCGTCGGTATCGAGAAACTCGAGCAGCCCCGAGCTGGACGACCCGGCGATGCCCAGGGCGTTGACCAGTGTTTCGGTGTCGAACTTCGAGAGGTGGCCGGCGACGAGCGCGGCTGTCAACGGTCCCACGGCTGCCGTCGCATGCACGCCCCGAGCGTGGAATCCGTGCGGACTGACTTCACCGAGGCGGCAGGCAGTTTCGAGACCGAGGGCGGCGGCGGTCAGCACGTCTGCACCAGAGGCCGATACCTGCTGCCCGACGGCGAATGCCGCAGGAAGAGATACGGCCGTCGCGTGGACCAGTGCGCCCGCATGCGTGTCGTCGAAGTCCAGGGAATGCAGCATCACCCCGGTCGCGAAGGCGGCTGCCGGTGCGGACAGGCCTCGGGTGCCGGTGAGAGGCCGCGCCTCTGGTGGGCCTCCGAGGGCGTTGGCCACTGTCCAGCCCGGTCGGCCGTAGCCGAGACGTTGGGCCGCAACGGTATTACCGACGCCATCGAGAAGGTGTCGCGCCGCCGAGTGCCGGACGTTCTCGGGCAGGTCGGCAACGGTCACACTCGATGCCCACTCTGCCAAGATCGTCGAACTCACGCCCGAACCTCGTCCTTCGCCGTACCGAAGGCACCCTCCGCCTTCAGTTTCGCGACGCGTTCGTCGTCGTAGCCCAGTTGGTCGCGCACGATGTCGTCGAAGTGCTCGTTGCGCTGCGGCGCTCGGCGGTACTGCTTGGCCTCGGAACCGAAGTTCACCGGTGAGGCAACCTGACGGACCGTGTTGTACACCGGGTGCTCGGTCTCCACCACGAGATTGCGTGCGAGCGTGTGAGGTTCGGTGAGTGCGTGCTCGACGTCGTTGATCGGACCTGAAGGCACCCCGGCAGGGCCGAGCTTCGAGAGCCAGTGATCGACGGTATTCGTGGCGAACACCTCTTCCAGGATCGGCAGCAGCACGTCCTGATGCTTGCCACGCAGCGAGAAGTTGCTGAACCGCGGATCGGCACCGAGGTCCGGGCGATCGATGGCGACGACGAGCCGGTCCCAGAACTTCTCCTTCGCGCAGCCGACGATGAGCCAACCGTCCGTCGCCTCGAAGGCCTGGAACGGCACCAGGGACGGGTGCGCCGAGTTCTTCGTACGGATCGGCTCGAAGCCGGCGTTGAGATGCCACGTCGCGGGATACGTGAGCAGAGACATCGCTGTGTCGTACAGCGAGACGTCGCAGTCACCGCCGATGCCGTCGCGCCGGGCTGCGTGCAGTCCTGACAGCAGCGAAATGGCGGCGACGAAGCCACCGGAGTAATCGACCAGCGACAGACCGGATTTGGTGGGCGGGCCGTCCGGGTCGCCGGTAACGCTCATCCAGCCGGCGAGACCCTGCAGGATGTAGTCGTAGCCAGGCTCTTTCGACCGCGGACCGGTCATGCCGAAACCGGTGAGACTGCAGCACACGATCGCGGGATTGAGATGCTTGAGCTGGTCGTAGGTGATGCCGATCTTCTCCGGCACGTCACCACGGAGGTTGGAGTAGACCGCGTCGCTGGTACGGACGAGGTCCTCGAACACCGCTCGGCCACTCGGGGTCGAAAGGTCCAGGGAGAGAGACCGTTTGTTGCGGTTGAAGCTCTCGAAGAACAGCGAGTCCTCGCCCTCGTTGTAGGGCGGCACGTAGCGTCCGACGTCGCCGCCGACGCTGGGGTCCTCGATCTTGATGACATCCGCGCCCAGATCGGCGAGGTGCAGGCTGCCGAACGGGCCTGCGCCGTACTGCTCGAGCGAGATGATGCGGACGTCTTCGAGTGGCCTCATGCGTCGGAATCCTTAGTCTGGGGAAGTTCGAGCGGGCCGTTCTGCGCTTCGGGGAAGTAGTTCTGCCCGATGCCGCTGTCCCGGGTGGCGACCATGACCGAGCGCTTCCACGAAATAACCTCGACGCCATCTTGATTGAGGCCGCGAGTGATCATCGAGACTATGCCGGCGTAGGGGCGTGATTCGGACTTACGCAGTCCGGTGCAGATGCTTTCGGCGTAGAGCGTGTCGCCTGCGTACACCGGGTGCGACATCTTGATGTCGGTGAAGGCGAGGTTCGAGATCGCGTTCTGGCTCATGTCGATCACCGAAAGTCCCAGTACCACAGAGACTGTGAAGCCGGAGTTGACGATGACCTTCCCATCGGTGATGGGGTTCTGCGATGCCAGGTGTGCGTTGAAATGGTTCTGGTTGGTGTTGAGCGACAGCAGCGTGATCCACGTGTTGTCGGTCTCCGTGATCGTCCGCCCGAAGGGATGTTGGTAGACGTCCCCCACGGTGTAGTCGTCGAAGAAGCGCCCCAGAACGGCCGGATGGATTGCCACCGTGTCTCCTCGTGTCGGTTTGGCGAGTGCCTTACCTAGACCATAAACATCAGACGTTTACGCCGTCAAGGGTTCGAGAAAACCGGTAATCAGCAGACTTCACTTGAATCGACTCGATAAAGAGCAGATGTTTATGGGTTGCGGAGTCGATCCATCTGGCGGTACGAGTCGCCGAGGTGGTCGAGATGCTTACGCATCAGATCCATCGCAGCCATCGAGTCACCGGACTCCACCACTTCGAGCAGTCCCCGGTGGTCGCTGTCGACGCATTGCCAGAACCCATCGGGTGCATGATCGCGGCCGAATCGGCCGGACAGGACACGGAAGACGGGAGCCGTGATGAGCTCGAGCAGGGGGTTGTGGGCTGCGCGCAGCAAGACGAGGTGAAATTCCTGGTTCTTGGCGAAGGTCTCGGGCCCCTGCACGTCGTTGGGGTCGAAGATCGTCGCGTTGAGCTGCTCGAGATGCTCGTCGGTGCGGCGGAACGCAGCGATGCCTGCGGCCGGTACCTCCATCAGGTTGCGCACTTCCATCAGCTGGTCGACGGTGACGGTCTCGGCGGCGGCCATCAGGGCCACACCGGTTTCCAGATGCTCACTGATGTGTCCGACGCTGGGGACGGCGACGAAGCTTCCTCCGGTCACTCCCCTGGTCGTCTCGATCAGGTTCTGACTGGCCAGGGACCGGAGAGCTTCACGAATGGTGCTACGGCCGACGCCGAACTCGGCGGTGAGCTCGGCCTCGCCAGGCAGCCGCTCCCCCGGTTGCAGCTCACCGGACAGAATGCGGCTCCGAAGATGGCCGGCGAGAACCGCATACGCGGGGACGCTCTTGGCGGTCGCCTTGAGCGGAGCCGATTGGGCCACGTCTTCCCCCTGATGTCGCTCGACTGTTTTTACTGACCGGTCGGCTCGAGCTTATCGTGGCCGACGCTCCGCGATGCAGAGATCGCACCCTTCGATACATCCGCCTTTTAGCGAGAAAACACGCAAATCGACTCCGGCGAGGACCGATATTTGGACAAAGCCGACGCAATACATCAGAGGTATTGCTTTTCCTTGCGATCACCCGCACTATGACTGAAGTCACCTCAGCAGTGACCCCACGACTTCGTAGGACACGCGGAGCACGCCTTCCCGCTCCCCTCGGGCACCGACAGAACGGACGCAGCATGAAACGCATTGGAGTCGACGTCGGCGGCACGTTCACCGACCTCGTCCTGTGGGACGACGACGGCACGGTCGTCGTGCACAAGACCCCGTCCACCAATCACGACCCCTCGATCGGCACGATGGACGGAATCAAGGTCCTCGCCGAACGCGCCGGGATCGACCCGTCCGAGATCGACATGTTCTTCCACGGCACCACCGTGGCCACCAACATCGTGCTCGAGCACAACGGTTGCGACGTCGGCATGATCACCACCGAGGGTTTCCGCGACTTGCTGCACATCGCGCGCAAGAAGCGTCCTCTCAATTACTCGAACTACCAGGATCTTCCGTGGCAGAAGTGGCAGCTCGTGCCACGGCGCAACCGGCGGGTGGTCCCGGAACGCATCGATGCCGCAGGAAATATTCTGACCCCGCTCGACGAAGATGCTGTGCGCGAACAGGTTCGCCTGCTGCGCGAGCGAGGCGTGCAGGCCATCGCCGTCGCATTCCTGCACGCGTACCGCAATCCGACTCATGAGCAACGCGTCAGAGCCATCATCGAGGAGGAGTTCCCCGGCGTCTTCATCTCCCTCTCCAGCGAGGTCGCGCCGCAATACCGAGAGTACGAACGCTTCTCGACCGCAGCACTCAACGCCTTCATCGGACCGAAGACCTCGAAGTACATCGAGAATCTCGCCGGCAAGGCCAAGGCCGCGCAGGTCGGCGAAGACGTGCACCTCATGACCTCGGCCGGCGGACTCGTCACTTCTCGCAGCGCCAGCGAAATCCCGGTCTCACTCCTGACCAGCGGTGTGGTCGCCGGCCTGCTCGGTGGCTGCGCCATCGGCAAAGCGTCCGGTTACCCCAGCGTCATCACACTCGATGTCGGCGGAACCTCCGCGGATGTCGGCGTGGCCCCGGACGGCGCGCTGCGCATGAAGCATCTGCTCGACACCCGAATCGGTGACTATCACGCGATGGTGCCGATGGCCGAGGTCGACACCATCGGTGCCGGCGGCGGATCCATCGCCGTGGTCGACGACGGCGGCATGTTCCGCGTCGGACCACGCAGTGCGGGTGCCGTTCCCGGACCGGCCTGTTACGGACACGGCGGCACCGAACCGACCTCCACCGACGCCATGGTGATGATGGGATGGCTACGCGAGAAGAGCTTCCTGTCCGGAACCATGGAGGTCAAGCCCGAGCTGGCGCGCGAAGCGATTCAGACTCACATCGCCGACAAGCTCGACACCCCTCTCGACGACGCCGCGATGGGCATCTTCAAGATCCTCGCCCATTCCATGACCGAGGCGATCAGCCTGCACTCGGTGCGCAAAGGCTATGACCCGCGCGACTTCTCACTGATCGCCGAAGGTGGCGCTGGTCCGCTGTTCGCCTGGCAGATCGCCGACCAGCTCGGCATTCCCCGGGTGATCGTGCCCGGTCACCCCGGCATCACTTCCGCCGTCGGCCTGCTCACCACCGACATCCGCTACGAGGAGCCGACGACGGTGTGGACGTCGTCTGCGGACCCGAACATCGAACTGCTGCAGGAGCAGGTCGAGCGTCTGTCTGCCCTCGCCGTCGCGCAGCTCGAGAAGGACGGTGTTGCGGCCGAGAACATTTCGCTCGAACGCAGCGTCGACTGCCGTTACGTCGGCCAGGGCTACGAATTGCGCGTCGCTGCGCCGGACGGCGAGATCGACGACGTGTGGGTCAAGACCGTCGCGGAGGCGTTCCACGAAGTGCACGGCCGCACCTACTCACAGCGGTTCGACGACAAGCCCGTGCAGCTGATCAACGTCCGTGTCACCGGTGTGGGTGCGGTCCCGCACGTGCAGATCGCCGACATCGCCGTGGGTACCGCCGACTCCTCGGCCGCGATCAAGACGACCACCCAGGCGCTGTTCTGGCAGGACGATACGTCCGCGCCGCAGTGGGTGGACACCCCGGTCTACGAGCGGTCGTTGTTGTTGGCGAACAACGAGATCGACGGTCCTGCGATCGTCGAGCAGTTCGATTCCACCACGATCATCGGCATGAATCAGCACGCCACCGTCGACGCCGTCGGCCACATCATCATCGAGAGGAACCCCGCATGAGCAAGGCGCTGATGCCCACCACCGGAGTGTCACTGGCGGGCGAATCCACTCGAACCTGGAACGACGTCGAGGTCGATCCCATCACGCTGCGCGTCATCGGCGGAGCCCTGCAGTCGATGGCCAAGGAGATGGCCCAGGTGCTCTACCGCATGGCGTACTCCTCGCTCATCCGCGAGTCCGAGGACCTCGGCGCGGGCATCTTCGACATCAACGGTCGTGAACTGTGCGAATCGGATTCGACTCCGATGCACTGTGGTTCGATTCCCGCCTACATCAAAGGGGTCAACCGTCGCCTCGCCGGAACGTACAAGCCCGGAGATGTGGTGCTGCACAACCATCCGTACCACGGTGCGGCTCACTCCCCCGATTACGGCGTGATCATTCCGATCTTCTGGCAGGGCGAGCACATCGGCTTCGCCGGGTGTACCGGTCACGTGTCCGACGTCGGCGGCAACTTCCCCGGCCTCTGCATGGATGTCGTCGACGTGTGGGCCGAGGGCAAGTTGATGGACTCGATGAAGATCTACGAGGCCGGGGTCCGCAACGACTATCTGATTCAGCACATCCTCGACAACGTCCGCACACCGGAGCAGAACCGCGGCGACCTCGAAGCGTTGATCGCGTGCTCGCGGATCGGGGAGAAACGATTCACCGAGCTCCTCGAGAAGTACGGCCTCGACACCGTGATGAGCGCGGGCGAGCGCTGGATGGACTACTCCGAATCCATGCTGCGTAAAAAGATTCGCGAGATTCCCGACGGCAGCTACACCGCGCCCATCGGCTACCTCGACGACGACGGTAAGAACCGCGACGAACCGCTCAAGGTGGCCGTGCGGGTGCAGGTCGAAGGCGAGGACATTCTCATCGACCTCACCGGCTCGAACAGCCAGGTGCCCACCGCGTTCAACGTCCCGTTCGAGGGTTCGGTTCTACCGGTGGCCGTCTCGGCCATTCGCACGATTCTGCTCGACGAGGACCTGACCGAGGAATTCGTTCCCCAGAACGACGGGTGCTTCAGGCCCGTCAAGGCCTATGCCCCCGAGGGCACGATCTTCAACCCGGACTTCCCCGCGTCGTGCTTCGCGCGATTCTCGCAGGTGAACCGGGTGTTCGACTCGATCAATCTCGCTCTGGCCCCGGTACTTCCGGATCACGCCATCGCGGGATCGTCCGCCGCTCTGTGCGCCATCGCCTATTCCGGCATCGCGCCGGACGGCGAATCCTATTGGGTCTACATCGAAATCAACGAGGGCTCCTACGGTGGCCGCAACGGCAAGGACGGCATGGACGCCGTCGACGCCCTGATGGCCAACACGCGTAACAACCCCATCGAGGAGCTCGAGCTCAACCACGCCATGCGCGCGTTGCGTTACGAGCTGCGCGACGAGGCTCCCGCACCCGGCAAGTGGCGCGGCGGTATCGGCAGTGTGCGCAAGTGGTTGATGGAGACCGATACGTTCCTCGGTTCCGAGGCCGACAACCGATCGGACCCACCGGCCGGAGCCCTCGGTGGACACAACGGTGTGTCCGGCTCGTTCACCAGGAACGCCGGAACCGACCGCGAGGAAGTGTTGTACTCCAAGGTCACTCAAGAGACGATTCGTTCCGGTGAGACGCTGGAGATCAAGCTGCCCTCGGGCGGTGGCTTCGGAAACCCGTTCGAGCGTGATCCCTTCCAGGTACTCAGCGACGTCTGGGACGAGTACCTCACCGAGGACGATGCTCGACGCGACTACGGTGTGGTCGTGAACACCGATTCGTGGACGGTAGACGAGGACGCGACGGCCGAGCTGCGCGCCCGGAGCACAGCCTGATCGAGGACGGGACCTTCGGCGGTGTCCTCCGGTGGATCGACGACCGGAACGACACCCCGGGGCCCCTGTCCGGCCTGCGCATCGGCGTCAAGGACAACATCGACGTGGCCGGCGTCGAGACCACCTGCGCGTCGGAGTTCTTCGAGCACAACATTGCCGACGCTGATGCGCAGGTAGTGACCCGGCTGAGACGCGCAGGCGGGTCGGTGGTCGCGAAACTGAACATGGCCGAGTTCGCCGTCGGCGTCACCTCGCAGAACTCGGCCGCAGGCCCGTCTTACAACCCGTGGAATCGCACTCGGGTGCCCGGCGGATCGAGCGGCGGTTCGGGGATTGCCGTCGCCGCCGGACTGGTCGACGCGTCCCTGGGCACCGACACCGGCGGGTCGGTGCGCCTCCCCGCCGCGGCATGCGGAATCACCGGTCTACGCCCGAGCTGGGGATCGATCAGCAACGACGGCGTGTTCCCGGTGAGCGAGCAATTCGACACCGTCGGCCCGATGGCAGGGTCGGTCGCAGAGGTAAAGGCGCTGTTCGACGTCCTGTCCGCCAGCCCATCCGAGCCCTCGAAGGTGACGCGCATCGGTGTGCCCACCGTGTTCCTCACCGCAGACGTGGATCCAGGCGTCGCGCAGACCGTCGCAGCTGCGGTGCGCACGTTCACCGAACTGGGGTACGAGATCGTCCCCATCGAGTTGGGGCATGCCGCCGATGCTCAGGACATCGTCTACACGATCGTCTACAGCGACCTCGCTCGCCGCCATCGGCACCGGCTCGACACCGAGCCCTCTCGTTTCCAAGCCGCGACCTACGAGCGAATAAGGTTGGGCCTGAGCATCTCCGAGTCCGAACGTGCCCGTGCATTCGCCGGCCGCGATCGGTTCCGTCAGGCCATGACCGCCACGTTCGAGACCGTCGACGTGGTGTTGAACCCGGCCATGCCCGTCGATGTTCCCCCGAGGGACGGGGGCGACGACGTGGTTGCGCTCTCACGCCGGATGGGACAATTCACATACCCGTGGTCGTTGCACGACGGCCCGACGCTGGCTCTGCCGGTCGGGTTTCACCCGACCTCGGGCATGCCGGTGGGAGCGCAACTCACCGCTGCGGCGCACCGTGAGAGCGCGTTGTTCGGCGTCGGCGAGCGCTATCAGTCGGTGACCGACTGGCATCGGGCGACACCACTGCATACATCTGATCTTTAACCCGCGCCGAACGGTCAATCAACGGCATTGTCCGTATTTACCTCACCTTGACGCCTAAAACGTCTTATGTTTAAGTGGTTAGTAGCTGTTACGTACGTCTCACTACGGGTGGGCCTGCGACAGCCGACACTCCGACTTCGGCACCGTCACGCCGATCAGCAAGCGAGGACGCAGATGCATTTACGCCGAATCACCTCGATCATGACAGCAGTGGCGCTATCCGGCGCGCTGGTGGCATGCGGATCGAACCCCGGCCCCGACGCGGACCCCGCCAATCCGGTCACGATCGATGTCACCGTCTCGGCAGCGGCCGAAATCTACAGCATCCCTTGGCTTGTCGCACAGAAGCAAGGACTGTTCGAGAAGCACGGCGTGATCGTCGAGAACATCGTTCCGGGCAAGGGCGGCAGCGCGACCATGCGCACGCTGCTCGACGGCAACATCCCCATCGGTGAGGTCAGCTACCCGTCGATCGTGCAGGCGGACGCAGCCGGCTCCGAACTGCGCATCGTCGGCGGCGGCACGCAGGGGCCGTACCCGATGAACTTCTACGCACTCGCCTCCAACACCAACATCAACTCCATCGAGGACGTCCGCCGGTGGGCCTACACCCGGCCCAACTCGGCGTCCGATGCTCTGACGCGTCTGCTTCCCTCCGTTGCAGGCGTCGACCCGAGCCGGATCGAGCGGGTTGCCTCCGGCGGAATCGGCGAGGGCTTCGCACTACTCGAAGCCGGCAACGTCGATATCGCGCTCGTTCCCTCCATCGTCGCCGAACAGCGGCCGGAGGATTTCAAGCTGATCGTCAGCAGCCCCGACTACATGTCGCGGTTCCTGCAGTCGACGATCACCACGACCAAGGATTACGCCGCGAGTAATCCCGGTGTCGTACGGGCCATCAATGCCGGTTACACCGAGGCGGTGGCGTCCATCAAGGCCGATCCTGTTGCGGCCGCGCAGATCTACGCGGACTACACCGGCTTCGATGTGGAGTCGGCGACCGCGGTGGTCGAGCGTGCATCCTCGGTCGACACCTGGGGCGGCGGCTTCGACACCGCGTCGGTCGAATCCGCCCAGGACGGCGTCGAAGCGTCCGGCAGCGATCGAGTACCCAATTTCTGCACCCTGTTCGACCCGGACTTCCTCGCCGCGGGAGTAGAGACCGACGTTCCCGGCGACTGCGACTCCTGACAACAATTTCCCACCACCAGAAGGTAGCGACGTGACTCACGCAGCGACTCGACCCCGCCCCGACACCAACTCCGCCATCGCCGTCGCCGTCGCCTCGTCGGTGTCACGGCACTTCGGTGATGTGACCGCCCTCCACGAGATCGACTTATCCATCGGTAGGGGCGAATTCGTCTCCGTCGTCGGGCCCAGTGGCTGCGGCAAGTCCACCCTGCTTGAGGTGTTCGCCGGACTACAGGATCACGACGGCGGCACCGTCCACGTCGACGGCCAACCGCTGACCGGCCCTCGATCCAAGACTGCGGTCATCTTCCAGGAATCGGCCACACTGCCCTGGCGGACCGTCCGCGACAACGTCGCGTTCGCTCTCGAAGTCCGAGGTGTCGGCAAGAAAGAGAGGCGCGCCCGCGCCGACGAGCTGCTGAACACAGTGGGGCTGAGCAAGTTCGGCGACCACTACCCCACCCAGTTGTCCGGCGGTATGCGTCAGCGTGTGGCGATTGCGCGCTGCCTGTCCATGGAGCCCGACCTCATTCTCGCGGACGAGCCGTTCGGAGCGCTCGACGAACAGACGCGACTGGTGATGTCCTACGAGCTACTCAAGATCGTCGAGAAGCTCACGTGTGGAGTTTTGTTCATCACCCACAGCATTCAGGAAGCTGTTCTGCTGTCCGATCGCGTATTGGTGATGAGCGCGCGACCCGGTCGGTTCATCGACGAGATGGACATCGACCTGCCTCGTCCGCGCTCCGAGGACGTCCTCGCAAGCCCAGCGGCTACTGCTCTGCACGAACGCATTTGGTCGAGTCTACGCGACGAGGCCAAGAAGACGATGAGCATCGAGCCATGAGTTCGCCGACGCGCGAGAGCAACCGCGCCTCCGTGGTCCCCGGATATATCCGGCCCGCCCCCTCCACCCAACTCGGTCTCCCCGCATGGGGCTGGACCGTACTCATCCTGGTCGCGGCACTGGTGGCCATCGACATCTCGGCACGGTTCTTCGCCTCACCGCTGGACATCGTTCCGGTGACCGACATGATCTCGACGTCGCTGAGTCTGCTGACCGACCCTGACTTTCTGATCGACGAGCTGGGCCGAACGCTGGGCATCATCGTTCTGGCGTTCGTGCTCAGTTCCGTACTCGGTGTCGCCGCCGCCTACGTCCTGTGGCGGTACGAGCTGTGGGACAGAGCGTTTCAGCCCTACCTCAACGTGTACTACGCCGTCCCGACGTTCGCGCTCTACCCCATCATGGTGGTGCTATTCGGCGCTGGAGTCGCTCCGATCGCCATCCTGTCGACCATCTTCGCGTTCGGTGTGGTCGCGCTGAACGCACGCACAGGCTTCAACGCGGTGTCGCCGATCGTCACCAAGCTCGGCACAACGCTGATGTTGACGCGGTGGCAGTACTTCCGATCGGTGCTTCTTCCGTATGCGTTACCGAGCATCGTGACCGGACTCAAGCTCGGGCTCTCGTACGCCGTCATCTCGGTGTTGGCCAGTGAGTTCATCTTGTCGACGCAAGGGCTCGGCCACTTCATCTCCATTGCCTACGACGGGTTCGACATCCCCGACATGTACGCCGGGATCCTCATCGTGGCGCTGATCGCTCTGCTTTCGACCTCGCTGATCTCTCTCGCGCTCAACCGATTCGATTGGAGGCGCCGCTGATGAGCAGCACCTTGGACAGAGTAGCCACCACCCCGACCGCTCCCGCAAAGGTGACCTCGTCCGCGGGCCGCACCAACGCCCGACGGTTCCTCCCTCCTCTGGTAGTAGCCGTCCTGGCAGTCTTGATCTGGTGGGTCGCGGCCGTTCTCGTCGACAGTCTCATCTTCCCGACGCCTGCCGAGGCCATGGCCTCGCTCGTCGAGGACCTGGGCAAGGCAGACTTCCGCGCCAATGTCGGGGACTCGCTGCGCATCCTTGTGCTCGCGTTTCTGGCCAGCACCGTAGTCGGTTCGCTGCTCGGACTGACTCTGGGACTGAGTCCGTTCTGGACCCGAACCATCGCCCCGATCGTCTACTCGATCAACAGCATCCCGAAGATCGTGCTGTACCCGATCTTCCTGTCGTTCCTGGGCATCGGCGCATTGAGCCGGTTCGGGTTCTCGTTCTACGCCGCCTTCATCCCGATGTTCCTCGTCGCGGTCGAGGCCACGGCATCGGTGCAACGAATCCATCTGAAGATGGCGGCGTCACTGCAGGTGAGCTGGCCCCGCTTGATCCGCCAGATCGTCATCCCCGCCGTGCTCCCGGCATTGGCGACGGGTATGCGCATGACCTTCGGCTTGGCGTTCCTGGGACTGCTGCTCGCCGAGATGTTCTCGTCGTCCAGCGGTATCGGATACGAACTTTTGCGCAACGTCAGCCTCGTGCGGATGGAGAACATCATGGGCACGGTTGTGCTGATCCTGGTGATGGCATTGCCGCCGACGATCGCCCTGCAGTGGTTGGAAAGTCGCATTACCTCGAAGTACGGCGGTCGGTAACCGCAAGAGATCGGCGCACGCCGAAAAGCCTGCGGTCCGTCACTCGAACGCAGTCCCGACGGCCGACCGGACCAATGCCGATACCTCTGGCGATCGGACTCCGGACGGCCACGCGATGACCGTCGTGATCATCGGCGCATCGGCCACAGGTACGGCCACATGCTCGGGCCACTGCCACGCGCGACTCGATGCTGGGATCACCAGCAGTGCCTGACCCAGCGCGACCAGTTGGGCGATCTGCGATTGAGCGCGCACCTCGGGCCCGGGCCCCTTCGGATAGGTACCGTCGAGCTGTGGCCATCGGGCCATCGGTAGATCGGGGACGTCGCGGATATCGTCCATACTCAGTTCGTCTTTCGACGCCAAGGGGTGATCACGCGGAACGATCGCGACCTGCCCCTCGGTGAGGAGGTCCTCGGAGTCGAGCCCGACGAGGTCGTCGACGGGGCGATGCATCAACGCCACGTCGGCGTCACCGCGGCGGAGATATTCGGCCTGCTCACCGACTTCACACAACATGACATCCACGTCAGCGGGGTGCGCTTCGAGAACGCGCCGTAGGAGCTCGTGGGACGCACCGGCTTTGGTCACCAGCTTGACTCTGGCACCGGCGGCTCGTGCTCGCTGCGCTGCCGCAGCAACAGCGTCGAGCGCCGTTAAAGCGTCCCTCAGAAGCACGGCACCGGCAGCAGTGAGTGCGACTCCGCGACGATTCCGATCCAGGAGGACGACGCCGAGTCGGCGCTCCATCCTGCTGATCGCTCGCGAGAGTGGTGGCTGGGCGATCCCCAGGCGTTGCGCTGCGCGTCCGAAGTGCAGCTCCTCGGCAACGGCGACGAAGTACCGGAGTTCGCGTGTTTCGAGATCGTCCACTACGACAGCGTAGCTGTGATACCCGTCGAGTATCACTGGTTGGTCGATCGGTATTGGACGCACTTGCTCTCGACGCCGACGATGGATCGCATGACGACAAAGACCGCGCTGATCACCGGTGCCAACAAAGGGATCGGCTTTGCTATCGCACACGGACTCGGAATGCAGGGAATCAGAGTGGGAATCGGGGCCCGCAACGATGCACGACGACAGGACGCGGTCGACAAGCTTCGTGCTGCGGGCATCGACGCCTTCGGAGTCCCCCTCGATGTCACCTCCGACCACAGCGTTGCTGCCGCTGCCGGCTCGATCGACGACCTGGACATACTGGTGAACAACGCAAGCATTTCCGGCGGCGACCAACAGAATCCGACGACGCTGGATATCGACGTATTGCGGACTACATTTGACACCAACGTATTCGGGGTCATCAGAGTGACGAACGCATTGCTTCCGACGCTTCTTCGGTCTGCCTCGCCACGCATTGTCAATGTCTCGAGCAACATGGGCTCGCTCGCGCTACAGACCGGCCCGATAATGGCGGCATATGCTCCATCCAAGACCATGGTGAACGCGATGACCGTGCAGTACGCACGGCAGCTCGCATACACTGCGGTGATGGTGAATGCATGCTGCCCGGGCTATGTAGCAACGGATTTCACTGGATTCGCATCCACACGCACGCCGGAGGAGGGTGCGCAGATCGCACTGAAGCTCGCCACCCTGCCCGACGATGGCCCGAGGGGCGGATTCTTCGACGACGCCGGATCGGTGGCCTGGTGAGACTCTCGGTGCCGATCTGACCACCGCCGACGGTATCCAGGAGGGACACAGTAGAGCGCCCCTCCTACTCCCCTCGCGCTCTTCTGCGATCTTCCGGGGTGAAGGCCGATGCCGTATCGACCCCTGCCGATCGCTTCCGATGCTGGTAGTCCGCCACCGAATCGAAAGCTGCCGTCACGCCGACCGATGTCGAGACGTACGTCATCGACTTGTCACGCTGATAGCCCAGATCGGCACCCATCTCGACGGCATCGATGTTCGATCCAAAGGAACACGAAGTCCCAGCTGTACTCGGACTCCTGCCGCTAAATATGCTTCCGCACAGCAGAATTGGTCCACTCCCGCTACTCGAGCCAGAATCGCTGCTCGAAGCCACTGCGCTCCACTCGTTTGTCCGCAGCCAGGTTGTCGAGATCCGCGTCGGTCAAGCCCAAATGTGCGGCCAGTGCGCGCACGACCTCGATGACGTCGGCCAACTCCTCCGGCCTGACTTCCGGTGTTGCGTAACGAAACTCGCGCGCTTCTTCAAACAATTTGTCAATCAGCGCGTTTCCATAATCCTCAGCCTTTAGGGTTCGATATTTCGGGACGCGACCCAAGGCTTCGATGATCGACGGAATCAGATCACGAACAAGTTTTTCCATGCTCAGTAGTGTGCAGGTATGTCGATTCCCTCGCCCGCTGATCCGCTGACACTCGGGCAGCACCTGGTCAGCGTTCTCGACTCCGGCGTACGTGTCGCCACCTACAAGCTGGCCGTCCTGGTCGCGCTACTCGAGTTCTCGGTCGAGAACGTTCCCGAGGATCACGGTTCCGCGGTCGATGTCGATCTCGACGACTTAGCCGAGCGCGTTGTAAGTCTCTACTGGCCTTAGGTCCGTGACTTCGCCGGTCATTATCTCCGCCAGTCGACGCAGGCGAGAGCAACGATTCCCGACACTGTCCGCGAGTTTGCTCGTGCGACGGCAACTGCCGGCCGTGAAACGCCGTTGGACATCGCGGCCCGGAGAAACCCTGGCCTGTTCCGCGAGATGATCAAGAAGGTGAAGCTTGTTCTCGTGCAACAGCCGCTGCATCGCCCGCAACGAGTTCCGGGCGGGTACGCGGGCGAGTCATTTCTGTACGACGACAGTTGGATGAGCGCCAAGATGGGCACGAACACCGTCATGGCCCATGGCAACCGGATCACGCTGTACCCCGGAGTGTGTTTTGCTCTGGCGCGATTGTCCTCGTTGCTCAAGCCCGCGTTGACGCTTGCATGGGTCGACGATGTCCGGCGAAAGAACACCTTCCTCGACGACGACGTGCCAGATCTCGAAGGCCATCTGTTCGGCAACAGCCGAATCGCATTGATCCGTCCCAGAGCCGCGTTGATCGAAGCCTTCGGTCCGACGTGCTTCTATTGTTCGATGCGCGTGGGGCCGGACGCCCATGTCGATCACGTGCTCCCGTGGTCGAGGGTGGGGATCGACGGTCTCGCGAACTTGGTGTTGGCATGCCCATCGTGCAACACGAGCAAGTCTCAACTGCTGCCCGCGCGATCACACGTCTTATGTGCGCTCGACCGCGGCCGCGACCCCATCACCGAATTGGCGGCAAGCATCGACTGGCCGGTGCAATTCGATCGAGTGGTCACATCAGCACGGGGACTGTATGCCAGCCAACCCGAGGGCTGCCCAATCTGGTTGGGCCGAAACAAGATCACAGCTTTACAAGTCGATTTCGCATGGCTGCAGGGATACCGCATCAACCTATCGGACGTCGCCGAAAGCCACCAATAGTCTCCATGCCGACTCACCACGTCATCCATCTCAACCAGTACGTCTCAATGCCGCAGCAAAGGCGAACAACGGTCCGCCCCGGTTCCACGTGTCGACCGCGGTAGAGTAAGATCACTATGACGCTGAACTTTGAGTCTGTGCTTGCTATTTTCGTGGGCATATCTGGGATCTGGTGGAACCACCGGAGCAGGGTACAGGGCCAATTCGACCGTACACAGAGTTTGCTTGCCGAGGCTCATTCTGACCGTCTAGCATTAATTCGTCACAACTTCGGAAGCATGCTAGAAGGAGTCGGCCAAGATAGTACGGTGTTCGAGGGTCACCTGAGCGAAGAAGATACGAGAGATCTGTTTGCCATGTTGTGGTTCTTTCAGCGAACCTGGGCAGTTTATCGCAGCTTTGATGGTTCGTTCAATCGTTCAATCAACTATCTATTCGACCGTCCGTCAATGCTGAGTAATACTCTCTTAGCTCGATTCTTTCCCCGGAAGACTCAGACGCAGCGCTACCTCCTGGACTCGCTTTGCCCTGAGATAGATGTATGGACGCAATACCTAGCGCTACTCGCGAGTAGAGCATATGGGCCCAACGGGAACCGATTGAATTTCAGCAAATCCAGGTTGGGTCTCCAAAATCTGAGTAAATTAATCTGAGCGTTGCCGCTCTTGATCTGACGGAAGGCGAGCCGCGAAACTCGTATCTTGTGGAGTGCGCACAAACTAAACATGGCTAACGTTAGCCTCAAGCTTTCATTCTGAGTGGTCCAGGCGCTCTATAGCTTCATCTCCTCAGCATTCGGCAAACTGTCGCTCTCCGAAGGTCCCTCTGAAAACGCTACGTCCAAGGACTGGCTGATACGGTCTGGGGCCAAATCCCGTCAGACGTCTTCAAGCCTTGCTTGCTGAATAGCCCAGCTGCAGGCCGCGCCGGACCGGTACCGCACACCTGCGGTCCTTGAGGTCTCACGCGCATCTTAATAACTCAGATCGCGGACTCTCGCTGGCTAAGCATCGCAAGACAGTACGGCAGAAAGCTTGTCGCCGCTGAGGGAAGCTCAGAGACCCAGCAGCAATCCTAGGCCACGTGTGCAGGGCGAATTCGGCTTGCCGCATGTGTAAAAGCATGCTGGAACACTCACGAGGGATGGGCTTGGCACGCGGCGCGCTCTTCTGTGTACAGATTGAACCCTGACGCCGCTGCAACGCTTCGGCTGTTGTGTTCGATAACGTGACAGATGGGACCGCACGGTCGGGTGAACGGTTCCGTCGCTACGACGGAGTAGGAGTGGTGTGAAAGACGGACGATGGATCGAGGTGTCACCCTCACAGTTCAAACATGAGCAGGAGGGGCTCGAGACGGTTAAGACGCTCCTACCCGACGCAACGCCCTTCCGAGCGTGGTCGAACTTCGAGTTCCGTGACAAGTCTGGCCGATGGCATGAGGTCGACCTGCTGGTGTTGGCCCGAGACACTCTCTACCTCGTCGAACTCAAGCACTACCGGGGGACGATCAAGGGCAACGACCATATGTGGTCACGCGATGGTCGTAGGTCAGAAGACTCCCCACTCCTCCTGGCTCGCCGAAAAGCACAACGCTTCGCGTCACTCTTGCGGGACACGCTCAGCGAGCGGGCTGGCTCGGTACCCCGTGGTGCTCTTCCATTCGTTCAAGAGCTCGTCTACCTGCACCACCCGGACACACGATGCGCTTTGCCTGAGCACTCGAAAATCAACCTGTACGGGCGGGACGGCGACGAGCAGTCCAGTGGGCTCCCCGGCTTGTCTCAACGCCTCCTTGCCCCCGCCACGCGCGCGCCGGTAAGTGAAGAGGGCGGTCTCCTCATTGCTGAGCTGATGAAGGTGATCGGCCTTGCGCCTCGACGCCAGCGAGAGGTTGGTTCGTGGATCATCGACGAGACCCCCCTAGCGGATGGCGAAGGCTGGCAAGACTGGCCTGCCTTCCACCACGTCGACACAGAACGCCACGTGCGAATCCGTTTCTACGTGCCGCGGCCGGGTGCGTCTGCCGCCGATGAATACGCACGCAAGCGTGCCGTCGAGCACGAGTTCAGGTTGCTCGCGCGTCTGAAGCACGAAGGTCTTCAAGTTCCCACCGATCTGGTGAGCGACGCTGAACTAGGTGTCGGCCTGGTTTTTCCTTCGTCGCAGGATGAGGTTCCGCTCGATTTGTGGCTGGCCGACCGTCGCGGATTGCTGACGATGGAACAACAGCTCGACCTGGTCGCGCAGCTAGCAGAAATTGTTCAGTACGCACATCGAAACCGAGTCGTGCATCGGTCGCTGAATCCAAGAGCCGTCTCGATCAGGCAGCGAGGGAGCCGATCTTCCGTCCAGATTCTGGACTGGGACACAGCAGGTGTCTTACCCGCCAACGCGGACACCGGCGTCACTCGATTGTCGGAGGGCCCCTTGAGCCTGATGGCAGGGACGCTCAACGAATCCGCTCGCACGTTCGCGGCACCGGAGGGTATGCGTCCCGCCGATCCCGCGCGTCTCGACGTTTTCGGCCTCGGCGCGCTAGCTTTCTTCATCTTCACTGACGGTATTGCCCCTGCATCCGAGCTCGGTGGTCTGCACGACCGCCTCCGTAGGGACGGCGGACTCGACCTCGCCGCAGAGCTGCCACAGGTTCCAACACCTCTTCGGCAATTCGTCCTACAGGCGACAAACGGCAGCCCCGCAAGCAGGACAGACAGCGTCGCAAAGTTCACCGACGAACTCGTCACAGTCCGCGAGGATCTCCTCGGGCGCGACGAGGGCACGGACCCACTGACCGCAACTCCCGGAACTGAGCTTGCAAATGGACGCTTCGTAGTAAAGCGCAGACTCGGATCGGGCTCGACTGCGGTTGGCCTCCTGGTCGACGACAAGCAGGTCGGTGCCGAGCGAGTTTTGAAGGTTGCGCTCAATTCGGATGCATCGGAACGAATCCGGGCGGAGGCCCAGGTTCTCGGCAAGTTGGAGAACGAGGAGCGCGTCGTCACACTGCACGGCGTCGAACAAATCGGTGGCCATACCGCTCTGATTTTGAAATTTGCCGGCCGCACAACTCTGGCCGAGCAGATGGCGTCCAGGTCCGGTGGTCTTTCACTGGACCAGCTCGAGCATTGGGGGGCAGACCTTCTCGCTGCTGTGGTCGGATTGGAGCGGTCTGGCGTGATGCACCGCGACATAAAGCCCTCGAACCTCGGAGTTTGGCAACCAACGGCAACATCGGACACCCATCTAGTGATGTACGACTTTTCGATGGCAGGAGTCGACGTCAAAAATATCGAGGCGGGGTCTCCCCCGTATCTCGACCCATTCCTGGGAACGGAGAATCGTAAGCAGTACGACACCGCAGCCGAACGCTATGGCGCTGGCGTAGTTCTGTACGAGATGGCGACCGGTTCGACGCCTCAATATGGCATGGATCCGAATGCTCACCCCGCCGCCATCCCTGACGACATTCACGTCGCCACCGAGCTGCTCGACCCAGCGATTCGGCTGGAGTTGACTGCCTTTTTTCAGTCCGCGCTGGCCCGCGCACTGCAGAGTCGGCCAGACACCGCAGAGGACATGCTGCGCCAATGGCGTGAAATATTCACGACGATTGGGATCGCCGGAAAGGTCGACGCCGATTCTCTTGCAGCAGACGCCGACGAAGAAACATTGCTCAGCAACGCCGGGTTGACTGCCCGTGCTGCTTCCGCACTTTCTACGGTCCAAGTCACGACAGTTGGCGAACTACTCGCCTTGGATGTCACGCCACTTAATCGTCTCGTCGCCAAAGAGTCGCGTGAGACTCGCCGAGAGATCAAAGACCGCTACCGAGAATGGAACAAGCGGCTCGGCAAGAAGCGCGATCGCAGCCGGGACGGGTTGATGGGTCTGGACGAGGCGGTGGGAGTTCTTCTTTCGGCAGTAACGAGCACGCGGGGCTCCGCTACCCGTCGTCAGGCTGCCGAGGCCATCCTCGGCGTCGACCCGGCGCTGGACGAATTTGCTTCAGTGACGGAGCTCGCGACCCATCTGAAGAAAGCTACTCAGCGGGGCCTGCAATTGATCAAAGAACTCCAGGCAGACTGGGCCAACGATCCACAGGCTCGCGCTCTGTTGGACGCCCTGCTAACAAGTACCAAACAGATCCTGGACGACTCGGGCGGCGTTGCAGCGGTGACGACACTTCGGGAGGAAGTCCGGGCCAAACTTCCGGCGTCCGATGCGCCAACCAGCGACCTGACGGCGCATACGCGTGCAAACCGGCTCGCCGGTGGGCTATTGCGTGTTGCGTTGGACAGGTTGAGTGAGTGGGAAGCTGCATCGGGGACGAAAGAATTGGTTCGTCGGCGGCACGGACGGCGCCTTGTCTTGATAGCCACAGACGAGATGTTGTTGGCCGGCGCAGAGTCCGCAGCTCGACGAGCCGACGAATTGGTAGCTGCAGATTCCAATGCAGTAATTCGTTCTCCTGCTGCTGAGCAAGCGTTGCGAACTGCATTCGTGTACGGGTACCGGTCTGCAAGCGACACCGACTTCGCGATGGTTCCCGTTCCGCCGGGCCACCGACTGATTCGACTGTCTGCAGCGGGCTCAACACGAGCTGGAGTGACGGGTAGAGGCGAGCTCTATAATTTGGCGATTGCACCTTCCACATCTCTCAGTGTTGCCCTTTCCGGTATCGCTCAATCAGAAACATTGTCGCCGAGCCAGATTCAAAGCCGCGTCGCAGCTCGGTTCCCAGCTATCGATAAGCTGCCTCACCGACCGCGACTCGACAACATCATCGAAAAAAGTCAAATCGGTCTCTTATTCGATGGGGATTCCTACCGGTTCCAAGACAGTAAGCCGCCGAGCTCCACAACGATGCATACCCGTGCCGATACATTCTTAGGCCCCACTGCTGAAACCGACGGAGTGGACGCCCAGGCCGGACGCGACGCTGCCGCAGAAGTCCTGCAGCGGTCCATCGATGAACGAGGCTTCCTAGTCATCGGAGTTTCGATACCGGCGACCCGCCCTTCGGCGCATCTCGATGCCGCAGATACTCTCGCGGATACCTACGGCGGAGAGATTTTCGACATAACAGGCCAATTGATCGACGCCATGGCCACCACCGCTTCAAACAAAGGAATTTCGTGGGAATTAGTGCGCGCCTCGGATGCTGTTGATGCATCTCCGACAAATGCCAAAGGGCTACGTCAACTCCTAGCTCTGACACTTCCGGGTGTCATTGACCGTGTCCGCGAAGCGTCGTTCAGCAACAAGAAGACGGACAAGCCACTGGTGCTCGTCGAACCGGCCGCACTCGCTCGTTTCGAGGCGCTCGACTTGATACCGACGCTGAGCGATCTGTCCGCTTCGCGCGCCCGTGCGGTGTGGTTGGTCTTGCCGCAAACCAGGGGTCAGCGCGGTTTAATACTGGACAAAAACCCACTCCAATTGAGTTCGCCTGGTGGGCAATTCGTCGCCTGGGACTCGACATGGAGTACCGCTGATACAACACAGGGAGCGTCGTAATGGTTTGGGATTCGTCGGTTTTGGTGTCTGCGTTGAAGAAGCAGGTCCTCGTTCTTGAGGCTGATTTGCGGGCCCGTGTCGACGGAGACGACGTCAGCATTCGCCAGGACGGCGTGAACGATGCGTGGCGTTCCGAATACGACGCCCTGCTCAAAGCCGAACGCACCGGAATCTCCTGGATGGAATGGCGCAACGACCGCATCACCCAAGCCGCCGTCTCCTGGGTGCTGCTCACCGTCTTCGCCCGCTACTGCGAAGACAACCACCTCGTCACCCCACGCTGGATCAGCGGCAGCACCGACGACGAACGCGGCCACGCCCTCGACGCCCGCACCGCCTACTTCCGCACCAACCCCGAACACACCGACCGCGACTGGCTCACCACCATCGCCGACCACTTCACCACCTACCCCGCCACCGCAGGCCTCGTCGACCCCTACACACCCATGTGGCAAGTCGCACCCTCCGGCGACGCCGCCCGCACACTCCTCGAATTCTGGTGGGACCGCGACGACACCGGCCGACCCCGCTGGAGCTTCACCGGCGTCGACACCCGCTTCCTCGGCGACGTCTACCAAGACCTCTCCGACCACGCCAAGAAAACCTACGCCCTCCTGCAAACCCCCGAATTCGTCGAAGAATTCATCCTCGACCGCACACTCGAACCCGCCCTGAACGACCGGCCACTCGACGGCTTCACCATGATCGACCCCACCTGCGGATCCGGACACTTCCTCCTCGGCGCGTTCCACCGACTCCACACCCGCTGGCAACACCACGCCCCCGCACTGGGCCAACGCGAACTCGTACAGAAAGCACTCGACGCCGTCCATGGCGTCGACATCAACCCTTTCGCCGTCGCCATCGCCCGATTCCGACTCCTCATCGCCGCCCTCCACGCCGCCGGCGACACCAACCTCGAACAACCGATCGGCTACACCACCCACCTCGCCGCCGGCGACAGCCTCCTCTGGGGCGCACCCCAACAACTTCTTCCTACAGGCATCCTGGCTGCCGAACGAGGCAGAACCGTAACCACTGGCGAAGATTCGAAGGCACTCACCGAGATACTGCAACGCGAACACGACACCGTCGTCGGAAACCCCCCCTACATCAATGTCGAGGATCCGGCCCTCAACAACCGATATCGGAGCTTGTATTCCACGCCATTCCGAACCTACGCACTCACCATTCCCTTCATGGAACTATTCTTTCGCCTTGCACGTGACGGACGTGACAGGCGAGTTCCATCTGGGTGGGTCGGACAAATCACCTCCAACTCATTCATGAAGCGTAGTTTCGGAGTGAAACTGATTGAGAACTTTCTGCCTACGGTTGATCTGCGGGAAATCCTGGATACATCTGGCGCGTACATTCCCGGCCACAGCACTCCCACAGCAATCATAATTGGGCGCAACAATAGCCCCCAATCAAACGACATCTGGACCATCGCAGGTGTTCGCGGCGAAGATTCCCGACCGAAAGCACCTCAAGACGGCCACGTATGGCGTGAAATCGTTAGGACGGTGCCCGGCCGCACAGCCTCTGGCCAGTACACAAGCTCAGGCGTTATCAGTCGCCGGGTACTGGCGAGACATCCATGGGCATTTGGCCTCGGAAAAACTGCGTCGGCCGTTGCGATCTTGGAACAACAAAATACAAGGAGATTGATTGATGTTATAGACAAATCCATCGGACGTGCCGTCCGCATCGGCGCAGACGACGCTTTTCTGCGTCACAGGAATACTCAAAGAGGTTCTTTCTACTCAGAGCCGATCTTGAGAGGTGAAGACGTTCGTGATTGGCACGCTGAACCATCGTCGCGGGGATATTTTCCCTACATATGGGGAACTACCAAATTGCGTGATCCAGTCGCGCCTGACGAACTTTGGCCTCTGCGAACGAGCTTGGCGGATCGGAGAACATTCGTAGGCAACATGGCAGATGCTGGACGCCAGTGGTGGGAGTATATGCAGCATACCGCGTCAGCCTACGAGACCGAACTCTCAATTACATTCTCGAACCTAGCAACAGCTAATCATTTCTGCTTAATTGAGAGTAAGTACGTATTTACATCGCATTCACCGATAATCAAACTCAAGAGTGCTGCCACACAAATGGACTATATCCGACTTTTAGGTGTCCTCAACTCGTCGGTTGTCTGTTTTTGGCTGAAGCAGAAAAGTCACTCAAGGGCCAACGCCACCGCTGCCAGTGGTATAGCAGATCAGCCCTGGTCGTTTAACTGGGAATTCACCGGCGCGACTTTGCGCGGTCTACCGCTACCCACGAAGTTAACGACGGGGCCGTCAGTGCGACTCAACAATTTAGCTAAGCGTTTTGCCGCTGCATCTCCGAGACCGCCCTCCAAGACCGGCATACCTCTACCGACTGCCTTCGAGACTGCCAAAGCCGAGGCAGACGGGCTGCGCGGGTTAATGGTTGCTGAGCAGGAGGAGCTCGATTGGGAGTATTACCGCATCTACTCTCTGATCGAGGAAGACCTCACCTACGCCGGTGACGTGCCTCCGATCGCTCTGGGTGAGCGTGCCTTCGAGATCTCACTCGCGCGGCGGGTTGCGGACGGTACCGAGGGAACTCAGTGGTTCACCCGGCACCGCTCGACACCGATCACCGAGATTCCCGCGCATCTGCCGGAGGACTACCAAGCCCTCTTGCAGCGACGGCTCGGCATAATCGCAACGAATCCGCACATCGAGTTGCTCGAACGCCCCGAATACAAACGCCGCTGGGCCACCGAACCCTGGGACAAGCAAGTCCTTGCAGCGCAACGGACCTGGCTACTCGACCGCCTCGAACACCGTGACCTCTGGTTCGACCGTGACGGACGCCCCACACCGAAATCGGTCGCGCAACTCGCCGACCTCACGGACCACGACCCCGCCTACCGCGCAGTCCTCGCCGCCTGGGCCGGCAACCCCGACATCACTACCACCAGTGCCCTCACCACACTTCTCGACGATGAACACGTCCCCTACCTCGCCGCCTACCGATACCAAACACCCGCGGGCCTAGACAAACGACAGTCCTGGGAACACACCTGGGACCTCCAACGCCGCGAAGACGCCGGCGACACCCTTGACGCACCCATCCCGGTTCCCCCGAAGTACAAGCCCGCGGACTTCCGCAAAACCTCCTACTGGAGTCACCGCGGCAAACTCGACGTCCCCAAAGAACGCTTCATCTCCTACCCCGACGCCGGACGCGACACGGACCCCACCCTCCTCCTTGGCTGGGCCGGCTGGGACCACGGCGAACAAGCACTTGCCCTCGCCACCCTCACCACCGAACGCGCCGAAGACGGCTTCACCACCGAACAACTCACCCCCCTCATCGCCGGCCTCCACGAACTCGCCCCCTGGGTCCGCCAATGGCACAGCACCATCGACCCCGACTATGGACAATCCCTTGCCGACACCATCGACGAAGAACTCCACACCCACCTCACCACCCACCACCTCACCAGCACCGACCTCACCACCTGGCAACCCGCACCTGCCACCCGCGGACGCCGAACCAAGAAAGCAACCACCTAATGGCTCAGCTACTCAAGGACCTCATCGATATCCCCGAGCGGGTCGGCAGCGACGACTATGTCTTGCGGCTCACATCGAGCACTGACGACGATGCGCACCTGCGGTCCACCCTGAATGACTATGTGCTCACGGACTCGCTGACTGGTAACTTCCTCTCCGCAATCGACCTGGTGGCTGACGCGGTGCGAAGAAACAACTCGCGCGCGTCCTATCTGACCGGATCATTCGGTTCGGGCAAGAGCCACTTCATGGCGGTGCTGTACGCGTTGCTGGGTGACCACCCAGCCGTCAGGGTCGAGCAATTTCGTGGGCTGACGGGGCGATACGACGCTGAGCTTTCTGCAACTCGCCTACTTCGTCTCACCTATCACCTGCTCGGATCCAAGAGTATGGAGGAAGCCATCTTCAAGGGCTACCTGGAACAGGTACGCCGGCTACATCCTGAGGCGCGGCTACCCGCAGTCCACGTGTCCGACACACTTCTGGAGGACGCCGACAAACTTCGCACCCGACTCGGCGACGAGCAGTTCTTCGCCGGCCTCGGATCCGCTGATGCTGCCGACGACGGGTGGGGTGATCTGGCTGAATCAACTTGGACGAGTGAGCAGTACGCCGCGGCTCGACACGCGAGCCCAGAAGACATGGAGCGTCAAAAGCTCGTGTCTGCCCTAGTCAGCACATACTTCTCGTCGTTCACCGAAAACGCCGAGTACGTCGGACTCGACCGCGGATTGGTCGCTATAACTGACCACGCAAAGTCGCTCGGGTATGGCGGTGTAGTCCTGTTTCTTGATGAATTGGTGCTGTGGCTGGCATTCGCGGTGCGGGACAACGAATTTTTCGCGCGCGAATCACAGAAAATTACGAAACTCGTCGAGTCATCTGGCACTCGTCGTGCAATACCCCTGATCTCGTTCATCTCTCGTCAGATGGACTTGCGCAAATGGTTCGCAGACGCGGGGGCCTCAGGAGCGGAACAGGACGCACTCGATCGGGCTTTCCACTATCAGCAAGGTCGTTTCGCCGAGATCGAATTGGGCGACGACAACCTTGCAGAGGTTGCGCACGCGCGTCTGCTTCGTCCCAAGGACCCCTTCGCCAAGCAGGCTATCGACGAAGCTTTCGCGGACGTCACGCGCAAGCCTGACGTCTGGGATGTGTTACGAGACAGCCTGAATACCTCAGACGAGCATCGCGGCGCATCAGAGAAGGAGTTTCGGCTCACCTACCCCTTCTCACCGGTGCTTGTGTCGACCCTTCGCAACCTGTCTTCAGTGATGCAGCGAGAGCGCACAGCACTCAAAGTCATGCAGCGAATGCTCGTCGACCGTCGAGAGACCTTAACGGTCGAAGATCTCATTCCCGTCGGCGATGCGTTCGAGTACGTCGTGGAGGGAAACACGCCGATCGACGCGCACGCACAGACCATGTTCAGGGCGGCGACCGATCTTTACACCACAAAGCTGCGGCCTTCCTTGCTACGCAAGCACGCTGTGACCGAGTCGCAGCTGATATCCGATCCAGACTCCGTTCCCGTTGGCTACCGGGGCCAAGACCGAGTTGCGAAGACTTTGCTGCTCGCCGCAGTGGCGCCGAAGGTGCCCGCACTCCGCGATATCGATTCCTCCAGGCTTGCCTCGCTCAACCACGGATCCATCAAGGCTCGGATGGCAGGCGGTGAGGCACGAACCGTTCTTGGTGTAGTCCGTGAGTGGCAGCGCGACATCCCAGAAATTAGTCTCGGCGAGGGAACGAACCCGGTCATCCGTGTACAGCTCGCGGACGTCGACTATCAGTCCGTGATCGAACGGATTGGGCGGCAAGACAACATGGGTGCCCGCCGTCAGCTTGTGCGTCGATTCGTACACACGGCTCTCGGAGTCACGTCGCAGAGTGACCTCGGCGGTGCTGCTACACGGAGCCTTATCTGGCGTGGGTCGAGGCGGGAAGTCGATATCGTCTTCGGGAACGTTCGAGACGCATCGTCGTTGCCCGAAGCGTCGTTCGACAGTCGTCCGGGAACGTGGCGCTTCGTTGTCGATTATCCGTTCGACGAAGACGGCTACACAAGCTCCGACGACGTCGCTAGAATCGATCGTTTGATGGGGAATGCCAAGCGCCACACCATTGTCTGGTTGCCGCGGTTTCTTTCCGAATCTGCGACCGAGGACCTGGCGTTGCTCGTCAAGCTGGACTGGTTGTTCACCGGTTCCGGAGACCGTTGGCGTGAGAACACTGACCACTTGTCCGCTAGCGATCAAGCACAGGCTCGCGGCATCTTGGAAAATTTGCACCGCGGAATGCAGGCTTCGTTTCAGCTGCTGTTGAACCAGGCGTACGGTATCGACCGCGCCGATCCGGCACACTTTGTCGACGAAGTTGCTCAATACGAA
The DNA here is from genome assembly GCF_004563845.1 of Rhodococcus sp. 1R11. NCBI lineage: Bacteria > Bacillati > Actinomycetota > Actinomycetes > Mycobacteriales > Nocardiaceae > Rhodococcus > Rhodococcus sp. 1R11. Next base: position 127,028 of record NZ_SPNG01000009.1, on the reverse strand, counting down.
GCACTCTCGTCTCTCAGTCGGGATCTACGTCCCACTCTGCCTCCAGCTGCTAACTTGCTTGACGCACTCACCAAGATTGTCGACCAGGCGTATAGCACTATTTATCCACGGCACCCCGAGTTCGCCCCGGTGGACGAGGAAGTCACGACGAGGCAATTAGAGCTGGTACGGAACTACATAGAGTCAGCAGCGTCTCACCGCGAAGGTCGGGTTCCGACGGAACCCGGAGTCGACCGTAAAGCTTGCCAGCGGGTCGCTGGCGCTCTGTCGGTAGGCAAGGCAACCGAAGACCACTATCTATTCGGAGCAGAGACCTTCGCGTTCTGGGAGACGGAGCTCAACCGCGCAGCAGCGTCAGAACCCGTCACCGTTGGGGCCTTGCAGAAGCACATCGACAACTTGACCCCGGCCTGGGGCCTCAAGCCCGAGGTCCGCGACCTTGTTATTTTCGCGTGGTCACAATTGAAGAAGCGTGCCTGGGTCGAAGCCGGCACAGCAATACCCGCCCCGGCGCTGGGCAAGCTACGTCCAGCAATCGAATTGCGGGCTGAAACACTTCCTGATCAATCGGATTGGGATAGAGCACAGGCGCATGCCGCAAAACTGTTGGGCTACACGCTTGCTCGCAACTTTCTCACCGGAGCAAATGTTGCCGAGTTCGCGTCACAAGTTCGTTCCCTGGCAGGAGAAGGCATCGAGACGCTCACCACACTCAGCGGGCATCTCGCAACTGCGGAAGGAGCCCTCTCGCTTTCGTCCTCCACTCGGGCTCGCTCACAAGCCGTGCGGGAGATTGACGAATTGCTACGAGGACTGAGTCGAACCGCATCAAACATCGAACTCATCTCGAAGCTTGCCTCCGCGGACTTGTCGGTAGCTTTGGAAACTGGCGCTCAAATACGCACCGAATCTGATCGTGACGCTAAGTCGCTCGCACAGTTCCACTGGACGCTCGTCCCTCTCGTCATAGCTGGCGGGGAGGGCGATTCCAGCCGCGCAGAGCAGGCACGCACGATCTACCAGCTCTTGTCCGACGCCATCAGCACACCCGGCGGCGGGTTGGCACGCAAACTTAGTGACCTCGGAATTCGCATAGCGGAATGGGTCGCGGGTGGTGGGCCCGGGGAAAACCCGCCGCCTCCTCCCCCGGGTGGCGGAACTGCTGTAGTTCGATCGGAATCAGAACTGACCTCACTGCTGGACAAACTCAGGACTGCGGTGTCACAGGGATCGATCTCGGTTAGTTGGTCACCCCAGTGACAGCTGTTATCGCATCCCGCCCCGTGATAGCGGCGAAGCTGGCAAAAGTGGCCCAGAAAAACTACCGGCGAGGCGTACTTGGCTTACATGCGGCGGCCCAGTGGGACGGAGCCGAGTTCACCTACAAGGGCGAGACCGTCAACGTGATAGCGTGCCCGTCGGTTTTCGCGGTTTGGGACGCCTTGCATCGCCACCGGGGCGAGCAATGGCTTGTAGTACTCACACCGTTGAACGAGGAGGATCTCGGGGCAAGTGTCCTGGCGCACCTCATCGACGGCAGGTTGTTGACGCCCGACCCGTGGGACGCGCTTCTCAGCAACTTCGGTGCTACAACCCTCGAACCGGCCCTCTACCGGGTCGCCGACGACCGCGGGTTCGCGCTTGCCCTTCTGGACACCCTGGGAGCCGACGATTACACGCCCGCACCAGCTGGCGTACTGACTAGGGAACATGTTTTCACTGCAATTGCAGCGGGTCCTCTGGAGATCGTCGGATCCAGGGATGTCCAGGTAGATTCGCTAGCGCTACTTGAGTGGAGCGCCGTACGGACGAGAAGCTGGGACTCGCTCCGAACACAGCTCGCCGAGCCTCTGCTTGGTGAATTCTCGACCTGGTTGGTGGCTCGCTCCGGCCGACTTGGCGCGGTTGTGTCCAAGCTCCTCACGACAGAATCGCTCGACCAGCTTGTGCCGCTTGGCGTCGTAATCAATATCTTCAGCGAGTCGGACGACACGGCTGCCCTCGACATTTTCCTCGCGACGCGCGGTATCCGAGGTGTCGGCAAAGCCGACATCGCGCACTGGGGTGACACCTCTGCAGGGTTCTTGCGTCATTCGGTCAGGCCAGGTGAACAACGCGCGTTGTTGAACGAAGCGGCAACGCTCGCGAACGACCCCGACGCGGCACCGCTTGCCGAAAGATCCGAGATGTTGCCCGTCGGGCTCACCGCCCGTATCCGTGAGCTCGGTGTCGCTATAGAACGAGCACTTGAGATGTCCGCGCAGGACACTCCGGTCCCGTCCGCGCTCCTACACGTTGTGGAACGCGGCTGGATTCGGTACCAGCAGCACATGCTTGCAGCCTCTGATTCGAACACCCCGACACTCGACGCAGCAACCCGGCTCGTCCGATGGCTGTCTACATCACCGGATGACGCACCTCAACTGCGTCAAGCTACGAAACGTCATGTGAGAGAGGACGCTTGGGTCGACATCGAACTCAATAGGGTTCGACGCGGCGTCGACGACCTCAATACCCAGGGCGTTCTCGGTCGACTGATTCAGCGCGTGTCGGCTCGGCGACAAACAAATAATCACCAGTTTGCGCACGCGCTCGCAGATTCGCCTCAACCGGATGTGCTTACCGTCGAGCAGATTTTAGAATCCCTCCTTGTACCACTTGCCCGACGTCAACCGACGTTGTTGATAGTTGTGGACGCCTTGTCCGTATCTGCAGCGGCCGAGCTCGCGCGAGTTGCAGAGTCTGACGGCTGGACCGAGTTGACTGTCCCCGGAGCAGACAGTCGCACGGCCGCACTTGCTGTTCTTCCCACGCTTACCCAGCGAAGCCGTTGCTCGTTGTTGGCCGGCCAATTGATGAGCGGCAACTCAGCAGTCGAGCGGCGCGAATTCGTCTCAGTCCTGAAACGCAACGACCTTCAGGTACCCGGCGAGGTTGCGGATCCGATCTTCCACAAAGCAGCACTAGACGCTGTACCGGCGGGCGCAAAATTGGCGACAACCGTCGCGGATGCAATTGCGGACACCGACCGTCAGAAATTGGTTGCGGTAGTGCTGAATTACGTCGACGATACGATCCACCACACCGATCCAGGAAATACAGACTGGACATTCAACACCATTACGCACCTCGCCCACCTCCTGACCGCAGCCCAACGTTCTGGCCGAGCTGTGGTCATCACTTCCGACCACGGTCACGTGATCGACCGAGGCGATGGGATTTTCCTCAATCGGGATGCGGTCTACTGCCACCGTGCACACGGAGACACCAAAGCGATCGATCCAGAACGCGAAGTTCTCGTCCGCGGGCCGCGGGTCATGACTGACACCAACACTGTCGTACTGGCAGTCGACGAATCCGTCCGTTATCAAGCCCGAAACGCCGGTTATCACGGCGGCGGATCCCCAGCTGAAGTGTTGGTGCCCGTCATCGTCCTCGTCCCCGGACTGGACGAACTGGGCGACGGTTGGAACTTAGTCGGACGTCCCGAACCTGCGTGGTGGGAGCCAACCGATCTCCCCACACTTGTGTCTCCGCCGCCCCCGGAACCTGCAAAAAGCAAGCGCAAGGCACCGCCCAAGGAGCAAGCTCCGAGCCTGTTCGACGAGCCCACGTCCGCACTTGATGAGAAGGATTCACTAGGCGCGGAGGTCGTCACTACAGATGTTTACAAGCGCCAACTGATGGTTGCTGGCCGGATGTCACTCTCACCCCACCAAGTCTCATCACTGATCGATGCTTTGAACGGTACGGGCTCACTCGAAATCACTGTTGGCACAGCCGCAGCCGTACTGGGCGTACCTAATTCGCGCGCACGAGGCGCATTGATGCAGGCGAAACGTGTACTCGATGTCGAAGGATACGAAGTACTGACGATCAGTGGCGAGGTCGTGGCTCTGAAGCGCGGCACACTCAAAGAACAGTTTGGACTGTGACGTGACCACACCAGCTTCCGCCCGAAGACGACGCGAGATATTAGACGCACTGCGTCGAGGCACTGTGCCAGCGCACGGCCTGGATCAGCTTGCGGTGGGGTTGACGCACATGGAGCGGGCACTCGATGCGGAGCTCGATGCTGTCGCACGGGGTGGAGCTACTTTCAAAGCCGTTCGTGGTGAATACGGGTCGGGCAAAACCTTCTTTTCTCGGTGGTTGGCGCAACGAGCATTGAGCCGCGGTTTTGCCGTCGCCGAAGTGCAGATCAACGAGATCGATACACCTCTGCACAAGCTCGAAACCGTGTATCGCAGGAGCATCGAATCTTTGCGGACCGCCACGGTACCGCCGAGCGCTCTCAGACCGATCCTCGACGCATGGCTGTTCAGTGTCGAGGACGACGCTGTTGAACAGAACACAGACGTCGACACGCTGCTGGAGCGACGGCTCTCAGAGGTAGCGACACGAGCTCCAGTGTTCCCGATGGCAATTCGCGGATATCGACGACTGGTTGCCGAAGGTGACAACGACAGCGCCGACGCACTCGTTGCATGGCTCGGTGGTCAACCGCATGTGGCAGCTTCGGTCAAACGCAGAGCGGGCGTCAAGGGGGATCTCGACCATTTCCTTGCGCTGGGATTCTTCAGGGGATTGCTCGCTATGTTGTCGGATGCCGGGCATCCAGGACTTCTGCTCGTCCTGGATGAGGTCGAGACTCTGCAACGCGTCCGAAGCGACGCAAGGGCCAAGGCTCTGAATGCGCTGCGCCAGTTAGTAGACGAGGTGCACGACGGTCATTTTCCAGGACTATACCTCCTGATCACCGGCACACCTGCGTTCTTCGAGGGCAGACAAGGCATTCAGCTCCTGCCTCCACTTGCAGATCGGCTTCACACCGAATTCTCCAAGGATCCGCGCTTCGACAATCCACGGGCACCTCAACTCAGGCTTACTGGGTTCGATGCAGAACGTCTCCTCGAACTCGGCCAACGCGTGCGCGAACTTTACCTAGAAGACGCGGAGGACGCAGAACGAGTCGAAAAGACGGCCGACGACGCGTTCCTCACCTCCTTCGGCAGCGCGATCGCAGGTGGCCTCGGGGGCCGCGTCGGCATCGCGCCTCGCTTGTATCTGCGCAAGCTCGTTGATGTGCTCGACAAAATTGATCAGTTCCCCGACTTCAACCCAGCAGTGGACTACGAGGTGCGAATAGCACCGGGCGAACTGACAGAGTCTGAGCGCGAAGCGATGTCGGCAGATGAAGTGGATCTGGACCTATGAGCGACGCTTATCAGCGCCTGCATCCCGGAATTCAGTACCACCTCGCCAATACACTCCGCTGGGATGATCTTCGACCTACGCAAGCTGCGGCCGTTGCACCTGTATTGGACGGGCACGACTGCATCGTCCTTGCCCCCACTGCCGGAGGAAAAACGGAAGCAGCTGCTTTTCCGCTGCTGACCGCCATGGCCAGCGACGGCTGGGAGGGTGTCTCAGTCCTGTACGTGTGCCCGCTGAAAGCGCTGTTGAACAACCTCCAGCCACGTCTGCATGGCTATGCGCAATGGCTGGGTCGATCCGCAGCTTTGTGGCACGGCGATGTCGGACAACCAGCACGTCAACGTATCCTGTCATCGCGACCTGACATCCTCCTGACCACGCCAGAATCCCTCGAGGCGATGCTGGTATCGACGAAGGTCGACCCTCGCGTGTTCTTCGCTGGCCTCCGTGCGGTCGTCGTCGACGAAATCCACGCGTTCGCGGGCGACGACCGGGGGTGGCATCTCCTTGCAGTACTGGAACGACTGTCGCGCGTTGCGGGCCGGCCCCTGCAGCGAATTGGCTTGTCTGCCACTGTAGGAAATCCGGAGTTTCTGCTCTCCTGGCTACAGGGAAGCTTTACCGACCGCATCAAAGCGGTCGTCGCGCCCGATGTCGGCGCGGCTTCTAAAACACCAGACCTCACCGTTGACTACGTTGGCTCGATCGTCAACGCAGCGAAAGTGATTGCCTCACTTCACCATGGCGAGAAGAGACTGGTCTTTGTTGACAGCAGACGCCGCGCGGAAGAGCTCGGGTCTGCCTTGCGCGAACTCGGCATCACGACATTCTTATCGCATTCGTCCCTATCCGCCGCCGAGCGACGCCGCTCCGAGCAGGCTTTCAGTGACGAGCGGGACACCGTTATCGTCGCCACCTCGACGCTCGAACTCGGAATCGATATCGGCGATCTGGATCGCGTGATCCAGATCGGCTCCCCGCGCACGGTAGCGTCGTTCCTTCAGCGACTGGGCCGGACAGGGCGACGCAGTGGGTCGTCGAGGAACTGCCTGTTTCTGTGCGTCGATGACGACTCCGTCTTGCTTGCGCTTGGAATGTTGCAGGCCTGGTCAGATGGCTTCGTCGAACCGATCGAACCTCCACAGTCGCCACGCCACATCGCTGCGCAGCAGATTCTGGCCCTTACCTTGCAGGAAAACCGACTCGGCCGGCACACGTGGCCCGAGTGGTGGGGCTCGCTCCCAATCTTCGACGAACATGCCGGTGAGATTTTCGATCACCTCGTAGCTGACGGATATTTGAACGAAGACGGCGATCTCCTTCACATCGGTCCAGAAGCTGAGCGTCGCTTCGGGCATCGCTACTTTTCTGACCTGACCGCCGTGTTCAGCGCTCCGCCGGAATTCCTAGTTCTCGCTGGCCGCAACGAAGTTGGAACTATCGGGACCGACCTGCTCGTCGACAAAGTGGATGGACCGCGTGTCCTCCTGCTGGCCGGTCGTTCGTGGAAAGTCACTCACATCGACTGGAAGCGTCGACGGACCTTCGTCGAACCTACAGACAGCGGCGGCAAGGCCAAATGGAGCGGGTCGCCATCTAATATCTCTTACGAAATTTCGCGTTCGATCCGGAAAGTCCTGCTCGGTGACGAACCTGCTGGCGTCACGCTGACAGGTCGAGCCCAATCGACGCTCGCCGAACTGAGGGAGTCATTCTCCCCAGCGGTAAACACCAATGGGCTTGTCGTTCATCTGCCCTCGGACACCGCTGGTCGCTGGTGGACGTGGGGCGGCACGGCCGCAAACCGAACCCTCGTTGCGTCGTTGCCGCAAATCGTTGACCCCCGACAACGGGTCGACGAGCGCTCCATTCGGCTTCTGCCTGGAGCTACTGGCCAAGAGCTCAAAGCGGCCATCGAATCCATCAGCTGGGCGGATCCGGCTGTCGATCGCGGCGCGCTTGCGGGCCTCAAGTTCTCGGGGGCTCTACCTTCTAAACTCGCCAAGGAGACACTGGCCGTACGGCTGGGCCATCGCGCAAGCGCTGCAAAGGTAGTACAGGACAAGCGCGTAATCGGTCGCTGTGACGAGAATTGAGCCGCGGTCGGGATTCCTGAACTCGGCGGGTTCTGAGGTGACGCAACACCTGTCGGAGCCTCAGGGTAAGTTCTTGCTTCAACAGTATGTTCACCGAAAGGCGTTGCTTCATGGGGTTTCAGACACCGCAGTACAAGCTCTCCAAGCTCGTCGAGCAGGTACACAGCGGCGAGATCCAGCTCCCGGACTTTCAGCGCAGCTACCGGTGGGACGACGAGCGTATTCAGTCCCTACTCATCACCGTTGCGCTCGGCTATCCACTCGGCGTGATCATGACGTTGCAGACTGGTGGGGAGCATGTGCGTTTTCAGCCCACCCCCGTCGAAGGGACACCTCCCACCGCCGGAGCTGCCAGCCCCAACCTGCTACTCCTCGACGGTCAGCAGCGCCTGACATCGTTCTATCAAGCACTCAGCGGCGACGGTGTCGTGCACACTGCGGACGGACTCAACCGCCGGTACTTCATAGACATAGCGAAGTCGCTTGTCGAAGCATCGGTGCGGGAGGAGTTTGTCCTGTCAGTGCCTGAAGACGGTGTCATCCGATCAAATTTCGGCCGTACAGTAGAACTGGACTTGTCCACCGTCGACAAACAGCGTTCCAGTGACTTCTTCCCGCTGAACATTATCTTTGACAATGCGGCAGTTCTGAAGTGGCTGGGCGAGTACCCAGACAAGAATCTAGGCTTCAAATTTCTAACCCAAATTATTCAGCCAATGGTCGAATATGCAATTCCAGCAATTGAATTGGACAAAAGCACAACAAAAGGTGCGGTCGCCACGGTATTCGAGAAAGTGAATACCGGCGGTATGTCTCTCACGGTCTTCGAGCTACTTACCGCCAAGTTCGCGGGAGACGCGGACTACCATCAGCGAACCGGTTCAGACTTTCGCTTGAAAGACGACTGGAAATTGAGCGAGGATGTCATCGCCAAGCTGCCAGCACTGTCGAAATTCTCGAACACAGACTTCCTGCAAGCCGTGACGCTGCTCGTCACCAACCCCAAACCTACGAAGACAACTGGCAACCAGGATCGAATACTCGCTCTTGAGCTCGATGAGTATCTGGAGTGGGCACCGCGAGTGAGGAACTCTCTGGCATGGGTCGCTCAGTTCTTGGACGACGAACACATACACACCGCACGAGACGTGCCCTACCAGGCACAACTTGTGCCTCTGCTCGTTATTCGCGTGCTACTCGGTAGTTCCGCCAGCATCCACGGAACCCGAGCTCGGTTGGCTCAATGGTTTTGGAACGGTGTACTCGGAGAGACATACAGCGGTGCCTCCGAGACCAGATCGGCCAAAGACGTCGACGAGGTTCCACTCTGGGCGAAGGACCCGACGGGCACCGTCTCTGCGCCGGCCACCGTCTCGAACGCGTCGTTTGCCGAATCGCGACTTTTGACCCTCAAGAGCCGTACGTCAGCTGCATACAAGGGCGTCTACGCACTGGTCATGAAGAACAACACACAAGACTGGCGAGAGCAAACGTCCTTCGACCAGACATCCTACGTCGCAGCGAATGTCGACATCCATCACATCTTCCCACAATCTTGGTGCAGGAAGAACGGTAAAGAAAAGTTGCATTACGACTGCATTGTGAACAAGACGCCCCTCTCCGCGAATACAAACAGGATTATCGGATCAGCGGCCCCATCCAAGTATTTAACGAAGATCGCAACGCAAGCGGGCCTGAGCAGCGACCAATTGGACACCATTGTATCGGCGCATCAGATTGAACCGAAGTTGTTGCGGACCGATGACTTCGAAGGTTTTTTCAACGCAAGGAAGGAAAGCCTTCTTTCGTTGGTCGAGGCCGCAATGGGCAAGCCGGCGCAGCGGGATCCGGAGACCGACCTGATTGGTACTCGAGGCAGCCTGCGTCAAATGCTTAGACGGAGCTGAATTCGGCGTTCTGGTCACCTGGTCGGTGGTGACCATAATGCCGCCTGACATGCCCGACGTCGCTGAAGTGGCGTGACCGTCTCACCTCGGCTTGCGCTCAGTACCCCTCGCGCCCAAGAAACTCGATCGCGTCACAGGTAACCCGATAGAATTCAGATCCACCCATTCGGCTCGACGAATCGACGTGTAACGAATCGCCTCGAAGAGTGATTCTGTAGCCGCCGTACTTACCCGGCACTCCAAACCAAAGTTCCCCCGATTCGATTTCGGTCAGGACCTCGACCTGCGGATAGCGCAACGGTGACTCGCGCCAACGGAGGAGCTCCGCGTCCAATATGAAGTCTAGCCTGCGTTGCAGAACCTCAACCGTTGTTTCAGTCAGCCGGTGAACCGGTTTTGGTTCTAGCGACGTTGTGTAGGTCGTGTGGCCTCGCGATGTATAGATGTCAACCGGGCGGTTACCGTTTGCATCGCGGACTGAACGCCACGCTCCTCGATTGATGAGCCCGTGGATACCGTGTGCATCTCCACTCCATGCAGCCTGGTGCAGCGGCGTGAAGTGGGACTTTCCGCCCGATCTGGTCGAATTTACGTTCGCGAACGGCTCGTAGCTGTCCATGCTGTCGAGGACTTCGAAAAGGGCTGGCCAGTCACCGCGATACGCAAAATCAGAGATTTTCGCTCTTGCGTCCGAGGGAGCTAATTCATTGGCTTCCAGGATGCCGTCCCACCATTCGGTGGTGCTTCGATCGCGGTTCACAGTCTGAACTCCGCAGGCGCTGAGCTGACCACGTCATCGTCCGATGAATCAACCTCCGCAGCCTGGAGCAGTGAATCTCCACGGCGTAGACGCTTCACCGCATCCGCAACGAGCCGCTGACCATCCAATGAGATGTTGCTTTGCACAAACGAATTGACCTGCTCGGCTGGCGAATCGACACGTACCGCATCGACGCGCGTGTTCCACGACTCGTAGTCGTCGGGCTCGGCGAAAGTAATGACGCCGATGCCGTGCTCGGCCGCTGTCTTGACTACGATGCCAACGTTTTTCTTCATCGAGTCGGACAGTACTGACGGCACGTGAATCAGAACGAATGCATGGGTGGCTGCCCTCCTGTGCGAGAGCGCTTCGTACACCGCGACCACATTGACCTGATCTGCGGGTTTGACCTCGAAGGTAATGACATCGAAAAGCACTGTGGGGACGAAGTCGAACACTGTGACTCCGACCGCGACGAGATCAGGTCGCGTCCACTTTCCGCCGGTCTCCCGCCGTCCAAGATTGGCGACGTCCTCGATTGTGATGGGCGTGAATCCTCGATCCTCACCCCAAGAACCGCTCAGAGTCTTGAGAAGAGGTGTGTACAGCTTCGACTCTGCAACAGGGGGTTTGACCGTAGCGAACCCGTTCACGTGATCGATCTCGATGTCAGAACTTTCAGCGACAGCGGCCCGCTTGATTGCTCCGCCTCCACCCCTGGCCCGGACTATCAGGTGCTTGTCGAGCAACCCGTCCTTCGCGGTTCTATATCGCCCCTTCGCGAAGCCGACTTTCGATCGGGCGGTCACGTTGCCTAATGACTTACCATCCTCGGGGATGACGATGAACAGTCGGTATTCGTCTGCACTGAGCTGAAGTTTTGTCATGTCTTCCTTTACCTATTTATTGCGCTTACGATCGCAGCCGAACGACAGGCACCGCAGAGGGCATTCCGCCGCTGCCTTCGAGCGACTCGAGCCCACGTACAGCGTCGATCCCTTTTTCTCGTATTTTGGCCACGATCTCGATGGGAACGACTTCTGATTTCGCCACTGTCATCGCCGATCGAGCCTCTTGCCCGCCCAGACCGAACACATCGACGAGAATGCGAGCCTCCTTCGCTGTTAACGTCGCGGCATACCGCAACATCAGATCGAGATTGCCGGACGTACCTATCCAATCTGCTACTGAATCCATCGGCACTGCAGTCGGACTCGACACAGCGGTAGGCGAGACAGCGACAGCAGAGTTCCGACCCAGGGACCGGGAGAGTTCACCAGTGGCAACAGGCTCGACGAACGCCGGCAGCTTGGAGGGGACGCGCACCGGTTCCGGTTTGGGTTCGACGGGTCGCGTCAACCATTCCGTCAGCAGCGCCGGCGCTTGTGCGATTGGTACATCGACCTGCTCCTCAGCGATCTCAAGGAGTTGCTCCAAGAACGCCTCGTGCGCGCCGAGCGCCGGGTCCTCCATGGTCTCCGGCACGTACATGATCACGAATGCCGCTGCCCGGTCTCCGGGCTTGAGCCGCAGTACCCGACCCATACGCTGAATCATCTGCCGTCGAGAACTGCTGCTGGCGATGATGACGCCGACATCGACGGCAGGAACGTCGATTCCCTCGTCGAGCACCCTGGGTGCGACAAGGTTGGTCAGTGCCCCGCTGCGGAACTGTTGCAGCACTCGGGTTCTGGCCAGTCGATCCAGTCCGCTGGAGTAAGCACTGGACGGCACGCCACGCTCACGCAGAACGGCCGAGCCTGCTTCGGCCGACGCCTTGGTCTCGGAGAACACGATCGACCTATCCGACTTCGCCAATGCCGGTGCCAACGTTCCGAGCGCATCGATCTTGCCCTGGCAGTCCGCTAGCAACGACCGCCGCTTACTGAATGCCGACAGGTATCGGCTGGCGAGTCGTCCTTCCGGGAGGTCTCGTTGTTCGGCCAGCTTCGTCACGGTCTTCATGAACTCGCCGAAAGGCGATGCAACACAATCGTATTTGCTGATCAGGTTCTTGCGCGCATCTCTTGCGATCGCATCGTGTTCCTCGAACCTGATACGTTCGTCTGGTGTGAATTCGATGGCAACCGTCATGACGCGAACGGGAGCAAGGACGTTGTCTTGTCGGCCTCGGGCGAAGTCACATCCTGCGATCTTCGTTCGGAAGTACGGGAGGATGTGCGTGTCCACACCTTCGTCCTGGCGCTCCAATGTGGCCGTCAATCCGAGGCGGTGATCGAACCGATCGGTGAAGACACGTGCGAACCCATCGGTGCCATAACGGTGGACTTCGTCCGCGATCATCAAGGCACCGGGACGCGGTTGAGGGGCACCCTTCATGATGGCCGATTGGATGGTGGTGATCAGAACGCTGCTGTGCCGGAAGTCATCGCGATGCCCGTTCCCCCGCCTCCCGACCGACACCGACGGAAGCTGCTGTTTGACCTCCGTGTGCCACTGCTCGAGAAGGTCGATGGTCGGCACGACGACCAGGACCTGTTGGTTCAGGCTCCGCGCCGATACGATCGCGGCCACACCGACACGCGTCTTACCAGTGCCGGTGACTGCTTCGACGATGGCGCGATTGCCAGCCCCTCGCCAGGCCTCGAATGCTTCCTTCTGCCAAGCCCTCAATTCCGTCATGATGCCGCGTCCTCGGGTCGTACCCACTCGGCAACGCCATTGCGTCGATGTCTGCGCACGAGCTTCTTCGTCAGTTCCAAGTCAGCGAGCAGCTGCTGAGCAGCGATCGGGGTCATGCCCGTGATCAACGAGCAACGCCGCAACGTCAGTGGCGCGTCGCGACGCGCCGCGGCGACTGCGATGACGCGACCCGTCGACAACGATGCTGCGGGCAGCGATGCCAATGCCGCCTGCACCTCCGCAGGGAGCGTTTCGATACCTACCCCCGCTGCCGCAGCGGCGACAGGTGCTGTCGAAACGACGGGCTTTTTCGACGGTGCCCGTTTCGGCATGACTGCCGGCGAAGGACGCTTGGTTACCGGCACGCGCTTGACCGGGGCGGACCGCCGCGGGGTGGAGTATCGAGAGTCGACCCGAATCTCGCGCGACCCGTCGAACTTCGGCGGTCGTGTCTCCCCCGGCTCGAGCTCGACGACCTGAACGGCACTCGAACGGACGGGATATTTTTCCTCGATCACCGTAGGCAACGGCGCGACTGCGGTATCCACAACCGGAGCAGGAGTCATCGGCTCCTCGTCAGGAGGGGCGTCCTCGTTGGAATTCGCGCTCAGTACAACCGGCTTCCAATTCGCATCCCGGCCAGCGTCGGCAATCTCAACTTCACCGGGAAGAATTCCGACCGCGTCCAGAATTTCGATGATCGGGGCGAGTGCAGTGTCAACGTCGACGACGACCTGGGACGCACGCACTCTTCCAAACGTCCACCCACACCGCTTCAAATCCATTTCTCGGCGAAGGCGCTCGACAACAACGTCTCTCGAACGCTCGCGGTCGTCATCGCATTCGATCGCGACCTTCGATGCGACACCGGTGACCACCAGATCCAGGACGAGTTCGTTGATCTCGATCGCAGAATTGACGTGGTATCCGCGATCGCGCAGGGCGACGAATACCCTTTGCGCCGTCATCGATACGAAATCACTGTGGAGGGCTTCCTCGTCGACAACCTGCGGCATCTCCGGAACCGGGACAGTGGGGGCAGCTTCGACGTAGGTGAGCAGCGATGCCCGCAGGTCCAGCGGCGAGAGGTCCTCTGCCCGGACAGAATGGAACAGCCACACCTGGTCTCGTGCACGAGTTGCCGCAACATTGAAACGGCGCTGCCAGGATTCGCTGGTGAGCGCATTGCGCGTCGATCGCGCGCCCACGACCATCGACACGAACACAACGTCTCGCTCATCGCCCTGAAATTCGGGTGCCGTTCCCACGCGTAAACGCAGATTGTCCCGTTGCTCGGCCGGGATACGCTCCGAGATCAGCGAGCGGATCAACTCGACCTGCGCCCGACTCTGCAAGACGACGACTCCGAAAGTCATGCCGTCGTAGTCAGGATCGGAGATGCACTCGCACAGGCGCTCGACGAGGCGAAGCGCTTCGACCTCGTTGACCAAGGTCGCACTCGACCCCGCCGTTTCTGCGCCCTCGACGTAGGTCGACACGAGCGGTTGCAGGCGTTCCGCTCCGAACTGTCGCACCGGAATCAGCGGAGTGTCTCGATAGAACTGTTTCGACGACCACTCAATGATCTCCGGCATGGACCGGAAATGCTCACGTAGCCGTACACGCTGGTTGTACCGGCTCCGAAGCAGCGAGAACAGGCTTGAGCGAGGGCTGAAATTGTTCCGGACGTGTATCGGTAGATCACCGAGGTGAGAGTCCAGACGCTCGAAAACTGTGTCGTCGGAGACCTGCTGTATTCGATCCGGTGCGCACTGCTTGTCGTCGCCCACCACGATCACCCGCGGTGCGAGCCACATGAGAAACAGACTGCTGATGTCCGCCTGACTCGCTTCATCGACAATCACGACGTCGAAGACGTTCTGCTGCGGGGGAATCGACGACAGAACCTGCCCGATCGGCATGATCCACGCCGGCACAGCACTCTGCGCTTCCTGCATGGCTGCCCGTGCCGAGGCTCGGTAACGCTGTGCGATTTTGGTACTGCCAACTCCGATGTTGCTGATGCTCTCCTGGTACGTGCGGAGCGCCTGCATCTCCCGTGACGTCATGCGCTGCAGACACTCTCGCCATGCTTTCTCCGCCGCCAGTGTCGCTGTGAGCTGGGAGATCTCTCCATCTACATCGTCGTAGAGATCGTCCAGGTTCGATGCTTCGGGGCGGACGAGACGCTGTTCGACGTGCTGGTTCACCCACCTCCACGCCCATGCGTCCTCGAAATCGCCGGCAACAGCAACCCAGTCGGTGACGCGGTCGCTCGTGACCAGATGACCAAGTGTCGGTGCTGCTGCATCGAGATCCCGCAGCAGTGTATCCATCGACAACTGTTGCTGCTGTTCGACACTCGCTCGTGCGTATCCATGGACCGCAGCGTCGAATGCCTCGCGGTCGGCGGTGCGGAGCGCGTCCGAGAGTGCGAGCGCTTCTGTGCTGTTCGCCCCTCCGGTGGCAGCGTCGAAATCATCGGCGATCACCACAAGCCGCTCCAGCGCGTCGCGTGCATTCGTGCCCGCCAGCGCCTTCTCGATATCCGACAACAGCCCTTCCACGCCGTCGAGCGTTCGTAGTGCCACCCGGTCTTCGAGCTCATCCGAGATTGCTGCAATCCGCTTGACGACGTCCTGCACCAATGCCATGTTGCGAACGGCACCGTCCACCTCGTTGATACGCGCCGCACGACTCTCTCGGTGCGGAAGGCGAATACCGATGTCCGCCAACAATGATGCGGCCTCGTCTACCGAACGAAGCGCACGAATATGTTCTGCAACAAGGCGGTACGCCTGGCCTCCTTGCGCCGGAACGCCATCGACTGTGGCCGTTACGGCCAGTTCGTCGACCGCAGTCTGCTCCTTCGGCGTCCGCAACCACCGGAGGGTGTCGAACCGTCCTTCTGTGTAGAGACGCGCGGCGGCGTCGTACGTCTCCAGAGCAACGAGATCGGCTCTGTCTGCGACCACATTCGCTGTACCGACCAATGCGTCGGCAGATTTCGCGTCGTCGAGCAGGGCTGACGCCCCAATTGCCCTCGTCCACAGGTAGCCGAGCGAACCGGACAACACACCGTCCAGCACGGCGCGGAGGTCCCCATCCAGCTGCGTGCCGCGCGCGAGCACCTGACGAGACAGGGCTGCCAGTCGGCGCAGCTCCGCCGTCGGGAGATCAGCCAGTGCAGATGCCGAAGCCCGACTGCTTGCACCGTCGCACAGTCGAGTGACCACGGTCTTGCTCGGTAGCACTGTGGACAGGTCCGGAAGAGACTGTTCGCGGCGGTCCGCCGCGTGAAGCTCGCTCTCGACCAGCAGGCCCGCGAGTTCAGCAAATTGCGCTGAGGTGATTGGCGGCGACTCGGTATAGAGCGGACCCGGCACCCAGGACAGCTCTGCGGCCGACGCAGCAAGCTGCGACGCCACTCCCGACAGCGTTCCCTCGTAATGCGAGCCGAAATTCTGGACCTCGGACTCGTCGGACGGTGTCGAGGTCAGCGCTTCTTCCAGGGTGTACTTCTTGTTGATCGCTCGGTAACGATCCCCGGCGATTCGCTCTATGTGCCGGTCTGCCTGAGCGATCTCGAAATCCGCAAGACGGCCGGCAATAACCGAGACACTGTGGTCGAGTTCCTCCGACCCGCCCTTGGCAAGGTCGGTGATCGACACACACAGATCTTGCAGTTCCGCCGGCAACTTGTCTCGTAGCACTCGCAATGCCTGCGACTTCTCACTGGTGACGAGAACTCGCTGACCCTGAGCCAGCAACGCAGACATGAGATTTGCGATGGTGTGGGTCTTTCCCGTTCCGGGCGGCCCTTCGACAACGACACCCGTGTCGAGTGAGAGCTTCTCCATGATGCTGGACTGCGCGCGATTCGCGGGAAGTGGAAACAGAATCTCTGGCGACGGCTCTGAGTTAGGACGCGCCAACCAGTCGAGCCGGTCTGTCGACTCGATGCTTTCGACGAGCTGTTGGAGTCCTAGCGGAACATCGGCACCATCGTTCAAAGCAGCAATCATGGCGTCGTAGTAGGAGACGAGCGCAAAGCCGGTTCGACGACGAAGCAGCAATGCAGGTGACTCACGGACCGTCCCGCGACGCGCGGCAGGAGGAACATGATGATCGGCGACGTACGTGATGCTGGAGATGGACGAGTTCGACCACTCCTTCAGAATCGTGGAGGCAGAGCGTGCGATCGGCGAGCCCGCGACGTCGCCGAGTTTCTGTGCAAGGGATGCTGCTGACGCCGTGCGGAGTCCATCGAGCCCGAGCAAAAGTTGCCGGTCTTCGAGCCGAGGGCTGCTTCCAGCCGTCAACTTGACCAGCAGATCCCCGGTGTCCTCGTCCCGAATGACCTCCACCGGTTGAGTCACCAGATGAGAATCGATGGCCACTCCGGACACAGTCGCCGACAGGAGCCCTGATGCCAGAACGACTTCGACCGTCTCCGGCTGTGTATGCGACTCTTCTCGCATTCGATCGACCGACAGATACAACTCCGCCAAGGGACGCTTCTTCACGTCGTCGACCGCCCACACCTGCCATTCGGTGAGCCACGATCGAAACAGCTCGAACTCGGCTGCACCGGCTCCGCGCGCAAGTGTCGGCGGTTCGACGGCTCTGTCGATCGGACCCTGCACCGCATCAACGAGCTGTTCGGGCAGCTGCGGGGGCGGTTCGACACTGACTCGGACAACCCTGACGACTACGTCGCCTGCCGTTGCGTTGACATCGACTTGGACATCGCGGTCCCGTCGATACAGCCACTCGAGTCGAGTCGTCGGCCCGTAGGCGCGAACCGGTTTGGACTGAGCAGACACCGTCTCGCGCAAGAACTCGAGCAATCGACGGACTCGCCCGCCGACCTCATCGCTGTGAACGGTCACCGCACTCCTCACTCGAACGTTGTTCGGACAATCTATCGGCAGACTCGGACAAACGTGACGGGCGGTCGGTTGGCTGACGGAACACACGGCAGGTGCGGCCGAAGTTCGCCGAAGTCTGCCCCCGCGAATGGCCCGGCTCGTACTCTCGGAATGAAGTTCAGACGATCGAGGAGCTCACATGGCAGCAGCTGACCTTTCACGTACCGAGCAAGTCAGGGCCAGCTCGACGAAGCCACCCGGGCTGCTGTGTCTGGAAGGTGAATGGGAGGACAACGATCCGTGGGACAAGCTCAGCGTCGAACACGTGTTGCGACTGCTGGAGCTCCAGAACTACCTGCGGTTGGTGCACAGAAACGTCAACACGGTTGCCGAGCTCGAATATCACATCAGCCGAATGAATTATCGGAAAAAGACGCGATACGACATCGTCTACCTCGCGTTCCATGGTGACCGAGACGGATTCGATGTAGGCAAGAAAGCCGTCTCGCTCGATTCACTTGCTTCGATGCTGTCCCAGCAGGAGCCGGGTTTCGTTGTCTACATCGCATCATGTTCGGTTCTCAATGCCGATGCTGCTCAATTGATGTCGTTCTGCCGGAAGTCCGGAGCACGCGCGGTCGCCGGATACACCCGCAACGTCGACTGGACCGAATCATCTGCGTTCGAGCTGATGATGATCAGTAGCCTTTTGGGGTCGACGAGCATCAAGCCCCTGCACGACCGACTCGTGCGGGAACACCCGGTGCTTACGAATAAACTCGGTTTTCGCATGGCGCATCGAACGTGGGCGAGCGCAGTCGGGTCCTGACGGACCAACGTGCGAAAGCGCCAACAACCCAGGGACCAGAATATCGAAAACGGATCATCTTCTATTAGACAACGCCGAGTGCACGCACATCGAATTGACCGACCCGACCTACGACCGGCGTTTCCAAGTTCATGAATCGGCGATTGCGTTGCGCCACTGCCGAACCCCGAACCAGATCGCGCTCAGGTCAGCTGCCTCGGCGATTTTCAGGTTCGCCATCGGATTTCGCCGGACCCTTCGAGACTATGCCCTTCACACCTCTACCGATCCAACCTGCACCCGCTGCGCCAATGCTGACTGCTTTGCCACCGATTTCAGCTGCGGCACCACCAACGGCTTTCGCACGGTTACCAAGCTCGGAGAATGCATCACTTATGGAAGGGTCCTCATTGTCGATCCAACCGGTGACCTGACTGTTCCGTGCCGAAGCGAATGCGTCCAAGTCATTGCGCAGTTGGGTGATATCACGTTTGAGATCACCTGTCGCCATCCATCGCACAATCTCGAGCGGCTTGACCGTGCCGTAATTGGACAGCTCGAGCCGAGCGTGACGCAGTAGGTCGCCGTCCCGCTCAACGTGCTCAGCAAGGATCTTCCGTGCCGACGCAACGACTGCGTCGAGATGTTCGGGCTCCGCAGCGCGCACACGAGCAATGCGGAGCGTCTGCCACAGGTAGAGCGAACTCTCCGCGATAACCAAAAGCTGCAGGGTCTCACCGAGACGCTCGTCCTTGACTGCTCGGGTCAGATACGCGGCGCGCTCCTGGACCGGCTTGTCCGCGTCGAAGCTGTTGACAGTGCGCTTCGCATGGTCACGTAGTCGCTCGATACCGACTTGAAGCTGCGGACCGAGTGAGGCGACGCTCTCCCAATCGGTCGTCGGAAGCGCGCCAGTCTCTTTGTAGACCTTGACGATGTGCGACAACGCAGAATGATGGCCAAGGACATCCCCGACACGCGACGCTTCGGCGAGACGGAGGATCTTGTCGACCTCACCCTCGATGCGCTTGATCCCGTCCGACACCTCGCTGATCGCTGTCTGCAGCGCGAGCTGTACCACCATGATCTGCATTCCCAGAGCTCGGGTCGGTGTCATTGCGACCGACTGCCACTGCATCTGATGGCGAAACTTGTGGGCCGAGTCGACCAGAGTCATACGGTTGTAACCGGGAAGGCCCGGAATGACCTTGTAGGACTTGAGCATGTCAACACTCTGAGGAGCAAGCTTCACGAAGTGACCATGCTGCGCTTTCGCTGTGGCTGCAGCGGCTATCAGTGCACCCGCGTTCGCTATAGCGGCTTTGTCGATGCCAGCAACCTGGACACCGTCGCCTACAAGATCCTTGATCCGACTGAGATACCCCGCCACTGCGTCGTCATCACCCGAAATCAGCAGGCCCTCCGGCTCGACGTGCACCGATATTCCAGAGGACTCGAGCAGCTCCTTGTCGAAGTCGGTCAATTCCTGGTTCATCCAGTCGTCGGTCATCCAAAGCCTCCTGAGGTTGTTGGCGCTCACCATAACCGAACAGACCGACAGGTTCTGGAGGCATCGGCAACTTTGCCGCCGTCACGCCAGCCCAACCGCTCGCGTCCCATTTCTTTGATCACGTTCTCTACTGGCGCGATGCCACGGTCCCAACCGTCGTCTGTCGATAGACGGTCGTTCTCCTTCTCCTGACCGCGTCGTGCATATTTCGACAGACAGCTTGTCCGAGACGCTCTGCTTCATCCTCGATGTCGACCAGAGCCCACCATCCATAGAAGTACGTCCAATAGCCGAATGGTGGAGATGTCCATCAGTTCGTCCGGCGCAGTGTTTCTGATCCACCGGTCGAGTGACGAATCGGAGCCGCGTAGCTCCGATCGCAGCCATACCCAGCTGCCCTTGCTGTCCTGACCTGTCAGGCCGGTCACAACGCTGTCCCACACCGGAATCAGGTCAGGTCTTTTCCTGGCGATGAGTTTGCTCGTCGTCGTCTTGCCGATTCCGTCGTGTGCGCCCTGCTTCGGAGTCGACGACTGACGCAACAAGCGCCACAGCTGCGCCGCAGACGACCCCGCGCCAATAGCGGACTCTGGCGAATCCGCGAGTGTGAGTCCTGTGGGGATCGCTTCGAGTAGTGCTCTGCAGCGATCGGCGTCCGGGCCAAGGATGCGCAACGCCGACTGCGCGGGCACATTGACGCTCAGTAGAGAGACCGCCACCAGGTCATCGGAAGTGAACACGTCCCGGGTCGCCTTATCGCCGCCGCCCCGAAACCTCTCGAATTGCGAGCCACTGAAGTTCGGCCTGCCTTGAGAATCGAGCGCAAAGTACTGCTTCCACAATCGGATTGCGGTCTTCGAGTCCCGTTGCGCAACGAGATCGGGCATGTGTGGATCGTCCTTGGCCAACTCGGTCTCTCACTTCCTGGATCATCCATTTTCCAGCAGCACAGCAACCACTCCGCATAGATGCCGCACCTCAACCACTGTCGGCGCGAGTTCATACGCATGGTGGTGGCATGCGTTGCTCAGTCTGTTCCATGCCATCGCAGCAGCGTCGGCATTCTCGGCTGTGTCGAGCGACCGCAGAATCACCAGCCGCGATCGCATGCTCGGTCGCTCGATGTCCACGCCCAACGCCACGCATCGCGCGACCACCAACTCCTCCAACGCCTGCCGAGCAAGGAACGCAGCCAGACGCGCCGAACCGCCTGCAGCACCATGGCTTCCGTCGAGGAGCAGTTCCGCATTTCTCAGCGCAACTGCCGGAGACGTTGAAGTAGTCATTCGGCGAGGATCCCGTCGACCATCTTCTTCAGGTCATTGACCACTTCCCAGGTGATCGGCCGATCTGAACCGTTGTGAGTGCCGGCATTCGCAATATGCAGCGTCGGGAAGCGTTCGGTGCGGAAGCCGAGCCACTGTGATAGGTCGCGTTCGGAATCCTGGTGCACGGCCAGCGCAATCTTGTTGCGAGTCTTGTGCACTGACGACCACCGCTCCTCGGTCACCAGCCGAGACTCCCCCGCCCGGTGTTGCTTTGCATAGAACACCTGCTGTGCAGCCGATTCCAGAGCCAATCGGAACAAGCCGGGTGGCAACTCGCCGCTTGACGTCCTCGGGCACATTCTCGTCCAACACCAATGCCCGCACATCGTTGCAATACCGGGTCGCTTGATTCTGCGTCTCGGAAACACTGATGTTGGAACCTGGTTCGCGCATCACCTCGACGAGCCGAGCGTCGACGGCGAGTTGCCTGATCACAGTGGCCAATCGGTCGTCGTGCGAGAACACGATGACCTGCCTGGTCTTCGCGAGCGTCGACAGCACCTTGATGAAGCCGTCGATCTTCGCTGGATCCATAGCCTGGATCGGGTCGTCCAGCACGATGAATCGAAACGGACTGTTCGGCGTAGTCGCTCTCGGTATGAACAGTGCCAATGCCAACGCATGCAGCTCGCCCTGACTCATGACCGACAGTGCCTCGGACTCCACGCCATCGACCGAGCCGGTCATCACCACTCGCCTGCTGGTGTTGTGGCCCACCAAGTTGATGGCACCGATGTCGACATTGCTTTCCTGCCGCAACTCCGCCCAGATGTCGCGTGCCTGCTCGGCAATCGGAGCAAGCCGCTGATCCCTCAATTGCTTGGCATGCGAGGCAATCCACTTCTTGGCCGCGTCGACGTTCTTTACGGCCTTATCCGCCTCTCGCGCCGCGGATTCGAGAGTGGCCCACGCGGCCAGACGTCCAGCAATCGGTGCCCACGTGTCCTCACGCTGAGCCGCCGCTTCCTTGGCCTCAGTGCGCAGCGCCTCAGCAGACTCGATAACGGCGGGGATCGTCGTAGCCAAGTGATCCGCTAGAACCGAAGAACTCGACGGTTGCTCTCGCGCCACGGCGACGGACTTTCGATATTCGGACAAGGAAGGCAGGTCAACGCCCTCCACCGCGGTGGCGTCGGCGATTCCGTTCCCCAGTTCGACTGCGGCGCGTTGCGCTTGGTCTAGTCGGCGGCGACTGTGTTTGTAGGCGGCCAGTTTCTGGCTCTGCTCGGCAAGCTGCGCCCGCGAGTGCTCGGCCCAGGCATCGTCGAGCGTCCCCATCGCACAGACCGGGCACTTGACAGTGCCCGTCTCACTGTGTAGTCGCAATGCCGCATCGAGCAGATCGTTGCGTTGCTCCACCACCGACAGTGCCTCATGAGCCGAATCCGCGGTATCGGCCGCAGCTGCCCGAAGCTCCGCCACCACCTCGTCGACACGCTGCTGAGTCGGGGCGCTCAGCGTTGCGAGCCGCTTCAAACCGATGAGCGCGGGCGATGCCGATGCGTCGGCTCCGGTGGCGAGCGCCAGCACCGCGTCGAGATCCGCAACCCGCTTCTTGACCAGGGCCACAGCAGTTTTCGCACGATCATCCGACGCATCCGACAACGAGTTCTTGAGCTGGCGCAGGCTCTCCGCTGCTCGTTGCCGGGGTCCCTTGACCTCCTTGAGTACCGCTGCCAGTCGCTTCTCGGCATCGGTGATCTCGTCGAGTCCGAGGAGTTTGGCCAGAGCGTCGTGCAGGGTGGACGGCGTCGCGTCGAACAGTCCGCCGATTTCGTCGTAGGACAGTATCGGGCGATGTAATTCGACGGCAGACTTCCACCCAAGTGCATCGGTACCGGTACTGCGCTTCTGCTTTCCCACCTGAGTCCAGGTGGAGCATCCCTTCAGCGCGGCGTCGGAAGTCCAGTCGACACCGACAACCGTCGGTTCGGATCCTTCGATCGTGAGCCCGACCCGCACCTCACACGGGTCTCCCTGATGCAGATTGCGCCAGGTATCGGCCCACAGCTTGGCCTTGTTCTCCCAGCGGTAGCTCGAACCGGTAATCGCGAATTCCAGCGCCTCGGCAAAGCTCGACTTGCCCGATCCGTTGCGGCCACTGACGATCGTGATGCCCGGCGCGGGGTGTAGCTCCAGTGCTGCTTTGGGCCCGATACCGCGGAATCCCGCGACAGTGATCGAGGTCAAAAACGCACCGACCGGCTCTTCGAGGAGCTGACTCCCCGACGGCTCGGGGACGTGGGGCGTAGAGACGCCGTCGAGCAGTTCTTGCAGTGCCGTCGGCCCTTCGAGCGCTGCCAGCACGTAGTACTTGGCCTCGTCGGACAGGTCATTGTCAGCGTCGATGGCGTCGATCACGACGTCGACGAGTGGCCTGTCGACAGCATTGTCGGCAACGGGCACCGGTACTCCCCTGTTCGTTCTGATGGCTAACCAGACCCCACAGTTCCATATGGTGCCGACAGTTCGCACGGACATCGGAACGGCCGCCGCCAGCATGACCGCCCAGCCACTCGAAATTTTAGGTCGTTAGCTTGAGAGCGGTGACGACATCGAGCAGATCACCTGGACAAGTTACGGTCAACGCCGTCTGAATGACTCACCCAGCAATTGGACAGTAAGCGAAACTTGCGACGGAGAAAATCGCCCAACGACCCCCCCCCAAAAAAACTACGAATCGAATCACCGTCACGTAAAGCTTGATTTCAAGCGTACTACAGTGGCTGTTCAGAATCGATAACTTTTAGAAGTTTCGCCGAGTTGCGCGATAGATACGCCTCAGCCAACTTCCCTGAATGGCTTTCTTAAACCAATCGTCAACGCGTCGTGCAATACCATATTGCTTTCAAAATCTAGTCGACCAAATTGTGAATGGTATGCGTAATTGAGGTAGGAGGTTCCGAAATCATCGCGGTCAATATTGGATACTAAACCTAGACGATACAGAGCATGTAGAGATCGCCGAAGATCGAACTCCTCCATTTCGTCGTCGATATCAACTTTATGCAAAAGGGTTTGTAAACTGAATCTATTACCGCGGATAGACTTCAATAGCGTCAGCATGCTACGGGCCTCTTCAACAGGAAGCACCGCGTAAATTCCTCGCCACGCTTCATTTACGAAGTAGTCGCTACAGTAGTGATTCAGCCCCGCCACAATTGAGTTAGAGCTAACAACCTCCTGGTTTTTAGAATGCTTTGCGATCGAATTTAGTAGAGTCAAGTAATCGCGTGGCAAGTACCGAGTGTACCGCATTAAAAAATTGGCTGTCTCGTAAACTCGGTTTTGGTACCGTATCGTGTTTGAAAAATTGCGAACCAGAAGCGGAATTCGTGGATTCGCCCCAACCGCACACTTTCTTTCAGCTAAATCGACCAATGAGTTATCTTGCGGGATTCGGTTGTCCGGCAACCAATTAAAGGTAGCCACATTAGCCTGCTTTTTATCGGCGGCCGGATCGCTTAGCTCGTGATAAATGTCGCTTCGACACAGAATGACTGCCCTCACGGGGACCATATTGTCACGTAGACGAATATTTAGGCGATGCGCTGCGTTGACAAGCGCGGTCAAAACCGTCCACCGTTTTCCATCGTTCAAGCCGATGGCCACAGAATCAAGCCCGTCGACAAAAATCAGATGGGTGCTGTTGGTACGAAAGCGCGACGCATGGTATAGCAGATGATTCATCACCGTACGGAAAGATGCATCGTTTTTTGAGTTTTCTAATTTGATCCCCGCTTCAAACCCGGGGGTACCGGCCCTAAGGTCAACCTCCTTCAGGCGCATAAACGATTCTTTCAACTTTCTCGCCGGCAGGAGGCCGCCTCGAATTAGGTTGGTGTAGATATCCCTGATCTCGGATTCCCTATTGGAGGCGGCACCCTCATCGGTCTGAAATGATGCAAACATTTCTACCAGCAGAAGATAGGTCCACATATCTTGAGCACGCAACGCCCCCGTGGATTCGCCGGTATCCACATCGAACAGCGCGTCGAGTGGGAAGTCGTCCAAATCCATAGCTTTGACGAATAACTCTGGATTGACTTGAGCGTCGAACTGCAGATTGGTCAAGATCGAAGTTTTCCCAGCACCCTTCGGGCCTACGACTATCCACTTCTTTAACCTCAGAATGTCCTGCTTTATATCGAACGGATCCAGGAATCCTTCCCGCAGTAGGTCAGGGTTATCCTCCAATTCCCATTCTGCATTTGCTTTGCCGAAATTTAAGGAACCAAAATTAGTATATATCTGCTTCATGACACGTGCCTCCCTGACCTGCGGCGTGGTAGTCCCGGACGAATGGTATCTCAGCCGCACCAAAGTTCCCCAGGCCCTGCGACCGAGACAGAGGACTCAAGGTGTCAACGCCATACTGCAGTACCCTCACAGCTCAGCCTTCGTCTTAGTCGATCACCAAACCCAATGTGTTTTTGTAGCACCGACATGCCGTAGGGATGGCACCGATTCTGCGGGGATCTGTCGGTACCCGATGCTTCGATGGCGGTATGTCACGACTCGACGAGGGGTTCCCGCCTCCCACGGCCTGTGTGCAGTGGTGTCAGCACCGCAGTTACGACCTGCACGTCCTCGACGACGGCGTGGAGGTCGACCTGGATTGGTGGAACGGCCACCTCGACCGCGCAGGCCACGATCTTCGACTGCGCGGACGCAACCTCGACGGCGAAATCGTCGAATACGGCGGTGCCACCGTTCAGCGGAACGATCTACGGATCGGCACCGATCTGGCTGTAGGCGAACACGATTCGCTCGGCCTACTGTTCCTCTGCGCAGCGTGGCAGGGCAGCCATCGACACCGCAGAGCGATGCGACGATTCCCGGATGTCATGAATCCGCACCTGAGCCGTCCCGACGAGAACCCCGTCGCCAAGACTCTCGCGGTGCTCGACAGCTGCGTCCGTAACCGTGCCGTGCCAGACCATCCGAACTCGACATGGTCTGGATGGCCCGATGCGCCCGGTGTCGGAATGTCCCTGATGGCCACGTTCCTGTGGGCCGTAAAGGCATCGGTGTACGGCGGCCCCGCGCAGCTGATCGATCAATACGGAGTCTCGACACTCATCCACGAAGGGTGGCTCGAAGATCCGTCCGTGACCGGATTCACTCGTCGCCGCTACGACCGCTACGTCGAACTCATCACCGCATGGGCCACCGACATCGGCACCAGCCCCGAACTCGTCGAAATGTGGCTCGTTCAGCGCTGGAGCGCCCGACTCAACGAAGCACGGAACGGCCGCTACACCGCACCCACGTTGTTCTGAATCAACCTGCAATTCATAACGATACGAGCATGGAACTTTTCGCAGTACGGCGACCAATGCCACACATCACGGCACCAACAACACACCCAAGCCGGGGATCAGAGCGTTCGACGCATCGGGATTCTCGCGGTCGTGGGTCACCGTCGCAAATACCGGACCTGCACCCGTTCGAGCCGTCACCTCGGTCGGCAGGCGGTAGGCCTGCGAACCACCCTGATTGGCCGGCTGCGTCCGATCGATCTCGTCGTTCCAATGGCGCAGCCCCGCAGAACCCACCTCACCGGTCGCCAGATTGCGCCAATTGACCGTCAGATGCCGGTAAGCGAACTGGTAGTAGTACGGCCGGATGTCGGCGGCCGAGAAACGCACCTCACCCGGCTTCTCCCCGACCACCGCGCGAATCGGAATGGTCTGGATCAGCCCGCCGGGAACGCCTGCAGGGACGAATTCCGGCCCGGTGACGACAGGCACCTGCAGTACCGACTCTTGCGGCGCAGCGGTTGCAGTTCCGGCACCTACGCCGAAGGCCAGGGGGACGGACAGCGCCAGGGCGGCGACTCCGCATCGGATCGATGTCCTCATCGAGTTTCCCTTCGTAGGTGCGATCACGGCACGTAGATCAAGCCTTTGCCCGGGATCAGCGTGTCGACGTAGGGCTCGCCGTCGTAGTAATCGCGGTAGTGGGTCACGGTGATCTCGACCCACCCACTGCCGGTGGGCAGAGCTACTTCGCGCGGGTACTGCTCACTGTGTAGCGGCGGCAGGTCGTTGGGCGGGCTCGGGTTGGGGTTGTCCTGCCAGTGCCGCAGTCCCGCGCTTCCACGGAAGCCGATGTCCCAGTTTCGCCAGTTCACACCGAGACTTCGGTACGGATACTGGTCTGCATACGGCGCGATATTCGCCGCGGACAGCAGCAGAACACCCGGCTCGGTACCGACCGTGCCCTTCATCGGAATGGTCTGGAACAGCCCACCGGGCACTGCGCCCGGTGCGATCTGGAAACCGGTAACGACCGGAATCTGGAGCAGAGTGGTCTGCGGCGCTGCCGCAGCCGTTCCCGCGCCGATGCCAAAAATCAAGGGAACGGTCAGTGCGATCGATACAACCGCTCGCCGCAACGTCTTTCGCATACAGCACGCCTTCCGATACGTCGCACAATGGAATACCGGGTTCGCTTGCGACACCGGACCGAGCACTCGAGGTCGAACCTGAAGCATCGAGCGCTTCTGGGTTCGTTTCCCGACCCACCCTCGCAGCAATCACGACAAAAGGACCACTTGTATATCGATTCGTGACGGGGTCGTGACACGAAAGACGTTAACAGACCACTTGGCCCGTTCGATTCTCTGATCAGAGGTGATGCACTGTGCAGACGCCGGTGAGGACGAACAAAATGAGTCGAGTCCGCAGAGTCGTGGCCACGTGCGCACTGATCGCCGCTACCGGTTTCGCAGCCATCGCCTGCGGATCCGAGGAACCCACAGGAACAGCGTCACCGCCCACCACCAGTGCGGCCGCAGCGCCGTCGGCCAACGGCTACACCGACTCCGACGGTGGTAGCGGCCCTGGGCCCACCGGTGAGATTCCTTACGTGACTGCGCTACCGACCATCCCCGTCGAGCAAGGCGTCCCCGCTGTGCCACCTGCCCCGAACCGCGACGACGTCAACGTCGATGCCCGCGATTACGAACAACCCGGCGGTCAGTACTTCTTCCAGTCCCCCAGCGGAAACGTGTTCTGCGGCTTCAACTCATCCAACGCACCCGGAACCATCGTGGGCTGTCAGGTGCGCTACTCGGTGCCGGGAAACACCGGACGCGAGTGCGCCAACGCCGCGAACAACACCTACGGGGTGAAGATCAACCAGGACGACACCGTCGAACAGATCTGCACCAACCAGGGCATCTTCGTCGGAGATCCGAGCAGCGGAGAGCCTCGAATACTCGAATACGGCCAGGTCATCGGAGTGACCGGCACCTTCTGCCGCTCCACCGAGGGCGGCATTGCCTGCTACAGCGGCGACCACGGTTTCGTGATCTCCCGCGACATCAACATCGCGTTCTGAGAACGGCTTTCACGCGAGCTGGTTCCGACGGGGCTCGGTGACGAAGTCGTCGAGATCGGCCCGCCTCGTCATCTCCCAGTAGTCGACGATGCGCCATGGCAACGTGGAGACCACGCGTCCGGCGTCGTTGCGGTACCAGTTGTCCATGCCGCCGTGCGACCAGATCATCTTCGCGTGCGCCTCGTCGTGCTTGCGGACGTATTCGGCTTCCACGTCGGCCTTGCACTCGATGGCTCCGATTCGCTTGTCCACCATGTCGATCAACACATCGACGATGTAGCGCACCTGGCATTCGGCGATGGTGATGTAACTGCCGCCGTGGCCCAATACCGTTCCTGGACCGCAGGTGATGAAGAAGTTCGGGAAGTCCGGGACGGTGATGCCGAGATACGCGTGCGCATCTTCCGGGCCCCAGATATCGCGGATGGATTCCCCCGAGCGTCCGCGCACGTCGATCGGCGTCAGCAGCTTGTGGGTCTCGAAGCCTGTCGCGAGGATCACCACATCGACCTCGGCCTCCGAACCGTCCTGCGCCACAACCGAGTTGGCGGTGATGGACGAGACGGCGTCGGCGATGAGGGTGACGTTGTCGCGTTTGAGCGCTGCGTACCAGCCGTTGTCGAGAAGCATCCGCTTGCCGAAGGGCGGGTAATCGGGAAGCGACTTCTCGATGAGGTCGGGTCGACCGTCGAGTTCGGCTTCGATGTAGCGGGTGAATACCCGCCGGTGGGCGTCGTTCATCGGGTTGATCGAGCGTTGCGGATGCTCCCATTCGGGATCGACCTGCAGCGAGCTGTGCACACGATCGTTGAAGTTCCAGGCCAGCCTGGTCCGATACCAGAGCCGGTACAGCGGAACAACGTCCATCAAGTAGTTGGCGTCGTCGCCCATCTCGGTGAAGTACACGTCGCTCGACGACACCCACTGCGGCGAACGCTGAAAGACCGTCGCATGCCCCACCGTCGACGCGATGGCCGGCAGCACCTGCATGGCGCTGGCCCCGGTGCCGACGATGGCGACGCGCTTGCCGGTCAGATCCAGATCGGCCGGCCAGTTCGCGGTGTGGAAGATCGGGCCGTCGAACGACTCGAGCCCGGGGATGTGAGGCACCTTCGGCCGATTGAGCTGACCGGTCGCGGTGATCACCACGTCGGCGGTCAGCGTCTCGCCGTCGACTGTCGTGACGGTCCAGCCCTGGCGCTGCGCGTCGTACTCGGCGGTCGCCACCTCGGTGTCGAAGCGAATGCGTTGGCGCAGATCGTGTTCGGACGCGACATCACTGAGGTACTGCCACACCTCGTCGCGCTTGCCGAAGTGGGTGCTCCACGCCCGCGGCGCGAAGGAGTAGGAGTACAGGTGACTGGGGGTGTCGACGCCGGCACCGGGGTAGGTGTTCTCGAACCAGCCGCCGCCCACGTCGGAGTTCTTCTCCAGCACAACGTGGTTGATGCCTGCCTCATGCAGCTTGATGGCGGCGAGCATTCCGGAGACACCGGCACCGATCACGATGACCGACAGATCGTTCGGCGCGGCCACCGGAGTGTCCGCGGCGGTGAAGCCCATGTCTTCGGCGACCATGACGCCGAACTCGGGAGGGACCTGCTCACCGACGGCCACGCTGATCATCTCGACGAGGTGCTCCGAGTCGGGTGAGGGCACCGCCATGGGCGCACCCTCGTGGAACGCGCAGATCGCGTCGAGTGCTGCGGAGCGGATGTGGTCGGCAACTGCGTCGTCGAATCCGCCCGTGTCGTTGTTGTCCATGCCCCGACTACGCGTGGGGCGATACGGATCGGCGAGCCACATGGGATCGCCGGTCAACTGATAGAGCACCGCCACCAGCGTGGGCAGGTTGGCTGCGGTGAGAGCCCGCGAGAGTCGGTCCCGATCGACCCCACCCACGGTTTCCGCTGCCGTTGCTGCGTCTGTGGACACCGGTACCTCCTGTTGCGCGCTGCTCCATCCGACTCCGACAGCTCAACTAACCACGGTTAGGCAATTTCGCGCAAGGGATTCGCAATCTCGAAATTCACAGCAAGTCGAGCCTTGACAATGTGGCCCACGCCACACGATGCTTCATGGCACTACCTAACAGCGGACAGGCGAAGGGAAACACCCATGGAACTCACCGAGGCGATGCGCACCACCGGCACCTGCAGGCGGTACCTCAGCGATCCTGTTCCCGACGAGGTGTTCAAGGCCGCGTTCGACGTCGCCCGCTTCGGCCCGCAGGGCGGTAATCGTCAGCCCGTGCGGTGGATCGTCGTGCGCGACGCCGCCCGCAAGCAGGCTCTCGCCGATCTCTACCTGCCGATGTGGGACGCCTACTTCGCCGGCATCACCGGCGGAACCGTCGCCGTCGGCGCATTACCCAAGACCGTGCAGGACGCCGACTACTTCGCCCGCCACCTCCACGAGGTGCCCGCCATCGTGGTGGTCTGCGCCGCGCTGGACGGACTGCACCCCACCGACCACGAACTCGGCCGACTCTCCGTCGTCGGCGGCGCGTCCATCTATCCGACCGTCCAGAACCTGTGCCTGAGCCTGCGCGATCAGGGCGTCGCGACCGCGGTGACGACGTTGCTGTGCCACGAGGAGCCCGCCATCCGCGAACTGCTCGGGATCCCGGACGACTACATCACCGCCGCGCACATCGCCGTCGGCTATCCCGAGAGGTCGTTCCCGCGCAAGCTCACCCGTGACCCGGTGGAGCAGATCGTTGCGGCAGAGACGTTCTCGCAGCCGATGTTCGACTCCGCTGCGCTCTCGCCTGCACTGTAAAACCACGCATCTGAAGGAGTCCGCCGTGCCCGGTACTGCTATCCACCACCGCTCCCCGATCGGCCGCGCCACCATCGGCGATCAGCTACGTCGCCATGCGCGGACTCAGCCGAACAAGGTCGCGTTCATCAGCTACGCAGCGGACGGCACCCGCGAGGTCACCACGTACGGCGAACTGGATTCTCGCGCAAACCAGTTCGCCAACCTGCTGGTCGATCTCGGAGTGACTTCGGGCGACCGCGTCGCATCGATGGCACGCAACAGCGTCGACGTGGTGGTGGCGTACTACGGCACCCTCAAAGCGGGTGCGGCCTTCACCGGCATCAACGTGATGTATCGCGCGGCCGAGGTGAAGCACCAACTCGAACACGCGGAACCGACTGTGGTGGTGGCCGATCCGGCCTACGCCGAGATCATCTCCTCGGCGAAGCCGGAGACCACCACCCTGGTGACGTTCGGCACCGAATACGCCGCACTGACGGCGAACACCCCGTCCACCGAGCCGGACGTCGACATGGACGAGAACGACGTCGCGATGGTCATCTACACCTCCGGAACCGAAGCGGCACCCAAGGGCGTGATGATTCCGCACCGCAACTTCCTGATCTCCACCGCGCCCGCGTGGAGCTGGGGCCTGCGCACGGGACCGGAGGACACCTGGCTGTTCGTCATGCCCTTCCACACCATCGCCGGACTCGGCTCGATGACCACCCTGACGCTGATGGGTGCCACCCTCGTACTGCCCGCGACGGTCGACCCGGCGCAATCACTGCGCATCATCGCCGCCGAGAAGATCTCCGTCATCGCGCAGACTCCGACGTTCTACCTGGCCCTGGCCCGTGACGCACAGTTCGGCCCGGAGTCCGTGAGTCAGGTTCGGCGCTGCCTCACCTACGGTGGCCAGGTGTCACCGCACACGATCAGCGCCTGGGCCGCCGCGGCCCCCGAGGCCATCTGGGGCACCTACTGGGGACAGTCGGAACTCTCGCAGCTCGGCTCGGTCGGCTGGTTCTCCACCCTCGACGACATCCCCGACGGCGACGCGTCGTGGATCGGCAAGCCCGTGACCCACCTCGAGATCAAGGTGGTCGACCCCTCGGGCAACGAGAGCGAGATCGGTGAATTGCTCTGTCGCACTCCGTCGGTGATGCTCGGCTACTTCAAGGACCCCGAACGCACCGCCGAGGTGTTCCGGGACGGCTGGGTACACACCGGCGACATGGTGCGCATCGACGCCGACGGCAACCTGTTCTTCTACGATCGGATG
This sequence comes from Rhodococcus sp. 1R11, assembly GCF_004563845.1. Taxonomy (NCBI): domain Bacteria; kingdom Bacillati; phylum Actinomycetota; class Actinomycetes; order Mycobacteriales; family Nocardiaceae; genus Rhodococcus; species Rhodococcus sp. 1R11. The sequence continues at coordinate 94,493 of NZ_SPNG01000009.1, read as the reverse complement.
AAGGACATGATCAAGTCGGGAGGGATGAACGTGTCGTCGCAGGAAGTGGAACGCACCATCCACACGCACCCGGATGTGTTGCGTGCCGCCGTCGTCGGAGTCCCCGACCCGTACTGGTCCGAGGCCGTGACCGCCTTCGTCATCGCGCGCGACGGGGTGACCGCCGACCCGGCCGCGATCATCGAGTACTGCCGCACCGAGTTGGCGTCGTACAAGGCCCCGAAGTCGGTACACTTCGTGGCCGAGCTACCCGTCGACCCGCAGGGGAAGATTCTCAAGCGTGAACTGCGACTGCTGGCGGCGGTGGAGGAGACCGTATGACTCAGCCCGAAGCTGTGACTCCACTCCCTCGGCAGATACGTACCCGGCAACGCCGAGAAGACATCGTGGCCAACGCAGCAAATATCTTTGCGCGTGAGGGCTATTCGAACGTGGGGATGCGCGATATCGCCGACGCCGTCGGCATCAAGGGTGCCAGCCTCTACCACCACTTCCCGTCCAAGGAAGACATCCTGTTCGCGATTTGTCTGACTGTCACGCAGGAGCCGGCCGAGGAGAACCTGCCGCTGCTCGACGCGGCCGGAACCCCTACCGATCGCCTCTCGTCACTGGTGCGCGCGCACCTGGTGCATCTGAACCGGCGACGGGTGGAGTACATCGTCGGCCTGCACGAGTTGGCCTCGCTCATCCCCGAACACCGCACCGTCATCGAGGATTACCGCCGCCAGTACCAACGACGTGTCCGCGACGTCATCACCGCCGGAATGCGCAGCGGTGAATTCACCGTCCCGGATGCGCGGCTGGCGTCGTTCGCTCTGACCGACATGCTCAACGGCATCAGCAACTGGTTTCACGACGGCGGCGAGCTGAGCATCGAGGAGGTCGCCGACAACTACGTCGAATTGGCCGTTCACCGCATTCTCGGGGCATCACATGACAATTGACGGTCACTGCGAGCCCCAATTCGCGGCGGTGCGTGACGCACTCGCCGCCAACGTCGAGAGCGGAGCGGAACTCGGCGCGTCGCTGGTGGTCGACATCGACAGCCACACCGCTGTCGACCTCTGGGGCGGCTACCGCGATACCGAGCGCCGCTCGCCGTGGGAGTCGGACACGATCACCAACGTGTGGTCGACGACCAAGATGGTGACGTGCCTGGCGGCGTTGATGCTCATCGACCGTGGAGTGCTCGATCCCGATGCGCCGGTCGCGACCTACTGGCCCGAGTTCGCGGCCGCCGGCAAGCAGGAGATTGCCGTTCGGCACCTGTTGTCGCACACCTCCGGCGTCTCGGGCTGGGACCGACCGTTCAACGAAGAGGACCTCTACGACTGGGAACTCTCGACCTCACGACTGGCTGAGCAAGCTCCGTGGTGGGACTCACGCGCCACATCGGGGTATCACGCGGCCAGTCAGGGCCACCTGATCGGCGAAGTCGTCCGCCGGGTCACCGGAAAGTCGTTGCGGCAGTTCGTCGCCGACGAGATTGCCGGTCCCCTCGGAGCCGACTTCCAGATCGGTGCCGCCGAAAGCGACTGGGATCGAATCGCCGATGTGGTTCCGCCGCCCCCGCCGACCGACGATGCCGTGCCCGACCCGACGATGGTGCGTCGCAGGACCTTTCTCGGACCGTTGGTGCAGGCGTCGTCCGCGAACACCGCGGCATGGCGCGGCGCGGACATGGGCGCGTTGAACGGGCATGGCAACGCACGGTCGGTTGCAAGAATCCTGTCGGTCATCTCCCGCGGCGGAACCGTGGACGGCGTACGGCTGCTGAGCCCGGAGACGATCGACTCGATCTTCGAGGAGCAGTCCAACGGAATCGATTTGGCGCTGGGAATTACGTTGCGCTTCGGTCTGGGCTTTGCCCTCCCACAGCACGAATCGATTCCCTACATCCCCGACGGCAAGATCTGCTTCTGGGGAGGTTGGGGCGGATCACTCACCGTTCTGCACCCGGAGTCGAAGCTGACCATCTCCTACGTCATGAACCGAATGGGACCCGGAATCATCGGCTCCGACCGAGCGGAGCAGTACGTGCGGGCGGTGTACGCCGGAATCTGCTGACAGTGCGTATCACCGACTCCGAGCGGCCGAGGACCGGCTATGGCGCGAGCAAAGCCAACGGAATCACCGCGATACCGTCCTGTCGGCGGTAAGCGTGAGGACCTGTCGTCACTACGATCGCGTCCCTCATTCGACTGCCCACTGCGCTCCGAAGCCACTTCAGATGTCGGACATCGTGGTCCGTGATATCGGGCGAGACTTTCACCTCGATGCCGATGAACGATCCATCGCCTTGCTCGACGATCAGATCCACTTCGGCAGTCCTGCCACGGAAATGAAACAGCCTCGCCTCGTTCGCTTGCGCGTACACCTCGAGGCTTTGCGTTACGAACGACTCGAAAAGGTGCCCCAATCTGACGCCCGCCGAGCCGCCGGGCGTCAACAGGGACTCAGCTGTCACGCCGAGCAATCGAGCGCACAGGGCTGGGTCCACTAGATGGTGCTTAGGTGCCTTGGCCAGCTTCCCCAACGAATTATCCTGCGGCAACCATGCTTCTACGTCATGCAGCATGCGCAGGCGACTGAGCACATCGCGATAGTTGATCGATGTTTGACGGGTTGGCTTGTGGGTCGCACCCGGCGTTGCCGCATCCCTGATCGACTCCCAGGATGCTGTGGTCGACGTGGCTGCGGCGTATGCAGTCATCCAGGCACGAAGGGATTCCGGACGTCGAACCACGTGGCCTTGCTCCGGAAAGTCGTGTTCGATGATCGCGTGCAGGTAGCCGTCCAAAGCTGCGCGATTCGCGCGACCGGCGAGACGACGGATGCCAGGGAAGCCGGAAACCAGCACTTCTTCGATGTAATCGCCGAGCACGGTCTCGGTCGAACCCGAAATAGTCACCTGCCGGGGAGACAGCAAGTCCTTCAGGGATACAGCCGAATCCGACGGCCAACGTTCGGCGAAGCTCAGAGGCCACATTCGTACACGGACAATTCGGCCTGCACCGGAGTGGACGACAGCGTCGGAAGGCGGCGCGCTTCCCGTCAGCAGAAATTGCCCACCCGACGCATCGTTGTCCACGGCTCTGCGAACCAGATCCCATGACGGCGGGAATCGTTGCCATTCATCGATAAGCATGGGGCGCGCCGATCTCGCGAGCAGATCTGGGTCCGCAGAAATCAGCTGCCGATCCACCGCGTTGTCGAGTTCGAGAACCGACTTCGCACGGCGGGTGGCGGTAGCGGTCTTGCCTACGCCTTTCGCACCGTCGAGGTTGATGGCGGCGAGGTGAGGGAGGAGGTCGTCAAGCTCCTCATCCACGATTCGCGGGACGTACATGGCACTGGACACGCGGCCATCATACAGATTCACCCTCGTCTATCATCCATTTTTCACGCCATCTACTGGACAGATTTCCCATAACCGGCACACCCGGTGGTTCGATCCACGTGCCCTAGCGTGCGGGGACCGTGATTCCTCGCGCGTCGAGGATGGGTCGAACACCTTCGGCGAAGTGGTACGCCTCCTCGAGGTGTGGGTAGCCCGAGAGGATGAACTCGTCGAATCCGGCGTCGTGGTACTCGCCGATCAGGTTGGCAACTTCCTCGTGCGACCCGACCAGAGCCGTACCGGCACCGCCGCGGACCAGGCCGACTCCGGCCCACAGGTTCGGGTAGATCTCGAGGGAATCCTTGCTGCCGCCGTGCAATGCGGCCATCCGACGCTGTCCCTCGGACTGCGAGGACGAGTGCAGCGCGTGTGCCGCAGACACCTGCTCCTCGGGAAGCTCGTCGAGCAGCTTTTGTGCGACGGCCCAGGCCTCTTCGGAGGTGTCGCGGCTGATGGTGTGCAGGCGAATGCCATAGGTGAGCTTGCGGCCCTCGGCGTCCGCGAGCGCCTGCACTTTCTCGATCTTGGCGCGGGCGTCGGCCGGCGGCTCGCCCCACGTCAGATACGTCTGGACGTGCTTGGCCGCGACGGCGAGTGCGGGATCGGAGGAACCGCCGAACCAGAACTCGGGCAACGGGTCCGGGGCCTCCGACACGCGTGCATCTGCGACCTTGAAGAATTCGCCTTCGTGGTCGACCGACGTCTCCGTCCAGATCCGATGCACCAATCCGAGAAATTCGTCGGTGCGGGCGTAGCGCCGATCGTGGTCGATCCAATCACCGAACCGACGCTGCTCGACGTCGTCGCCCCCGGTGACAATGTTGAACAGCACCCGACCTTCCGAGAACCGCTGCAACGTCGCTGCCTGTTGCGCCGCCAACGTGGGCGGCGTGAGGCCGGGACGGAAGGCGACGAGGAACTTCAGCCGTCGGGTGCTTTGCAGTAGAGCCGCCGTGGTCAGCCAGGCGTCCTCGCACCACGTTCCCGTCGGAGTCAGCACCCCCTCGTAGCCGAGTCGGTCCGCGGCCTGAGCCACCTCCGTGAGGTACCGCAGCGACGGACGACGGAACCCGGCAGGTTCGACGATGTTGGCCGACGCGTGAGATGCACCGACGATGGAGCGGCCGTCGCCAGCGGTGGGGAGGAACCAGAAAATGCGTGCGGTCACGAGTGAACTCCTACGACGTGGTGGGTGATCAGTTGGCGGAGGCGGTCGCGGCGGCGATGGCGTCGTTGTAACGCGTGTCGACGAAGTCCTCGAACGTGTTGCCGCCAGGGATGCTTCCGCTCTCGACGAATACATCGAAGAGCGTCTGCTCGGATTCGATCACGTTGTCGTCCAGAGCAATTGCGGGTCGCTGGCTTCGCCCCTGCGCCAATTCACCCGCGGCCGGGTCGATGCCGACGGCCGTGGAGTATGCCGCCGCCCACTCTCCCGGATTCTTCTCGGCCCAGGCCGAGGCCTTGGCCAGACGAACCACGAAGTCCTGCAGCGCGGTGTTCTTCGCGGGATCGTCCAGAGCCTGCTGCGAGGCAATACCGAAGCCATAACCGTTGGCCACACCCTCGGCAGTGGTCAGCGTCTTCGAGCCGTTCTGCACCTGCGCGATCGCGGTGAACGGATCCCAGATCGCCCAGGCATCGACCTCGCCCGAGGTGAATGCCGTCAGCGCATCGGCAGGCTGAAGGAACACCAGCTGAACGTCGTCGGTGGTCAAGCCGGCCTTCTGCAACTGCAGCAGCACGTGGCCGTGCGCCGAACTTCCCTTGCCCACCGCGATCTTCTTACCGCGCAGGTCGGCGAACGATGCCAGAGTCGAATCCTGTGGCACGAGAATCTGATCCCCGCTCGCATCGTTGGTATAGGCGGAGACGACCTTGATGCGTGCATTGGCTGCAACCCCGAAGACGGGGGGCGTGTTGCCGGTGACCGCGAAGTCGATCTGGCCGGCCGTTGCCGCCTCCACCTGAGGCGGGCCGGAAGTGAAGGTGGAGAACGCAACATCGTAGGGAGCGGAGTCCAGCTCACCCGATGCGCGCAGTAGGGCTTCGGTGCCACCCTTCTGGTCGCCGACATCGAGGGTGACTGTGGCGAGTTGGTCGTTCGAGACCAGTTCCGGGGCTTGGGTGTTGGTGGTATCGCTACCACGCGAGACGCAACCGGTGAGTCCGACGACCGTCAAGGACAGGGCAGTGAGCACACCGAGTGCGCGCAGAGAGCGAGGACGAGCATGTGACGACATGTGTGAAAGATCCTTGTCAGGTGCCGAATTGGACGGTCAGTGAACTCCGAGAGCTCCTAGCAGATGGGTGCGAAGGCGGGAAAAGCCCGCCGTTCCGCGATCGCGGGGGCGGGGCAGATCGACGGTGACAGTGTCCGAGACTGCGCCGTTCTCGAGCACCACAACCCGATCGGCCAGCGCGATCGCCTCGTCGACATCGTGCGTGACCAGGAGGATGCCGAAGCGGTGCCGTCCCCACAGGTCGAGCAGAAGTGACTGCATGGTCAGTCGCGTGAGTGCGTCGAGCGCGCCGAACGGTTCGTCGAGGAGCAGCAGTTCGGGCTCCCCCACCAAAGCCCGCGCCAGCGCAGCGCGCTGAGCTTGCCCACCGGACAATGTGAGTGGCCATGCGTCTCGCTTCTCGGCCAGCCCCACCTCGTCGAGGGTCGCGTCGGCAGCAGTCAATGCTTCGTTGCCGGTGACGCCTGCGGTGTTCAGACCGTAGGACACGTTCTGGCGAACCGATCGCCACGGGAACAGTCGTGGTTCCTGAAACGCGACTGCAGGATGTCCGGCGACGTGCCGCTCCCCTGTGTGGTCGGTCGACAGTCCGGCCAGGACACGCAGGATGGTCGACTTGCCGGAGCCGGATCGTCCGACCAGCGAGACGATTTCGCCGCGCTCGATGGACAGGTCGACACCCTTCAACACGTGGCTGGATCCGTAGAACTTGTCGATCCCGTGCAGGGTGGCGACGGAAGTCGTCGTCGTAGTCATGGCTCACGCGTCCAATCTGTAACGGAGGGCTCGTTTTTCGAGGATTCGTACGATTCCGTCGGTGCCGATTCCCATCAGCGCGTAGACGACGAGCCCGAAGATGATGGTGTCCACACGCAGGAAGTCCCGCGCATTGTTGATGATGTAGCCGAGCCCGGATTCGGCATTGATCTGCTCGGCCACGATCAACGACAGCCACGCGATGGCCAACGACTGCCGAAGTCCCACCAACAGCTGGGGCGCGATGCTCGGCAGAATGATCGTTGTGAATCGCTGTCGCCACGAAAATCCCAGTACAACGGCAGTGTCGAGAAAGTCGCGATCGATCTGCCGGATGGCCGAGAACGTGTTGAGGTACAACGGAAATGCCACTCCGAGAGCGACGAGCAGAATCTTGGGAGTCTCGCCGATTCCGAACCACAGGATGAACAGTGGGATCAACCCGAGGTGTGGGAGTGCACGCAGCATCTGCAGCGGCGGGTCGACGGTTGCTTCGGCGAGCTTGGACAGTCCGACGAGCGCCCCGAGTGCCACCCCGATCAGCCCGCCCAGCAGGAGTCCCTGAACCACTCGCGTTCCGGAAATAGCCAGAGCGTCGGCCAATTCACCGTTGCGCAGCAATTCCAGACCCGCGTCGAAGATCAGTGACGGTGCGGGGAGAACACGTTCGGAGAGGACTCCGGCAGCACTGGCGATCTGCCAGAGGACGAGGAGGACGATCGGCGACAAGGCGCGCAGGAAGGTCCATCGGTATCGCTGCCACAGTGGCGTTTTGGACGAGGCGGAAACCGGGTCGACTTTCGGTACGACGCTGCGCCGCGTGTCCACAGGTCCCGCGGGAGCGGCGTACGACGTCACGACCATGTTCACGTGCCTTCCACTTGATGAAGATCAGCTTCGACTCACCACCATCCGTTACGAGAGGGGTACGAGACCAGGGTTCGAATCAGCGTGAATCTAGGTCGGGCAGAATCGGACATATGACAGTCGAGCCCATCCACACCGAGCGCCTGACCCTTCGTCTGTACGAACCCGACGACGCAGACAGGGTTCTTGCGTACTACAGCGACCCCGAGGTGTGCCGCTATCTCCTGCACGAGGCCTGGACGCACGCCGACGCCGTTGCAGCGGTGGGTAAACGGATGAAGCGATCCGGATTACACACTCAGGCGCTCGCCATGGTCGTCGAACACGACGGGACGGTGGTGGGCAACGTCGAAGCATGGCTCGTTGACGGTTCGCCGGCACTCGTCGAACTCGGCTGGACGTTCTCCCCTGCCGTGGCCGGTCGTGGTTACGCGACCGAGGCGGTCGATGCGTTGATCGAGCACGTGTTCTCACTGCCCCAGATCCACCGGGTCACGGCGCAGATGGACGGACGCAACGACGCGTCGGCCCGGTTGGCCGCCCGGGTCGGGATGCGTCAGGAAGCGCACTTCCGCCAAAACTGGTGGTGCAAGGGCGAATGGACCGACACGCTCGTCTACGCACTGTTGCGCGAGGATCGCTGACGCACATCACGCGACGTTCACCTCCGCGTCGGTTCCCCGACACCGGCCGGTGACCGCGGTGCGACAGTCTCGGAAAACTTCACTTTCCGAACTCTGGGAGTTTCACGAATGGCATCGCGTCGAAGAGCTGCTCTACTGGGCATCCTCGCACTGGTCTCTGTCGTCTCCACGTCGATGGGCGGCGTCGCCACTGCCGTCCCGGCACGGACGGCGTCGCCGCTGTGTCAGGTTGCGGACCTGCTCCCCAGTGGATCGTCCTCTGGCCTCGGCTACCAATGTGCCGAAGCCGGTGAGCTTCTCGATCTGCCGATCGGTGATGTACACGCGACGCAACCGTCGCTCGGGTACGACGAGGTGTACTACAAGCTCGGTCGATACACACTCGGCAAGGACCAGATCAACAAGAAGTTCGACGACTGGTGCGAAGCCAACGGCCAGGAGAAGGCCGCGTCGGCGCTACCCGATGCGCGCCTGGACAATCCGTCGTCGTTCACCTGCGCCGTGCCCGTCGGCCAGGAAACGCCCGACACGATCGCGCCCATGAAGACGGTTGTCATCGGACCGGGCGGCGTGCCGTACCTGACCGACGGTCACCACACTCTGACCTCGTTCTACGAAACGGCCGACGGTGGGCCGAATCTGCATCTTCGTCTGCGAGTGGTCGCCAATCTCAGCGACCTGAGTCCTGCCGACTTCTGGGCTCGGATGAAAGCCGAGAAGTGGGTGTGGAACTACGACGTCGACGGCAACGAAGTTCCGGTGGAGCAGCTTCCGTCGGGAGTGGGTCTCGCCAAGTTCCAGAACGACAAGTACCGCAGCCTGATGTACTTCGCCCGCGACATCGGCTTCACACCCGGCACGATCCCGTTCCAGGAATTCTATTGGGGTGCATGGGTTCGCGACTCGGCGGAAGTCGACATCAGCGGCTGGGACAGCAACACCCTGGAGAGCTACCTGAGTACCGTCGAGTCGGTCTCGCGCGCTCAGGTGGCGGCCCCGAAAGACACAGTCATCGACAGTGGTCGTACCGCAGCGGAACTCGGCGCACTGGCTTCCTGGAACGACGGCAAGGCTGCTGGTAAGGGCGAGTTCGGGAAACTCTCCGCACCGTACGCGAACGACAAGCCCGGCAAACTGGCGTACGCCTTGCAATACAAGTCGGGACTGCCCCGATAAGTGCATGTCAGGTCGCCGGGCCGGCGTTGTCACAGACCGACCTGGCGGCGAGACCGCATCCGGTACCGTCTCGCGTCATGGAGCTGAAACTGTGCGTGCTGCTGTGGGCGTCGCCCGGACAAGAAGACGCACTCACCCGCTACGAGGACACGGTGCTGGACCTGATCCCGAAATACGGCGGCGAGGTAGTGAGCAGGGTCCGCCGCGTCGACTCGGGCGACGGACCACTCGAGGTGCAGGTCATTCATCTCCCTGACGATTCGGCCTTGGAAGCTTACTTGGAGGACCCCGAGCGGCTTGCGCTCGCCGACGTGCATTGGCGTGCAGTGGCGAGGACCGAAATCATCTACGTTGACACAATCGTCTGATGACCGCGACGGGCCGGTCCATCTACCAACGATCGACGTGCAGCACCGTCTCGATCGGCTCCCTGGGCGCAACCTTGAACGTCTCACCCGTGTAGTACGCCGTCGGAATCAACGCACCCTGATGGAAGCCTTCGGGGATGCCCAGTAGTTCGGAGATCTCAGCCTCGCAGGCGAGATGGATTGTTGTCCACGCTGTTCCGAGTCCACGTGCCCGAGCAGCCAGCGCGTAGTTCCACACCGCGGGCAACAGTGAGCCCCACAAACCGGCCTGATTGCCGGCCGGAAGCGTCTTCCCTGCCTTGATGCACGGAATCAGCAGCACGGGAACTTCACCCATGTGCTCGCCGAGCCAACCGGCACTGTCGCCGACGCGCTTCTGAACCGAGGCGCGTTCGGGATCGTCCGCGAACAAGGCCGAAGCGGATTGCTTCGATGCCTGGTACTCGGCAAACAGTTCGCCGTAGATCGCACCGATGCGGGCACGAAGATCAGGATCGGTGACGACGATCCACTGCCACCCCTGCTTGTTCGAGCCGGATGGGGCCTGCAGCGCGATCTCGAGACATTCCTTGATCAGCTCCATCGGCACCGGCCGCGTCAGGTCCAGGCGCTTGCGCACAGTTCGCGTGGTGGTCAGCAGCTCGTCGGGAGTCAGGTCGACAATCGGGAAAGTAGTCACCTCTCGATCATGCACCATTCGCTCTGCTCCGGGCCCGATCGACCAGTTCTTCGTTCGCTGCATCCCAGCGCGCCGCCATGGACATGCCTCCATGCCCGTCGCCCTCATCGACCACGAGTGTCGACCCGGGCCAACGTCGGTGTAGATGCCACGGCGTGACAGCGGGTCCGGAGATGTCCTTCCGGCCGTGGATCAGGACGCCCGGAATGTCTCGGAGACCGTCGGCGCGATCGAGCAAGGGTGGATCGCAGAAGCCGTCGTGCGACCAGTAGTGCGCGGCCAGCCGCACGAAGGCCAGTCGGAACCGGTCGTCGTCCCATCGCGGATTGCGCCGAACGCCATCGGTGCCGATCGATATGTGGACGTCCTCCCACAGCGCCCATTCTCGGGAAGCATTGTCGCGCAACGTCAGATCGTTCGAATTGAACAGGCGGTTGTACGCGTCGACTATTCGGCCCTCACCGCGTCGATAGCCGACTCCGGCCTGCTCGGCAAATGTGGCGAACCGATCCCACGCCTCCGGGAAGACCGCGCCGACCCCCTCCGTAATCCAGTCGACCTCAGCCCTACCTGTCGTCGTGACCGCAACGAGCACCATGCCGAGAACCCTCGTCGGATGCGCGAGAGCGTAGGCAAGAGCAAGAGTGGATCCCCAGGACGCGCCGTTGACGATCCACGCCTCGACGCCGAGGTGCACACGCAGGGCTTCGATATCGGCGATCTGATGCGTAGTGGTGTTGGTAGCCACCGAAGTCGAGGGATCCGACGCGTGCGGGGTCGACCGTCCGCACCCGCGCTGCTCGAATCCGATTGCGCGAACACGGGACAGGTCGAAGTGACGACGAAACTGACTGGAGTTCAGGGTCCCGCCCGGTCCGCCGTGCAAGTAGATCGCCGGGACGCCGTCGGACGGACCCCATTGCTCCCAGTAGACGCGCTGCCCGTCCCCGACATCCAGCATTCCGCGAAGTGTCGGTTCGTCCTCCAGTGTCATACCGTCATCACATCATTCGAGAGGCAGCATTTGTCGGATCACTGCCCACGCGGACGCGTCGATCCACGAGGGGTTGGATTGTTGCGGCGACCGGAACACCTCGAGCGTCGACAGTTCCGCGACGGCCTGCAGATCCGACGCGAGGATCGGCTCATCGAACAGCGTGATGTTCGTCGAGACCTTCCACTGGGTGCCGGGGACCGGGGTGCCGGTCAACCGACCCGCACCCCAGATCCCGCGTCGCGGGTGGCTGCTGACCCAGAACAACACCGGCTGCCCAGGGACCATCAGATGAGTTCGATAGTTATTCGCGACGCACCAATTATCGTGCGCACGTCCGGCTTCGACCATCGGTGCGAGGTCGGTCTTGTGCGGATTGCACTTGATCACCCATGCGCCGAGCGTCTGGTCCGTTATCGCCCGTGCCGTCACACTTGCAATCCTAATGACGAACTACGCCACCGCGTCGTTGCCCTGCGCAGCCGAGACCACCAGGTTGCTCGCTGTAAGCCCGTTTCCGTTCTTCACCGCGTCGATCCACTGGTCGGTCGTCGCCACTGCGGCGAAGTTGGACTGGTAGAGCACCATCAACGCCTTGTGCAGGTGTTCGGCCGAGACGGTCCCGGCCTCGTTCGAGAGGTTGATTGCGCCGGTGGCGTCGGACAGGATCTCGACGGTCAGGTCGAGCGCCTCGGCGTCGGCGCTGGTGGCGAGATCGCAGTTGTTGGTCATGTATCCGACGATCGTGACGGTGTCGACGTTGTTGCCCTGCAACCACTTCGCCACGTCGGTGCCAGCGAAGACGCTGCTGTACTGCTTCTCGACTCGCTCGAAGGACGGCTGCACGACGGCCTGAATGTCGGGATGAAGCTCGTACGTCGGGGTTCCCTTGACGAAAGCAGGCGAGCCCTCGGGCATCTCGTGCTGCACGATGGCCACCGGAACATCCTGCGCCACAGCCGCTTCGATGGTACGAACGATGTTGGCCAGCGACTCGTCGCGAGGCGGGTACTGAATCTTCAGAACTCCCTCGAAGTATTCCTGCTGTACATCGATGACGATGAGGGCTCTACGCGGTGCGGTCATGGACGTTCTCCTTCAGGTGGCGTACTCGGTCGATACCCATACTTCGGCACCGACCTTGCGTTCACGAGTGGCACGGATGCATACTTTCGATGAAATTGCGCCAATTCGTCGATCGGAGATTCATGCGCATCGCGCTGTACGTGTTCGACGGCATCACCATGTTCCACCTCGCCGCGCCGTTGATGGTGTTCGGCGAGGTGACGCGCCTCGGGCTGGCCCCCGACTGGGAGACGCGGGTGTGGTCCGACGAGCCAGGGTCGATCCGCACCGAGGAGGGCTTCCCCGTCGGCGAGATCGAAGGCCCCGACATCGCCGATTGGGCCGACATCGTCATCGTGACGTCGTGGCCGGAGTCGTTGCCACACATCGGCGCTCACCTGTCCACCGCTCTTCGAGGCGCTCACAGACGGGGAGCCCAGATCGCGGGACTGTGTCTGGGGTCGTTTGCCGTCGCCGACACCGGACTGCTCGCGGGACGCCCTGCCGTCACCCATTGGTCCAAGATGACCGAACTGCGCGACCGCAATTCGCAACTGGGCCTCGACGAGTCCGTGCTCTACATCGACCACGGCGACGTCATGACCTCCGCGGGCACGGCGTCGTCGATAGATTCCTGCCTGCACATCGTCCGCAAACACCTCGGCGCGGCAGCGGCAACACGGGTCGCGCGCAGTCTGGTGGTCGCACCCCATCGCGAGGGCGGTCAGGCGCAATACATCGAACGGCCGGTGATCGAGGCATCCGAGGACTCCGCGATCGCCGACGTCCAGAGCTGGGCGCTGGAGCGACTGGCCGAGCCCCTGCCGATCGAGCGCCTTGCCGAGCGGGCACGCATGAGCCGGCGCAGCTTCATCCGGCAATTTCAGTATGCGACGGGCACCACGCCCGCGCGCTGGGTACTCGACCAGCGGCTCGACGCCGCCCGCAGCCAACTCGAAACCACCGGCCACAGCATCGAGAGCATCGCTGCCTCGTGCGGATTCGGCAGCGCCGTCACCCTGCGTCAGAACTTCCACTCGGCTTTCGCCGTCACGCCGACGGCCTACCGGAAGCAGTTCGCGGTCGGTTGTGCAACCACGGACACCGCCGAGAGGCGAGGATGAGCAACGTGATCCTGTGGATAGTTGCCGGAGTCGAGCTCGCCGCCATCATCGCGCTCGGTGTGGTTCTCATCGTGTCTCGACGAAAGTTGAAGCACACGCGCCGAGCACTCGACCGCGCTCTCGAATCGCAGCAACGCCGTAAGCGACGTGGCCTGGTGCCCTTTGCGATCAGAACCGCCTTCCACACCACGGAGCTACTCATCAACAAGGGATTCGGCGCTACCGTCCGCAACTCCGTAGAAGACCTCGCGGGCTGGGCCAAGGTCGAACGCCCCGACCTGGCACGCATGACCGCCGACGGCGACATAGTGGTCATGTTCTCCGACATCGAAGGGTCCACCGCCCGCAATGAGGAACTGGGCGACCGCGGTTGGGTGAAATTGCTCGAGAAGCACAACAAGCTGATCCGCAAACACGTCGACGACCACGGCGGACATGTGGTCAAGAGCCAGGGCGACGGTTACATGATCGCCTTCTCCGACCCGGCTGAAGCCGTGCGCTGCGGGGTGGAAGTGCAAGAAGCCCTTTTGGAAAACCCGGATCGATGGGATCGCATCCGCGTCCGTATGGGCATCCACGTCGGCAGTTCGGTGCGTCGAGGCGACGACCTGTTCGGACTCAACGTGGCCATGGCGGCACGCGTCGCAGGGCAGGCCGACGGCGGCGAAATTCTGGTCAGCGAACCGGTGCGCAAGGCCATCGGTGCCGCGCATGACCTGACCCTCGGGACGCCCCGCGACGTCGAACTCAAGGGAATGAGCGGTAGTTTCCAGTTGTATCCGGTCGCGCTACCAGCACAACCGGATACAACGCCGTCCATCAGCGCGGGATAGCGCCGGGGAGCACCGGCACGGTGAAAGTCGAACCTCCGGCACCGGTGCTGAGGACGACATCGCCGGCAGGCGCATCGTCGGTGATGTCGGGGTAATCGTCACTGCGAACCTGGACTTGCAGCCGGTGTCCGGCCGGCAACCGGAAGTGTGTCGGCCACGCCCGTACATCCAATTCGTACTCCTGACCGGGCATTACAGGCTCGGGCGCAACGGATCCGTTGCGATGACTGGCCTTCAGCCAGCCCTGGGTAATGCGCTCCACAGTGCCGTCCGGGGCAACGTCGTCGACGATGACAGCGAGGTTGCCGTTGGACGCGGTGAAGGTCGCCGAGATCTGTGCCGTTGGGGACCCTGCGATCACCACATCGGCAGGCAACGGAGTGGTCGAGAAGACCACTGCTGCATCAACAGCGTCGGTGTGATCCGTCGGCACTGTGTACGCGCGACTGCCCTGCTCGGTCGGTAACGGACTCAGACCACCATCGGTCCCCATTGCCAACGTCAACTCGGTGGATTCGGCAGGCGGCCACTGGCCGAATTCCTGCCAGCCACGTTCTGCGGGCACCGACGAGATCTCGTAGGAATTGATCCGCTTCGCGGGCAGGGGTGCAGAGCCGTCCTCGCGCAGCCACTTGTCCCACCATGCGAGGTACGCGCCTGTACCGATATCGGCTTTCTGGCCCGCCGGCATCCCGTGTTTCCACGGACCGGCAACGACCCACGTCAGATCCGGATGTGCGGAGTAGTTCTGCACCATCGGATCTCGGTAGCGGTCGTACCATCCCCCGATCTGCAACATGGGGACATCGATATTCTGCCACTTCGCTTCGACGCTGCGGTCGATCCAGTACTGGTCGTACAGCGGGTGCTCGTCGTAGGGACCTTCGGTGGCCGGGGCTGTGCTCGCTTGCCACGTGCGGATGGTGTCGGATCGGATTCCGCCGCGGTAGATGGTGTTCTCGTACCAGTCGCTGAACGCATCGACCGGGATGACGGCAGCCAGATGTGGTGGATTGTTGGCCGCGGCCAGCATCGATGTGTGACCGCCGTAGCTGACACCGGATTGTCCGATCTTGTCCGTCGACCATGGTTGCGCTGCAGCCCATTCGACGAGATCGTAGTTGTCCTGCTGTTCCTGCGGGCCGAACGGATCCAGTACACCTGGAGAATCCCCGGATCCCCGGACGTTGCACAGCAGAATGTTGTATCCACGTTCGACCAGATACGCAGAGTCCGTTGCCAACTGGTCGAGGCTGTCGTAGGCGTTGAAGTCGTAGACGATGGTCGGGAACTTCCCTGCGACCGGCACGTTGCCGTCATCACCGGGTCGGTTCACATTGCAGGCCAGGGTGGCACCGTCGCGCAACGGAACCTTCATGCGCTCCGAGGTGGCCCTGTATTCGGCCGCACGTCCGTAGGTGAAGAACGGGTCTGTCGGTAATTCTCGAGGTACCGCTGCAGCAGTACCGGCTGCCTGTCCGACGAGGACTGCGGCAAGGGTAAGGGCCAGGGGTACGCGGGTGATACGGATGTCGATCTCCATCCATCGGGCGGCTGGGCCGCGAGAGTCGGGAAGCAGGGTCAGAGGGATTCGGACACAGGCATACTCAGCAGGTGGTAGCTCAGACACTTGCCATGGCCGTCGAGAACAGGACTACCCGTCACTCCCCCGCCGAGTACGCCGGGCAGCTCGAACACCAACCCGGAGACCAGAGGCATTTCAGTGCGGCGCACGTCTCCGGTGACCAGGGGTGCGAAGTGCGTGGCAACGGCATCAACAGTCAATTCGCGGGACAGCAACTCGTAGCCTTCGTCGGTTCGTGGGAAGACAGCGAGAATGAGGGTGTCGCCCTTGTCCCCGGTTCGCACGTCGGCGAGATCGTCGACAGTCCTCATACCGTCACCTCCGTGATGTGCACGGCGGTCGACACCTGTGCACGTGGGATCAAACACGATCTGATGGCAAGAACCTCGGTGCTGCTGCGTCGTGCACCACCGCCGCCGGCCGGGCCGTTGGTATAGAGGCTTTCGACTTCCCACCCCACAAGTAACGCGGTCTCCGCGTCGGGCACCTTCGCGGTCACGCGAAGTCGTACTTCAGGGACATCGGTTGGGGCGACGAGACCACGAAATGCAGCGCCCGCCCCGATGTACTCGATGCCGACGTTCTCCGCCGAAATACCGTGCACCTCCCACAGTCGTTGCTGCACAATCTCTCCGGCGAGTTCGGCGCGTTGCAGTGCGCGTGGCCCGGCGTAGCTGATCTGCCCTTCACCGAGCCAACCGCCGCGGAATCCGAGTGTCACTTTCAGCTCCTCGGGCCGCGTGCTGCCCGTCGCTCCGGACACCGCTACCCGATCGGGTCCGAGCGTCTCGAAGTCGACTCCGGTGAAATCGGCGGTCACGTCCGGCGTCAAGTATCTGGCTGGATCCCCTACCTCGTAGAGCAACTGCTCGGCGCACGTTCGCCGAGACAACTCCCCGCCGGTGCCGTCGACCTTGCCGAATTCGGCTGTGCCGTCTGCACGTACGTCCCCGAACGGGAAGCCCAGATTTGCCAGACCCTGCACAGGCTTCGTGACCGGGTCCGCGAAGTAGCCACCGGTCAGTTGGCCCGCGCACTCGAGCAGATGTCCGACGGCCGTCCCTGCACCGAGGGTCTCCCAGTCCTGCCCCGCCCACCCGAACTCGTGCATCAGCGGCGCGAGATACAGAGCCGGATCGGCGAGACGGCCGGTGACGATCACGTCGGCGCCGACGTCGAGTGCGGGAAGTACCGCATCGGCCCCGATATAGGCGTTGGCCGACACCAATTCCTCGGAATGCTCCGACAGCGGGCGTCCGGTCTCCCACACCACCGGATCGATGCGGCGCACCGCGTCGAGCACGTCGTCGCCGGTGACGGCCGCGATCCGTACCGAACGCGAGCACACGTGCTCAGCCACACGGGCCACGACGGCAGCTGCTGCAACAGGATTCGCGGCTCCCGAGTTGGTCACGACAGTGATTCCCTGCTCCGTCGTCGCACAGAGAACTGCGCGCATGCGCGCGGCCAACAGTGGGTCGTACCCAGCCTCGGGATCGAGCAATTTCCGGGCCTGCCCTGTCGCGACCGTCCGCTCTCCGAGACACTCGAAGATCAGATAGTCGAGCGCGCCGCGTTCGGCCAAGATCTGCGCAGGGTCGATGCGATCGCCGGCAAACCCTGCGCCGGCCCCCAATCGAACAGTTTCGCGGGCCCTCATGAGACCCACACCGGGATGACGCCTGTCGCGAAAGCGACCCCGAGCATGCCGAGGCTGACCAGCCACGCCCACCCGATCGTGTGACGAATATGCCTGCCGATATCCACCTTGGCCAGACCCACGAGAAGGTAGAACGCGCCCGTCATCGGACTGATCGGGAAGCCGACGGTCTCCTCGCCGATGATCGATGCCTGAGCGAGATGGATTGCGCTGATACCGAATTGGTCGCCTACCTCGATGAGTACCGGCAGCACGCCGAAGTAGTACGCGTCGGGGCCGAAGATCAGACTCATCGGAACCGCGAACACCCCGACGATGAGCGGAAGTGCCGGTGCCATCCAGTCCGGAATCACGTTGGCAGCGCTCACGGCCATCGATTCGATCATGCCGCTGCCGTCGAGCACACCGAGCAGAACACCGGCGGCGAGCAGCGTGCCCACCATCAGCATCGCGCCCACGGCATGCGCCTCGATCCGCGCGGACTGCGCCTTCATGCCCGGGTAATTGATCAGGAGCGCAACGATGGTCGCGATGATGAAGCACGTCTCCGGAGGCGCGACGGCCGCAATCAGTGCGGCAAGTGTTGCGACAACGAGAACGACGTTGACCCAGAACAGCTTCGGGCGTAGCAAGCTCGGCTCGTCAGAATTGTCGGGCTCTTCTGGGGTCTCGTCACCGCCCGAGCCGGCCGAGGCTGACTCGTCCGTTCCACCGGGAGTGGGTACGGGGATTCGCTGCCCGACGCGTGCCGTCGACTCCTCCACCTCGGCCTTGACGTCGCCTGCTGCGACCTTCGCCAACCGTGTCCGCTCTCGGCGTCCGAGGTAGTACGCGATGGCCAACGCGAACACCACGCCGGCGATCTGAGCGGGAATCAGTGGTACCCACAGCTCGTTGGCGTCGACGCCCAATGTTGCTGCTGCTCGCGCCGTCGGGCCGCCCCAGGGAACGATGTTCATCACGCCCGCACCGAGGCCGACGCACGTGGCCAGCACCAGCCGACTCATGCCGAGGCGCTCGTAGATCGGGAGCATCGCCGGAACGGCGATGAGGAACGTGACCGCGCCTGCGCCGTCGAGATGGGCGACCAGGGCGAGAGCCGTCGTAGCAACGGCGACGGTCGGCGGTGCGCTGCCTGCCCATTTCACGATGCGCGCTATGAGGGGATCGAACAGGCCTGCGTCGCGCATGATCCCGAAGAAGACGATCGCGAACAGGAACATGGCTGCGACACCGACGACGCCGCCGAGCCCGTCCTTGACGAACCCTGCCACCTCGGACGGCGAGTTTCCGGCCAGGAACGCCGCAGCGAGCGGAACACCCGCGAGTGCGACTATGGCCGCGACACGTTGGGTGAACAACAGCAGCAGGATGATGGCAATCGTCCCGAAGCCGAGCAGTGACAGCATGTGATCTCCTTCATCGAATACGAAGAGTGTTGTGCAGATCACTTACTCAGTCCAACATCAGTTGGGTATAGATTCATGCGTCGTGGGCATAAACATCGGGATCGCGCATCTGCGCGCGGTTGTCGCACTGGCAGATCTTCAGAGCTTCACGTCCGCTGCCGCGGCACTGGGCGTGTCTCAGCCCAACCTCAGCCGTACCGTCGCCGAAGCCGAGCGCCGCCTGGGCGTCCGACTGTTCGTACGCACAACCCGCAGCGTCGATCCGACGGGTGACGGGCTCGAAGTGGCCGCATATGGGCGTCGAATACTGCTGGAGTTCGACGACGGACTCGAACAGATCGCACGATTCGTCTCCGGAGAACGCGGCACCGTCACAATCGCGTGCCTACCGTCGATAGCGGCAACATTCCTGCCCCCGTACATCGTGGAGTTTCGTCGCAACCATCCCGACGTCTCGGTACACGTCAAAGACGGCCTGCGCGACGGCGTCGTAGCGTCGGTTCGAGACGGCTCGGTCGATTTCGCAGTCGTCGCCGCGTCGGGTCGAGCAAACGACCTGGAACGCACGACGATCAGCACCGACGCATTCGTCTGCGCCCTACCCACCGATCACCCTCTTGCGCAACGAACTTCGTTGTCGTGGACCGACCTGGACGGCGAGTCGTTCATCTCGTTCGGCCCCGAATCCAGCATCGAGTCACATGTGCGGCTCGCACTGGAAAGCGCGGGAGTCGAGGTAGGACCGTCTGTTCAGGCCCACAACGTGGCTGCGGTGGCAGGCCTGACCGCAGCGGGACTGGGCGTCACAGTTGTCCCCGAATTGGTGGTGCCGATGATGTCGTTCGCCGAGTTGACCTACCTACCCATCGAGCCGACCGTGCACCGCACCATCTCCGTCGTCCAGTTGCCCGGACGACGCCAAAGTGCAAGCTGTTCGGCGTTTCTCAGCGTTCTGGTGCCACCCCCGACGGGATGAATGGGCCATTCAGTACGTCTGAGCGCGTGAAAGTCACATTGATCCGTCGCGGGCGTGCAATCCCAACCAAGGGGCGGACTGTAGACCGCGGACGGTTGACGGCTACCGGAGCCCGAGAGTTGTTGCACCTCAACGAATGAATGGCCCATTCACAACGTCTGAGCGCGTGAATGGGCCATTCATCCCAAAGGGGGGGTGAAGCAGGCAGAAGTACTACTGCTTCGCCGACTCCAGTGCCTCGTTGAACGTCGTGGACGGACGCATCACTGCGGCGGTGGCTTCGGGGTCCGGGTAGTAGTAGCCGCCGATGTCGACCGGGTTGCCCTGTACCGCGTTGAGCTCGCCGACGATCTTCTCCTCGTTCTCCGAGAGGGTCTTTGCCAGAGCTGCGAAGTGCTTGGCCAGCTCGGTGTCCTCGGTCTGCTCGGCGAGTTCCTGTGCCCAGTAGAGGGCGAGGTAGAACTGGCTGCCACGGTTGTCGAGTTCACCGGTCGAGCGCGACGGGCCCTTGCTGTTCTCGAGCAGCTTGCCGGTCGCCGAGTCGAGTGCGGTGGCGAGGATGGTCGCTTTGACGTCACCGGTCTTGGTGCCTAGGTCCTCGAGGCTTACCGCGAGAGCCAGGAACTCGCCCAACGAGTCCCAGCGCAGGTGGTTCTCCTCGATGAGCTGCTTGACGTGCTTGGGGGCCGAGCCGCCCGCACCCGTCTCGTACAGTCCGCCGCCGGCCATCAGCGGAACGATGGAAAGCATCTTGGCGCTCGTGCCGAGTTCCAGGATCGGGAACAGGTCGGTGAGGTAGTCGCGCAAGATGTTGCCGGTCGCGGAGATGGTGTCGAGCCCGCGGATGAGGCGTTCCATCGTGTAGCGGATCGCACGAACCTGCGACATGATCTGGATGTCGAGGCCCTCGGTGTCGTGATCCTTCAGGTACTTGCGCACCTTGCCGATCAGCTCGTTCTCGTGCGGGCGGTACGGGTCGAGCCAGAAGACGACGGGCATTCCGGACTCACGGGTGCGTCGCACTGCCAACGCAACCCAGTCGCGGATCGGCGCATCCTTGACGATGCACAGACGCCAGATATCGCCCTCTTCGACGTCCTGCGTCAGCAGAACCTCGCCCGTCGCCAGGTCGGTGATGTTCGCGACGCCCCCGGCTGGGACCTCGAACGTCTTGTCGTGCGAGCCGTACTCCTCGGCCTTCTGCGCCATGAGGCCGACGTTGGGAACGGTGCCCATCGTCGTCGGATCGAACTGGCCGTTGGTCTTACAGAAGTTGATCATTTCCTGGTAGATGCGGAAGAAGGTCGACTCCGGGCTGACGGCCTTGGTGTCCTTCGGCCGGCCGTCCGCGCCCCACATCTTGCCGCCGCTGCGGATCATCGCAGGCATCGACGCGTCGACGATGACGTCGCTGGGCGAGTGGAAGTTCGAGATTCCGCGTGCCGAGTCGACCATCGCCAGCTCCGGGCGAGTCTCGTGGCACTTGTGCAGGTCGTCGATGATCTCCTCGCGCTGCGCGCTGGGGAGTGCCTCGATCTTGCTGTACAGATCCGACAGGCCGTTGTTGACGTTGACGCCGAGCTCCTCGAACAGGTCGCCGTGCTTGGCGAACGCGTCCTTGTAGAAGACCTTGACGGCGTGACCGAAGACGATGGGGTGCGAGACCCGCATCATCGTGGCCTTGACGTGCAGGGAGAACATGATGCCCGTCTTGTAGGCGTCCTCCATCTGCTCCTCGTAGAACTCGATGAGCGCCTTCTTGCTCATGAACATGCTGTCGATGACGTCGCCGTCGGTGAGCGACACCTTCTCCTTGAGGACGATGGTCTCGCCGCCCTCGGTCAGCAGCTCCATCTTGACCTCGCGGTCGCCCTCGACGGTCATCGACTTCTCGCCGTGGTAGAAGTCGCCGTGGCGCATGTGCGCAACGTGGGTGCGCGACGCCGGCGACCATTCACCCATGCTGTGCGGGTGCTTGCGCGCGAATTCCTTGACGGCCTTGGGTGCGCGGCGATCCGAATTACCCTCGCGCAGAACGGGGTTGACCGCGCTGCCGAGGCACTTGGTGTAGCGGTCGCGGATTTCGCGCTCTTCGTCGGTCTTCGGGTTCCCGGGGAAGTCGGGGATCGCGTAACCCTTGTCCTGCAGTTCCTTGATCGCGGTCAGCAACTGCGGAACGGAGGCACTGATGTTGGGAAGCTTGATGATGTTGGTGTCGGGCAGCTGCGTCAGCTTGCCCAGCTCGGCGAGGTTGTCGGTCACTCGCTGGTCTTCGTTGAGGTAATCGGGGAACTCGGCGAGGATGCGGTTCGCAACCGAGATGTCACTGGACTCGACGTCGATGCCGGCCGCGCTGGCGAAAGAACGTATGACCGGCAGAAACGCGTGAGTCGCCAGCATCGGCGCCTCATCGGTCAGGGTATAGATGATGGTCGGCTTCTTCGCTGTCATGTTTCGCCTTTGCCTCAGTTTCGACGTCGTCTTTTGGATGCGTTCGTCCTCAACTTTAATCTTCGTTCTCGCCGCTGTGGGGGGCAGTGGGGTATCACTCCATCTGCGCATCCAAGTTACCGACCAGTAGGGCGCTCAATGGATTTCGAGACCGTGCTCGGTCCCGCCTCTGACCACCGTCGGGCCATCCGATTTGCCCGATTAGGAACAACATCGGCCTCGCCGTCCGTTGAACCCAGTATGACGACCTACAAGACTGTCAATCCTGCCGACGGCACAACCGTCAAGGAATTCGAAACTCTCGACTCGGCCGGCATCGAGCGCGCCCTCGCGGATGCGCACGCCGGTTTCCACACGTGGCGCAAGACCTCACCCGAGCACCGCGCAGACATCCTGCACAAGGTCGCCGACCTGTATGTCGAGCGCGCCGACGAACTGGCCCGCACCATCTCGCTCGAGATGGGCAAGCCACTGACCGAGTCTCAGGGCGAGGTCGAACTGTCCTCGAACATCTACCGTTACTACGCCGACAACGGTCCACGCTTGCTCGAGGACGAGACACTCGACGTGCCCGGAGCGGAAATCAGTGTGCTGCAGCGCAAGCCCGTGGGCGCGCTCGTCGGCGTGATGCCGTGGAACTTCCCGTACTACCAGGTAGCCCGATTCGCCGGCCCGAACCTGATGGTGGGCAACACGATTCTGCTCAAGCATGCACCGAACTGCCCACAATCGGCGTTGCTGATGGAAGAGATATTCCGGCAGGCCGGGTTGCCCGAAGACGCGTACATCAACATCTTCGCGACCAACGAGCAGATCGCCGACATGATCGCCGACGCCCGCGTGCAGGGCGTCTCGCTCACCGGAAGTGAGCGAGCCGGAACGTCCGTCGCCGAGACAGCCGGGCGCAACCTCAAGAAGGTCGTGCTCGAGCTCGGCGGTTCGGATGTGTTCATCCTGCTCGACTCCGCAGACATGGACGCCACCGTCGAATCCGCAACCCGTGCGCGCCTGTCCAACGCAGGCCAGGCCTGTAATGCCGCCAAGCGCATACTCGTCGCCGAGGACGTCTACGACGAATTCGTCGCCAAACTGGTCACCTCCTTCGAGGCTGTGCAAACCGGCGATCCATTGGATGCCAACACCACCCTCGGTCCCCTGTCGTCGCAGACCGCTGCCGACACGTTGATCGAGCAGATCGACGACGCGGTGTCCAAGGGCGCGACACTGCTCACCGGCGGCAAGAAGATCGACGGACCGGGTGCATACGTGCAGCCGACCCTGCTGACCGACGTCACGCCGGACATGCGGGCCTACACCGAGGAACTGTTCGGCCCCGCAGGAGTCATCTACAAGGTCCAGAACGCCGACGAGGCAATCGAATTGGCGAACTCCTCCCCCTACGGACTGAGTGGTTCGGTGTGGAGCGCAGACCTCGACAAGGCCCGGGACGTGGCCGAGCGCCTCGAGGTGGGAATGGCCTTCGTCAACGAACACGGCACCACGCTGCCAGGTCTGCCGTTCGGCGGAGTCAAGCGCTCCGGCGTCGGCCGCGAACTGGGCCCGTGGGGCATGGACGAATTCGTGAACAAGAAGCTCGTCCGAGTCTCCGCCAAGTAGCCGTACTCGCCGATGCTCTCCGGGCAGTTGCTCGGGGAGCATCGCGCTGCTGCGGTCATACTGTCTCGATGATCGTCGAACACGCCCTGCTGCACGTCATCCCCCGCAGAACCGCCGAGTTCGAAACCGCGTTCGCCGACGCGAAATCGATCATCGCGTCGATGCCGGGGTTCGTGAATCTGACCCTCTCGCGGGGCATCGAGCAGCCGAATACCTACCTGCTGTTGGTGAAGTGGGAACGACTCGAAGACCACACCGACGGCTTTCGTGGTTCCGACGAGTATCAGCAGTGGAAGTCGCTGCTGCACCATTTCTACGAACCGTTCCCCGTCGTCGAGCATTTTGCTCCGATGCTCGAGGCGTAAGAGTTAGGTTCGTGTCTCGACCCTCTCGCCGCACCAAGGAGATTTCCGTGGCCAACGCTTCGTCGTTCGTATCCAAGCAGGACGACCTCGAGATCAGCACCTACACCTGGGCGACGTCCGCCGATCCTGCTCGCGGTGTCGTACAGATCGCACACGGGCTGGCTGAGCACGGCAGCCGTTACGCACGCTTCGCTGCCGCGCTGAACGACGCCGGCTTCCACGTCGTCGCGTCGGATCACCGCGGCCACGGCCAGTCGATCGTGGACACCCCCGGCGATTTCGGGGCCGCCGCGTTTGCAGGACTGTGGGCAGACATCGAGCAACTGGGCGAATCACTGCTCACCGACTACCCCGACCTGCCTCTGTTCTTGTTCGCTCATTCCATGGGATCCTTTGCCACCCAGCATGTTCTGATCGAGCGATCGGATCTGTACGAGGGCGTGGTGCTGTCGGGTTCGACGACACTCGACGTACTCGCCGCAGGAATGGCCGACGCCCCGGCGGGCGACCTGAGCGTGTTCAACGCCGCCTTCGAGCACCGCACCGGCTACGAATGGCTCTCGCGCGACGAGGCCGAGGTGGACGCCTACGTCGCAGATCCACTGTGCGGCTTCGACCTTCCGGCATCGACGGTTCCCGCATTGTTCGGTGAGGCCGAGAAGCTCGCCGATCCGCACAACTTGGAGCAGATCCGTTCCGACCTCCCCCTGCTCATCACGTCGGGAACGGACGACCCGCTGGCAGGCGGTGGGCAGTTGATCGAGACGCTGGCCGCCCGCTACCGCGAGGCGGGGATGAGCGATGTGACCGTCACGCTCTACCCCGGCGCGCGCCACGAAATTCTGAACGAGACCAATCGCGACGAGGTCACCGCCGACATCATCGGTTGGCTGACCGAGCGCGCCGGGTAGTACTTACCGTCGTCGAAGCTGCACGGGCTGCCCGTCCTCGGGGAAGGGCAGCGACGTGAAGTTCAGCGGTGCAACGTAATCGGGGTCGACCGTCCAGTCGAACCGCAGCAGCAAGTGATGCATGATCGTCTTGATCTCGGCCCCGGCGAAGAACATGCCGATACATTTGTGGACGCCTCCGCCGAACGGCTCCCACGCATAGCGGTGCACTTTGTCCTCGCGTCGGTCGGCGGCGAACCGTCCGGGATCGAACTGCTCGGGGTTGGGCCAGTACTGCTCCATGTGATGCGTGAAGTGCGGCGCGACAGAGGCATACGTTCCCGCGGGAACGAACTTACCCTGCACCTCGGTGTCCTTCACGGCACGGCGGGCCACTACCGGTGTGGGCGAGACCAGGCGCAAGCACTCCTTCATCACCAGATCGACGTTGGTCAGCTCGTCGAGTTGCGCGAACGACGGGGCATCGGTGCCCAGCGCCTCGCATTCGGCTCGGCACTTGTCCTGCCACTCCGGATGCTGACCGAGATACTGCATCATCGTCGACAGCGTGATCGTCGACGTGTCGTGCGCAGCCATGAGCAGAAAGATCATGTGGTCGATCACTTCGTCGTCGGAGAAGTGCTCTCCGTCGTCACCCTCGATGTGGCACAACACCGAGAAGAGGTCGTCGGTCTCGGTGGCTCGACGGGCCGGGAGGTAGCGGCGGAAGAATTGGTCGAGCACCGCTCGGCCGTCCAAACCCCGCTTCCACCGTGTGCCCGGAACGCGGTAGCGCACTATCGACGTGGCGGCCTGCACGCAGGCGATGAAACTCGCATTGAGCTCCGCGATGTCGGCGTCCGTCGTTCCCTCCGCACCGCCCATGAAGATGCTCGTCGCGACGTCCAGCGTCAGCGCTTTGAGCGCCGGATAGACCTGGAAGTCGCGGCCCGGCTGCCACGCGTCCAAACCCGTTGCTGTGACTGGATTCAACGCTGCGACGGACTTGGTCAGCCGGTCCCGAGTGAAGGCCTGCTGCATGATTCGTCGATGACGTAGATGCTCCTCGGAGTCGAGCAGCATCAGCCCGCCGTGAAAGAACGGCCCGATCAACAGCGACCAACCGTCACCGTTGGCGAACGCCTTGTCCGCGTTCTGCAGCACCTGCTGACACGCATCGGGACCGAGAACGGTGATCCACTTCTGCCCGGCCATCGTCATCCACGAGACCTCGCCGTACTTGTCCCACCGACTACCGAGCAGCTTCAAGGGGTCGCGAATGTACTCGAGTGTGTGCCCGACGACGGGAAGACCGCCGTCGCCGAACACCGGTTGGAGAGCTGAATCTGCGGGTGGAGCAGCCAGAGCACGTGCCATTGTCGACCTCCGTCAATCTGACATGACGCCATGTCAGATGGGATGTAGTCTGCGTCACAGTCACGGTCTCTGTCAAGATCTATCCATGCCACCCACGACGCGTCGCTACAACGGCATGAGCGCCGACGACCGCGCGGCCGACCGCCGAGCGCGTCTGCTCGACGCCGGCCTCGACGTATTCGCAGCAGCCGGGGCGAAGGGTGCGACCATGACTGCGATCTGCGCGCATGCCAAGCTCACCGAGCGCTACTTCTACCAAAACTTCAGCAGCAGAGACGACTTGCTCGAGCAGGTCGTCGAATCGGTATCCGCCGAGATACGGACCGCAGCGCTGGATGCACTGAACTCCCCCGCCCGGACCGTCGACGAGAAGGTCCACAACGCGGTCACCGCGTTCGTCGGCGTCCTGACCGAGGACCGACGCAAGGGCCGTGTTGCGATGATCGAATCGCTCGCCGTCGACTCCCTCCGCGAATACCGCCGAAAGTCCCTGCGCGGCTTCGCTCATCTGGTGGCCGAACAGTCGCGCGAACTCTACGGCGACAAGGCTTGGCCCCAACCACAGTCCGAGATCAACGGCCTGTTATTCATCGGTGGTTTGGCCGAACTCGTCATCGCCTGGCTGAACGACGAAATCGATATCGCCCCCGCAGACATCGTCGACGCCGCGACACGTCACTTCATCGCCACCGCACACCGCTGAGGTGCGCTACGCGCAGTGGCGTGATTATGTGCCCGCAGAGGCACTTAAACGCACCACTGCGCCGCAGGCGCACTCCTACCGGTCGAAGTGCGCCTTCGAGATCTGTCCGTGCACGCCGACGGTCTTGTCGACCACCTGCGAGACGGTGAAGTTCGCGGCAGCAGAGAGGTACGCATACGCAGTCGCGCGGTCCATGCCGAGATCGGTCTCCAAGAAGTCGAGAGCATTGACCACCGCGCGGCGCATCGCAGCGTTCAGGTCCGAGCTCTGGCCGCCGACGGCCCCGTCCGGATCCGACAGGCCGATCGGAATCCACGAGTCCTCGTTCTCCGCAAACGGATACGAGTACGCGACGGACGGCGCGTCACCGCTGCCCGCCTTGCAGACCGTAAGGCGGAAGGTGCCGCGCAGAGACCCCTCCATCGCAGTCAGCGCTACCTCTCCGTCACCCATCGCCATGTGCGGATCGCCGACGTAGAACAACGCGCCCTCCGCGAACACGGGAAGGTAGAACGTCGAGCCGACGCCGAGCAGACCGACGTCGATGTTGCCGCCGCCGAGCGTCGGGGGAATCGAGTTGGCATTCGGGAATGTCAGACCCGGGTCACTGGCGAACGCCACGCCCATCATGCCCATGAACGGACGCAGCGGAAAGCGCACGGCCGCATCGCCGTACCGCATCACGCCCTGCCCGTCCTCGACGGCCGTGAACGTGGACACGTTGCCGTACTGCGTCGGGTCACCCGATTTCCTGCCGTCGCTTCCGATCGGCGGCATGACCTCATCAAGGCTGATGCCCGCCGATGCCTCGCCGGACGCCGTAACTGCCAGCGCGCCCTTGCCGTGCCTGCTCGACACCACGCCGTACGGCACCCGCGGAACGGCCTCCAGAGTTTCGATCTTGAGCACATCGCCGCGCTGCGCACCTTCGACAAACACCGGGCCCGTCACCACGTGCGGTCCGTCGACGTCGAAGTTGCGTACCGTCCGGTCGTATCCGCCGGCAATATCGATAGCGTCCTGGAGGACGTCGGACTCCGAAACGCCTTTGCCGCCGAAGAATTCGACGGGATCGCGGCCCTGGTCCTCGAGAATGCCCTCGTGGCTGAGCGCGTCGATGGTGACGGTCTCGCCGGACTTCATCTGCAGTACCGACTCCGATTCGACCGTCGGGACGTAGCCCCACAGAACCTTGTCTACCTCGGAGCTCAGATAGTGGTCTCCCGAAATGTCGCCCGATCCTGGGTTGAGAATGGCACCCGCGGACGCGGCAGGAGCCGACGAGCTTGTTGCCGCGGTAGTGGTCGAGGACGTCGAACACGCTGCTGTAGTTGCCAAACCAGCCCCTGCGCTCATCGCTGCCACCGCCCGAATGAAACCGCGTCGGCCGATTCCTTTGCTGATCGTTTCCGCTGCGTGCTCTGCCATCGACTGCGCCATGCTGCCTCCTGAATTGTCCGAATCTCGAACGTAGATCAGGGGTGTTTCTCAGCAGTTACGAACGCGCGTCACGCGAATTGCTCAGCGACTCAACTGGGGTCGCTGCCGGCGATCGCCGACCACCAGATCGCGGTGACAGCTGCCAACAGACTCACTGCCAGAAATTGAGCAAAGCCCCCACCGTCGACAATCAACCACAGCAGCCCGATGAACGGGCCGGCCACTGCTGCGGGGGCGTCGAGCATGAGCCGACGACGCAGCGAACCGAATCTGGCGCTGCGCGTGCGGAGATCGGACTCGTTGAGGCGCGGGGCATCGAGAGGTGTTCCCGGCGGTAAGGTCGATCGACGCCGACCCGACGGTAAGGCAACGATCCCCGGTTCGACGACGAAAGCGCGGCGTCCGAGAAACGACCTACCGACTTTCGCTTCGGCGCCGGGGACCAATCCGAGAAGACCGGTGTGGAAGTACACCGGATACCAGGCCCGACCGGCGCCCTCCTGAACCTCCACATACCCGCGCGAACGCATGCGGTGTTGAAACCGAACACGACGCACGGAGATTCGATCCCGAGACCGCGCTGCGGATCGTCCGGCCACCAAGGCCGAGGCCACAGACCAACCCGTGAAGATCAGAACGACGAGCGCAACCACCAGGCCGAGCGGGGTGTAGACAGCGGTCGATGCCGCGACAACCAGCGTGATTGCCGCGACACCGACCGGATATCCGAGCCCGTTGTTTATTTCAGGAACCCGACCTTCGACATGTCGATGTCGCCGAATCCTGGAGCGCCGAAGTTGGCGAGATTGGACTTCGTCGCGTAGGTGAACGGACGCTGGAACAGCGTCAGGCTGTGGCCTTCGGCCCAGATCGCCTTGTCCGCCTCGTTGTAGTCGGCTATACGTGCTTCGTCGTCGAGCTCGCCCGCAGCCTTGTCGAGCAGTCCGTTGATCTCCTCGGACCCAACCTGGCCGTAGTTCTGCAATGTACTGCCGGGCGTCAAACGGAAGATGCCGTCACTGCTGGACGTGTACGGCGTTCCCTCCCAGGTGAAGTGGGTGACGTCGAAGGCACCCACCAGGATGTACTTCTCGAAGAAGTCGTCCGAAGGCACCGCATCGATGATGAGATTGGCACCGACAGCCTTGAGGTTCTGCTGGATGATCTGCGCTTCCTGCGTCGCATTCGGGGTATCGGCCGGAATGATGTCGTGCAGATCGAGCTGCTGACCGTCCTTCGAGCGGAACTCACCGTTCATCGTCCAGCCGGCCGCGTCGAGTTCGGACTTCGCCTTCTCCGGATCGAACGTGATGTCGCCGTTGTTGGCCTGGTAGCCCTTCTGTCCGTCGACGTAGATATGACTGTTGAGCACCGTCGGGTTCGAGGTGATCTGGCCCAGCTGCGAGGTGGCCAGGTAGTTGCGGTCGATCGCCTTCATCAGAGCCAACCGGACCGCCTTGTCGGACGTGATGCGTCCGGGAGCACCGTTGAAGTCGAAGTGGCGGTACTGAGACCCGAGGCTCTGCCGCAGGTCGACGTTCGGGATACCGCGGGCAACCTTGAACGCATCTGCGCTGCTGCCCAGTTCGTAGTAGTCGATCTCGCCGCTCTGCAACGCGCCGACGGACGCTGTCGAATCGAGTGGCAGGTACGTGATGGTGTCGAGCACTGCGGGATTTTCGCCCCACCAGTCCGGGTTGCGTTCGGCGACAATGCGCTTGCCGCCGGGCTCGATGGTCCGGATACGGAACGGCCCTGCGGTGGCCGGCATCGTGCTCACAGATCCGGTGTTGAATGCGTCGACACTGGCCATGGACTCAGCCGGCATCAGAGGCTCGTACAACGACCGCCAGTCACCGAACTTCTCGGCAAAGGTCAGGATGACCTGCTGGTCGTTCTCGCCGCGGACGACGGACTCGACCTTGTCCCAGCCAGCGGTGCTGGACGCCTCGTAGGCCGGATCCTTACCGTTGTTGGCAGTCCACGTTGCCACGAGGTCTGTGTAGTCCAACGGACGCCCGGTGCTCCACTTGGCCTTCGGGTTGATGTTGTACGTGATGACCTGCTTGCCGTCGACCTCGGACTCGGTGATGTCGGTGAAGAAATCCGTCGCGACCGTCAGGCTTGCATCGGCTGCAGCATTGAAAGCTCTCGGCATCAATGCCAGGTAGTACCGTGCCGCATCGACCGTCGTGCCATCGATTTGGTAGTAGTTGTAGTTGGTCGGCACCTGCGAGAGCGGAAAGTTCATATTTCCGCCCTGCTGGAGATCGCTGATGGGATGCGGGTTGATCTGCGCTCCGCTCTCGAAGGACGCGGGCGCATCGGCGTTCGGCCCGGTGTCACCCGAGCTGCACCCCGCCACCAGTCCCACAGTGGTCACGGCCACCGCGATCGGGACCAGTGCCCGAAATAGCTTGGCTCTCATCAATTCACCTTTCTCAGTGTGCACGTAACCTGCAGGGTCAGATGGCGTCGGCCAGTGCTGCGGCCTCGGCGATTCGGGCTCGTTGGAGCACGGGATCGGGAATGGGGATGGCTTTGAGGAGTGCCCGCGTGTACGGGTCCTTCGGTGCGTCGAAAATCTGCTCCGTCGGGCCCTTCTCCACGAACACACCGTTACGCATCACCGCTACTTCGTCGGCGAGATGACGCACCACCGAAAGATCGTGCGAAACGAACAGATACGCCAGACCGAGCTCCTCTTGCAGATCCTGCAACAGGTTCAGCACACCCGCCTGGATCGACACGTCGAGAGCAGACACGGGCTCGTCGAGCACCAGGATCGACGGCTTCAGCGCCAAAGCCCGTGCAATGCCCACTCGTTGGCGCTGCCCGCCGGAGAACTGGGTGGGATACCGATCCGCGAGCTCGGGACGCATTCCGACGGTGTCCATCAGTTCCCGAACCCTGCGGGTGCGTTCGTCGACCGGCACGCCGTTGATCTTCAACGGCTCGGCGATGATCTCCCCCACCGGCATGCGCGGGTCGAGCGAGCCCATCGGATCCTGGAACACGATTTGGATGTGGGCGCGCAACTTTCGTTGCTCGGCGCGGCTCAGGCTGTAGGGCTCGACGCCGTTGATCTTGATCGAACCCTGCTGCGGCTTCACGAATTCCATGATCTCGAGGAGAGTCGTGGACTTTCCGCACCCGGACTCACCGACGATCGCCAACGTGGACCCCGCATGTACATCGAAGCTGATGCCCTGCACGGCAGGCACTTCCCCAGCCCGACGACGCAGCACGGAACCCTTGAACATTGGGTAGCTCTTGTGCAGATCGGTCACCGACAGCACCGGGGCGTCCTTGGAAACCGTCACCACTAGCTCCGCCGGGGCCTCCGACCGTGGGGCACCCTCGAACTCGGCCTCCACCGACTCGGCCGTGGCTGCGTCGATGCGGATGCACGCCGCGCTGTGATTCGGGGCAACCTCGATCAACGGCGGTTCGCCTTCGTCGCAGGCCTCCGTGTGCAACGGGCACCGAGGCCCGAACGGGCATCCCGTCGGCAGGTTCACCAGGGCAGGTGGAGTGCCCTCGATGGGCACCAGCCGCTCCTGCGCAGGACGATCCGGGCGAGGGACGGAGCCGAGCAGTCCCACCGTGTAGGGCATCGATGGGTGCGCGTACAGCTCGTCGACCGGAGCTGTCTCGACAGCACGACCGGCGTACATCACCATGGCCCGGTCGGCAACGCCGGCAACGACTCCCAGGTCGTGGGTGATGAACACGACGCCTGCGCCGGTGACGTCGCGGGCGGTACGCAGGAGGTCGAGGATCTGGGCCTGAATCGTCACGTCGAGAGCAGTAGTGGGCTCGTCGGCGATGATGAGATCGGGATCGTTTGCGATGGCCATCGCGATGACAACGCGCTGGCGCATACCGCCGGAGAACTCGTGTGGATACGACTTCGCCCGTGTTTTCGGATCGGAGATGCCGACCAGATCGAGCAACTCCAGGGTGCGCTCCTCGACCTTCGCCTTGCTCAGCGACGGATTGTGCACGGAGATCGCTTCGGCAATCTGGTCGCCGATGCGGTAGATGGGGGTAAGTGCGGTCAGTGGGTCCTGCGAGATCATCGCCACCGAACGCCCACGCTCACGGGACATCTCGCGATCGGACAGTCCGAGTAGCTGACGGCCGTTCAACTCGATGGACCCGGTGACCCGTGCGGTCTGCGGAAGCAACCCCATGACGGCCAGGGACGAGACCGACTTACCGGAGCCGGATTCGCCGACGATGGCCATGACTTCGCCCTTGTCCACCTGATAGTCCAGTCCGCGGACTGCGGTGACGCGGCCTTCCTCACTCGGGAAGCTGACTTCGAGTCCGCTGACCTTCAACACCGGCACAGTCTCAGCCACGTGCCTGTCCCCTCGTCGAGTTCGGATCGAATGCGTCGCGCAGGCCGTCGCCGACGAAGTTGGTGGCCAGCACGATCAATACCAGTGCGCCACAGCAGAACGCGAACAGCCACGGATACGTCAACGCGGACGACGTACCGTCTGCGATCAGCGTGCCGAGCGAGACGTCGGGTCGCTGGACACCGAAGCCGAAGTAGCTCAGCGATGCCTCACCGATGATGGCGATACCCACATTGAGCGTGACGTCGACGATGAGGATGGAGGCCATCGACGGCAGCACGTGCTTGCAGATCACGCTGCTCGGTGTTGCGCCCATGTACTTTGCGGCGCGGATGAATTCGCGTTCACGCAGGGACCGCGTCATCGCGCGAATGATGCGTGAGGTGATCATCCACGCGAAGGCCGCGAGCAGCAGCACCAGGATGAAGAAGCTCTTGTCGCGGAACAACGGAGAGCAGATGGCGATCACCAGGAAGCTGGGTACGACGAGCAATACATCGGCGACCCACATCAGCGCGCGGTCGGTCCAACCGCCGAAGTACCCCGCCACCGCGCCGACGACGCCGGCGAGCACCGTGGAAATGAGCGCGACGAGCATGCCGATGATCAACGACTTCTGCAGACCGCGCAGCGTCTGAGCCAGAACATCCTGGCCGATCTGATTGGTGCCGAACCAGTGTCGTGTGGTCGGCGGCGAGTTGAGCGCGTACGCGTCGAGTTCCTCGTAGGTGAACGGGATGAAATGCGGGAGCACGAACGCGCCGACGAACATCGCGAGAAGGACCACGATGCCCACCAGCGCCGGCCGGTTGCGCAGGAACCGGCGCAGCACCAACCGCCGACGGGTGATCGGGGCAGACGAGTCGATCGGGCCCTCGACCGCAGCGATCTCGGGAACCACAGGTGTCGCCATCGCCGGTCCTTTCCTCTACTCGAAGTGGTGGGTCAGTCCGCGTAGCGAACGCGCGGATCCAAAGCAGCAGTGAAGATATCGGTCAACATTCCGGAAACCAGGACCGACAGCGCGGTGAAGAGCGAGACCGCGAGCGTGATGTTGATGTCCTGACTGGTGATGCCGTAGATCAGCCAGTCACCCATGCCGTACCAGCCGAACACGCGCTCGGTGAACGTCGCGCCGGTGATCACCGCACCCATACCGAATGCGAACAACGTGGCCATCGGGATCAACGCCGTACGGAAGCCGTGCTTGAAGATTGCGCGCCCGCGTGTGAGCCCCTTGCCGCGGGCAGTACGGATGTAGTCCATGTTCAACTCGTCGAGCATCGAGCTGCGCATGTACCGGCTGTACCCACCGATGGTGAACAACATCAAGACGACGGTCGGCAGCAGCAGATGCTGTGCGCGGTCGAGTATTTCGTTCATCAGACCGGGGGCGAGCGTCGTCGACGTTTCACCGGTGTACTGGAAGAACTGACTGCCGGTGCTCTGATTGACCTGCACAGCAAGGTATTTGAGCACCGGGGCCAAGACCAGGATCGGGGTGCTGATGAGAATGAACGTCACCACCGTTGCAACATGGTCGAAGATCTTGTACTGCCGGACGGCGCCGTACGCACCGACGAGTGTTCCCAGTACCGCGCCGAGGACGGTGCCGAGCACGACCAACCGCAGCGAGACCAGGATGCGTCGCCACAGTTCGTCGTTGACCGAGCCCGCAGCGATGGTCTGACCGAAGTCACCGTGAAGAACGGCCCAGAGCCACTTCAAATACCGAAGCACGGGATTGTCGTCGAGATGCAGTGCCGCGCGCTTGGCGTCGAGTACAGCATCCGACGGCGGCGGGTTGCGGCTGAGCAGATTCGACAATGGATCGAACGTGAGTGAGGCCAGCAAGTACGTGAGAAACGTCGCGATGATCAGCAGGACCACGTAGTTCAGCAACCTGCGTGCAAGATAACCGCCCACGCGCAACCACCTTCCATCGAGCACCACGGCCGCGCCCGACGGCACTGCTCTCGGCATTGTTCACACCGCTTGTTTCCTGCGTGTTTCGTTAGCGGTGGAAACGGACAATCCTCAAGATAGCACCAGGAATTCATCTTTCGACGACGGTTGAGAAACTCTTACCGACACTTCGGACAATGCGGAATCATCGGTCGCAGAACAAGTCTGACGACCTGGCACTCGTAGGGTCGCCTAATTCATCGACTCGGCGGACGCATTCGCGACAATGCGGACAGGAGACGAATAGGCGGGGCTCGCACACGTCGGTAGATTCACTGCCATGCCGACAGACTCCACACCCGACGGATTCGCTCTCGAACGCTTCGACGTCACCGATTCCGGGGCCATCGCCACGATCTTCGCCGCCAAGGACTACCGAAACGGACTCTACGTTCTGCATTTCGCAGACAACGCGGCCTTCGTGGGCTACTCCGAATCACTCGCGGCCCGAGTGAATGCCGACCGCGAGATCTGGCCAGACATCGAAGCCATCGAGGTTGCACCCGGTGCCGCAGATC
This sequence comes from Rhodococcus sp. 1R11, assembly GCF_004563845.1. Taxonomy (NCBI): domain Bacteria; kingdom Bacillati; phylum Actinomycetota; class Actinomycetes; order Mycobacteriales; family Nocardiaceae; genus Rhodococcus; species Rhodococcus sp. 1R11. The sequence goes on along the minus strand of NZ_SPNG01000009.1, from coordinate 59,021 downwards.
GCCTGGAGCAGCTCACCGATCTCGTGTCCCAGCTCCACCCCCTGCGACAACGCCCGTCGGAGCCCAGCGCGATCGGCGAAACTCCGGGAGTGAAGACGGCACTGCCCAAAGAACGAGCCAAGCGCACGACGCTCCTCGACGCGGCCGTAGGACGCAGTCGTCGCCAATTCTGGGAACTGTCCGACCACATCGCGTACCCCGCCATCCGCAGCATCGTGGCCGACTACATCAACTCGTCGATCCCCGACCCAGCCAACACCGCGAAATACCTCTGGCAGACAGCCGCTCTGTCCGACGTACAGGACGACACCGGTCCGCGACGATTGCTGACGCTGACGTGCGGCGGCTTCGAGACCCTGCGAGTCGACGAAATCGTGCACGACGACGACACGATCGAACTCGACCTGCGCATCAACACCAACGTCCCGCGCGACCGGACCGACGAGCAGCTCGAGGTCTCCAACGAAACCGTCAGCGCCGGACGCGGACCGTACCGAGAGGAGCGGGTGTGGTCGTGGTCGATCGACCTCGGCGCATTGCTGGAAGAAGACGTGGACGTCGACCTCGGTATCGACGACGACACGTTCGACGATCTCGCGTACGGCCTCAACGCGCGGCTGATGCGCTCCGGAAACTCTACGGGCGCAGCGGAACACAACCACGATCTCGCGGCCGACCTACTCGCCGAGGCGTATCGGCAGCTGTTCGAGGCCGAATGAGCGACCGCCTCTGGTACGTCGCATACGGCTCGAACCTGTTGCGAGAGAGGTTCTTCGTCTATCTGACGGGTGCCGAGGACGGATCGGAGTTCGGGCCGCATCCACCGGCACCCTCGTCGACAGCGGTCGACGCGGAACGCTGGTTGTGGATCGATCACGCTCTGTACTTCGCGGGCGTGTCCCGACGGTGGACCGGGGCGTCGGCATTCGTGTCACTGACGATCGATCCCGCCGAACCGTCACTGGCACATGCCTACCTGATCGATAGTGTGCAGTTGGCGCACGTAGCCTCAGTGGAGAACGTGGTCGATTCCGTCGATACCTCGGCCGCGGAATCACTGCCCATCGGCGAGTGGACCACACTCGACATCGACCGCCGAGGTGAAGCATACCGAGGGAAATACGATGCGCTGCTACGACTTCAAGACATCGACGGACAGCCGGCGTTCACGCTGACGAGTTCGATCGCGCGGGAGCACGGCGAACCGTCGAGTAAGTATCTCTCGACGATCCGGCGTGGACTGCTGTCCGCAAAGATCGACATGGACGTCGACGCCTACCTCGACGCGGCCACCGGACGCATCACTTCAACGCATCGAGGTTCGTCTTCAGGAGCATGACGTTGTAATCGGACCACCGAGAAGCCGTAAAGTACAGGTCTTTTCCGCTCGACATCGGGTGAATGAACGGCGCGTAGATACCGCCCGCCGTCTGGTTGGCGTCGAGGATCGTCCTCGGTTCGCTCCACGGCCCCTCCGGATTTTCGGCCGTTCGCGCCACCAGCGTCCGGTTGTTCTCGTTGCCGTACATCATGACGTACCGGCCGAGGTAGTCGTTCCACGCCACCGACATCTCGCTGACCGGGCCCTTCACTACGGCCACGGTGTCGCCGATGTTCTTGGACCACTGCTCTGTAGGCCCAGGCTTCTGCGTCGAGTACTCGTACGCGTCGAGGTTCTCGATCTGATCGGGCGCGACTCGGGATACGAACGCGTCACCGAATCGTCCATTGGGAGTACCGAACTGGTACAGGTACTGACCGTCTTGCCCCAGAACATAGGCGCTCTGCTGAAACTTCCCCTGGCTTTCGTGGACGTTGGTGAAGCCCGGGATCGTGACACCCTTGTTGACGCGGATCGTCTTGGGATCCGTCGTCCAATTCTGGCCGTTGTCGGTCGATTTGGCCGTCGCCGAGTAGTTCGTGATCCAGCGACCGGGTGTACCCCAGCTCTGCACCGACATGTAGTTGATGTACTGGGTGCTGCCGATCGCGATGGCCGCCGTGGGGATGGTCGTGTCCTCGACGGTCGGAAGCTTTGCGCTCGAGATGATCTCGGCGGCGTAATGCGGATTGTTGACTCTGACAACCGCTCCCGAGGTGGTGTTCGTGGGATCGGCCGGACCGATCGAGATGCCCTGCGACAGGTTCGTCGACGCCTTGTCCGAGCGAAAAAGTGCATTGCTGCGCCACTGGGCATTTCCGGAGGAACAATCACCGAAGGTGTCACCGAACGCCATCAAAATCTGGCCCGCACCGTTGTCCCAGGTGATACCGAGGTCGGTTCCGGACATCGCCAGGTTGTCGTAGGTGTCGTTCACGCTCTGCGGACCGGTGACCCAGGCGATGCTTTGAGTGTTCCCGGTGATGCGCGGCAAAGGACCCTGCGGTCCCTGCGGGTTCTTGCCCGACATTCCCGCGCTGCCCGACGAACCGAACAGCGGTGAGGAGCCCGGCCCACCGAGGCCGCCGCACGGCTCGGCCGACACGGTGGGCGCGGTCAGAGCGCTGAGTCCGCTCACTGCCAGTGCCAGGACAGCCCCGACCGCGATCTGCCGACTACGTACACGCATGGACGAACCCACCGTTTCCCGTGTGACCCACGATACTGATGTGACTGATGGGACGAGTGTTACGCAAATCTACTGATCGCGCAACAAATCGGACGTGTCGGTACTTGACAAAACGCCTACGGCGAGAATGACACTCGTGTGATTAGCCGGCAATCATGCGCGCGTGAGTCGTATCCAGTGCGAGCAGCGCAGCGCCCTGCACGACGACCGCCGTTCCGTGACCGATCGCCTGGTCAGCGGTAATTCGACGGCCGAAGCTGGGCTTCCGGACGGCGATGTGCGCACCGGCCGCGACATAGAGAACATCGAGCCCGGCATTGATCCACAGCAACGTGCTCAGACTCTTCGACGTCGGGACCGAGGAGTTGAGCGCTCCCGCGCCGGCGATCGCCACGTCGATCGCACCCCAACCCGCCGTCTGCTGGCCGAATGCACGACGGGCAGGCGACGAACCGCGCACCGCCAACACCGTTCCGGCAAGCACACTCACACCGCCCCACACGGCGAGACGCCGACCGAGTAGTTGGGCGACGGCGGGAGCTTCCATACGAGTCATCAACCCAGTGTGCCGGGCCCGACGCCGAGGGCGTCCCGTAACGCGCGGTCCGTTGCTGCCGATCTCCGAGCACCGAGTCTTCGTGCTCGAAACGAACGGAGCCACCATGCTGAAGAAGATCCTCGCCGGCGCTGCACTGACAGTCGGCGTGGCGGTCCTCGCCGCGCCGACGGCATTCGCTGCACCCGACGACAACCCGTTCGGCCCCAAGGACTCCACCGCGAATTTCGTCAGCGCCTTCGACCCTGCGGCTTACAGCGGCACGAGCAAGAACTCATGGATCATCAGCCCATTCGGAACCAGTCGGCAAATCGACTGCTCGTCGTTCCATGGCCAAGGCTGGTGCACGCAGAACGGCCGCGTGCTGACCCAGGTACGAATCCCGGCGGGGTCTTCGGAATGGGACTACCGGATGCTCTACGTCTACAACCCGTTCTGACAGTCGGATAAGGCACAGCCGCAATCACAGTCCGAGCGGATGCGCGTCGGCCCCGGGCAACCAACTGTTGCCCGGCCCGACCCACCCCCTCGCTTTGATCATCTTCTTCGCCGCACGTCGGTGGCGGCCGAGCAGGCGGTCGAGGTAGAGGAGCCCGGCCAGATGGTCGGACTCGTGCTGCAGGCACCGCGCCAGGTAGCCCGTGCCTTCCACCGTCACCGTGTTGTTCTCCACATCGACACCTGTGACACGGGCCCAGTGGGCACGCCCGGTCGGGAACAGCTCCCCCGGCACGGACAGACATCCCTCGGTGTCGTCCGTGTCGGGCATCGTCTCCGGAATCTCCGAGGTCTCGAGCACCGGGTTGATCACGTGTCCGCGGTGACGGACCCCGCCGTCCCGCAGGTCGTAGACGAAGACCGAACGTGGGTCGCCGATTTGGTTGGCCGCCAGACCCGCACCGGGTGCAGCCGTATTGGTCTCGAACATGTCCTCGACCAGCGCTGCGAGCTCGTCATCGAACACCGTCACGCGAGTTGCCGGAGTTGTCAGCCGGGGATCACCGGCAACCAGGATCGGTCGAATCGCCATGAGATCAGGATAGTTTCACTCCGAGAGCGGCGAAGCCCTGGGCAACGAGGTTACTGTCGATCTGTGGCCCACTCCCGTCGCACCTCCACCGCGCACCCCGCAGACAAGGTCTGCGCGTCGTGCGGTCGGCGGATCGAGTGGCGCAAGAAATGGGAGAAGAACTGGGATGACGTCAAGTACTGCAGCGACACCTGCCGGCGGCGCAAAGTGAGTGCAACCGACAAGGAACTCGAGGACAAAATCCGATCCTTGCTCGACACCCGATCACGCGACGCGACGATCTGCCCATCGGATGTGGCACGAGCCCTGTCCGACGACGCCTGGCGCGACTTGATGGAGCCCGTTCGCCGCGCGGCCAGACGCATGGTCGAAGCCGGCGAAGTCGAGATCACCCAGAAGGGGTCGGTCATAGATCCCTCGACCGCAAAAGGACCGATCCGGATCCGCTGGAAGCAGTGACACAAACCTGTCGGTGGGTGGGTATAGCTTTCGTGGTGTGAAGACATGGGGGGATGTGTTCGGGCTCGGGGACCAGGAGTTGGTCTCCGAGCTTGCTGACGTCATCTCACTCGAAAACGCTTTCGCAGCAACGAGATTGACGTTGCTCGCCGAGATCGACCGACGCGGCTTGGCGATGAAACTCGGGCACTCGTCCGTCACCCGCTGGTACGCGAAGTCGGTGCGGATCACCGACGGATCCGCCGCCCGCCAGAACGCACTGGGGTACTGGCTGTTCGATCACCCCACCGTGCTCGACGCCCTCGCCGAGGGTCGGATCCATGCCGCGCACGCCGCAGCCATCGCCGAGGGTTACGACGTGGTTCTGGTGGCCGACCCGACGTTGGATCAGGACCGGCGCGACGGAATTGTCGCCGAACTCCTCGACACCGCGATGCGCAACACCGCCGGCCACGTGACCTCCCGCGCGCAGGCTTTGGCGCATGCGGCCGCCGACGACGCCCGAGCACGACACGCGAAAGCCGAGAAACAACGCCGAGAGAAAGAACAGCAGGAACAGGAGCGTCGCGCCGCCGACACCGCCACGTCCTCCGACCGACACGGCGACCCGACACCGGATCCGGAACCGCATGCGCCCGAGCCTGTTCCGCCGACACCTGCACCGCGACCGGTGTCGGAGAACCCGGACCTGAACCGATTCGACCTGCACCCGCTGGCCAACGGCCGCTTCCAGGTCGGTGGCGACATCGACCTGTTGCTCGCCGAGAAGCTGCTCACCGCTCTATCGCCGTTGACGGCACCGCGACCAGGTCCCGGCGGGGAGCGCGACCCACGCAGCCCGTCGAAGCGCCGGGCCGATGCACTCGATCAGATCCTCGACCGACACCTCCGCGGTGGCACTCGTGGGTCGGCGGGCGGGTCGCGGGCGTCAGTGCACCTGATCGTTCCCCTGCGGGACTTGCTCGCCCACGGCGGTAATAAGCAATCCGATAGCGGGGCAACGGATTCGGGCGACACGGGTTCGATCTCGAATGGTTCCTCGAGCGGCAGCGATAGCAACGCCTCGCGTCCGAATGGAGCTGCCCGAGGGGATATCGCTACTCGCGGCGATGCGGCATCCGGATGTGGTGGTGCCGGGCAAGAATCTGTGTCCGAGCCGGGCGACGCTGGTCCTCGCGGCGATGCCGCGGCCCGTCGTGGCGGTGACAGTAACGGCGGGCAGAAGTCTGTCCCCACGCCGGGCGGCGCCGACTGGCCGTTTCACCTCGACTGGACCGGCCCCATCAGCCGCTTCCTTGCCGAGCTCGTCACCTGCGACGCCGACCTGACCCCCGTCATCGTCGACCACCACGGCGTACCACTCGCGCTCGGACGAACCACCAGACTCGCCAGCGACGACCAACGCATCGCCCTGACCATCCGCGACACCTGCTGCGTCATGTGCGGCCGCCCCGCACAATGGTGCCAAGCCCACCACATCAGATTCTGGGAACACGGCGGCCCCACCGACATCGACAACCTCGCGCTCGTCTGCGGAGAATGCCACCGCCTCGTCCACCACGGCGACTGGCAGCTCATCATGGGCGACGACGGACACCCCTACGCCATCCCACCCGAATCCGTCGACCCCATACAGCAACCCCTCCCGAGCTACCACCGACGAAAACAGCGAGCCGCGTGAACAACTCAGGCGCGCAACGCGCGTTTGAGCAACTTTCCGCTCTGGTTGCGAGGCAACTCGTCCAGGAAAGTGACGGTCTTCGGCACCTTGAACGGCGCGATCCTGCCCTTCACGTGGTCGATCAACTCCTGCGCCGACACCTGACTTCCGTCCTTGAGCACGACGACAGCAGCCACCGCCTCGATCCACCTGTCGTCCGGAATTCCGATGACCGCGACCTCGGCAACGGCGGGGTGCGTGTAGATCGCGTCCTCGACCTCACGAGAAGCAACCAGAATCCCGCCCGTGTTGATGACGTCCTTGATTCGGTCGACGACCGTGATGAACCCCTCGGCGTCCCGAGTCACCAGATCACCCGAATGGAACCACCCCCCGGAGAACGCTTCCGCCGTCGCCTCCGGCTTGTCCCAGTAACCGTCGCACAATTGAGGCGAGCGGTAGAGAATCTCACCGGGCTCGCCGTCCGGCACATCGTTACCGTCCGCGTCGACGACGCGGGTCTCGACGAAGAACACCGCACGACCGCACGACGCCGGTCTGGCCTCGTGCTCGGACGGCTGCAGAACCGTTGCCAGCGGCCCGATTTCGGATTGTCCGAAGCAGTTGTAGAACTCGATGTCCGGGTATCGCTCACGCAGCCGGGTCAACACCGTGACGGGCATGATCGACGACCCGTACTGCGCCTTCTTCAACGACGACAGATCACGAGAATCGAGGTCGGGGTGATTGGCGAGCGGAACCCACACCGTCGGTGCCAGGAACAACGACTTGATCTTCTCGTCCTCGATCCGCCGCAGAATCTCCGCGACGTCGGGCTTGCGCATCAGTCGCACGGTCGCCCCGACCGACAGATACGGCAGCATGAACACGTGCATCCCGGCCGAGTGGTACATCGGCATCACCAACAGCGGGTCGTCGTCTTCGGTGAACCCCAGAGCGATCACACACGAGACGTACTCGGCAACGAGCGCGCCGTGAGACATCATCGCGCCCTTCGGTTTCGACGTCGTGCCGGAGGTGTAGAGCAACTGCGCCAGGTCCGTGGAGTCCGCGGCCGGCTCGAGGACCGAATCATCCCCAGCAGCGTCGAGCAGATCCGGAAGCGACACCACGAACTCGACGTCGGTGCCGCTCCGAACGGAATCGAGCGTGTTCGACAGTTCCGGGTCGACGAGCACAGCCCGTGCGCCCGACTGATCGAGCAGATACAGCAGCTCGTCGCCCACGAGTGCGTAGTTGATGGGCACGTGCACCAATCCTGCTCGCGAACAGGCAAGAAATGCCACCACGTACGCGTCGGAGTTGACGCCGTACGCCGCCACCCGGTCACCCTTGTCCAAGCCCATTGCAATCAACCGACGGGCCGCTCGGGTCACGGCGGTGTCGAGTTCGCGGTAGCTATGGCTGCGGCCATCGAATGTCACTGCCGGACGGTCGGGAAATTTCGCCGCCGACCTGCGCAGAACGCCGTCGACGGTGCTGACTCGGGTGCCGTTCGTCATGACACCGACGTTATAGGACGTCCAAGCTTCTCGCCTCGACTTCGGCGTCGATGGTTCGCTCGCCGATCACGGGGCATTCGGTGTTCCATGACAATCAAACAATCACTCGACAGTCTCGAGACAGCCTCGTTTCTCGACGGACCGAGCGACGCGATCCATGGCGTACTTGCACCTGCGGTAGCGGACAGTGCCGTCGGATCAGCGCTGCACGGCCGGTGGATCGGGCACCCCATCCACCCCGCGCTGGTGACGGTGACCATCGGCAGCTGGACCAGCGCCGTCGCGCTCGATCTAGTCAAGAACCAGTCCAGGGCGGCCAAAATTGTCGTCGCGCTGGGTCTCGCGTCCGCGCCGCCGGCGATAGCGACCGGATGGGCCGACTGGTCGACGATGAACACTGTTCAGCGTCGGGTCGGCATCATCCACGCGGCCTCGAACGCGACCGGCGTGTTCCTCTTTCTGGGCTCTTACCTCCGTCGGCGGAAGCAGACCGACGGAGTTGCCAAAGCTCTGGCGGCGGCCGGCCTCGCAGCCGCAGGGCTTGGCGGACTCATCGGCGGGCACCTCGCCTACAGCACCCCCGGCAGCGAGGCCGAGTCCGAAGCTCGACACCGCCTGCCGAGCTGACCCGTCAACAGTTGTTCGGTTCTCCGATCTTGACCGCCGACAGCACGGCTTCGCCCTCGCCGATGAGGACACCGGGAGCCGGATCCTGTTCGACGACAATCCAGTTCGAATCGTTGACCTGCATACGGCCCTCCCCCGACGCGTCCGCACTGCGGGAGTAGAAGACACCGGCCGCCTGTATCGCGTTCTGCGCTGACTGCAGATTCATACACACAACCGGAGGCATGTAGGCGGGGGCTGCGGGTGCGGGCCTCTCGACCGTCGGGGTATCGGGGATGACGATCCTCGGCACAACGGTGGAGCGCGTGAGGCCTCCCCCCGGCACCGCCTCGACGTCCGTGCCGACGTCTGCGCTCGGAGTGCTGCATCCCGCCAGCATCGGCAACACGGCAATGCAAGCCGCGAGCACATGCCTTCTCGTCGACATTGCGACCTTTCGTTACGACAAACCCCCACCACAGCAGCCGTCTTCTATGGATCTCCCCTTGCGTCGATCCGTTACCGGTAGCGTTTCCGTACACCGTACGGTAGGCTGCGGCGGCACTGCGTGAACCAACGTGGGTGTACGCCCTTCGGGGCGCGGCGAAAGGCAATCGACAACGCGATGACCGAGCCCCAGCTTGTGCTACAAGACCAGCCACCTATTGATCCCCTGTCCACGATCGTCGTGCGTGGAGCCCGGGAGAACAACCTGCGCGACGTCGACCTCGATCTGCCGAAACGCTCGCTGGTCGTGTTCGCCGGCGTCTCCGGGTCGGGCAAGTCGTCACTGGTGTTCGACACCATCGCTGCCGAAGCACAGAGGCAGATCAACTCCACGTTCACCGCGTTCGCGCAGACGTTTCTGCCGTCCTACGGCCGACCGGATGCAGATCTGATCGCGAACCTGTCGGCCGTCGTCATCGTCGATCAGAGGCGACTGTTCGGTGGCCCGAGGTCGACGGTCGGCACCATCACCGACATCGGAGACTGGCTGCGCATGCTGTGGTCCCGCGCCGTCACGCCCGACATCGGCTACGCCAACGCGTTCTCGTTCAACGACCCCGCCGGAATGTGTCTCGAATGCGAGGGGCTCGGCGAGGCGAAGATCGTCGACCTCGGCGAACTGGTGGACGAGTCGAAGTCGTTGCGCGAGGGCCCGTTCAAGCATCCCGACTTCGAGGTCGGCAAATGGCCGTACCGGGTGTTCGCCGACTCGGGCCTGTTCGATCTCGACGTCCCGATCGAGCAGTACTCGGCGCGCGAGCGTCACCTCTTCTTCGACGCCAAGCCCGGCGAGGTCGAGGTGACCAATCCCGACGCCGTCATGAAGAGCTACGAGGGCATCGTGTCGAGGTTCCGCCGAAGCTACCTCGCCAAGGACGCAGATGCGCTCAAGGGCAAGGCGAAAGCCGCGTTCGAGCGCATCGTCACGCGCGGCGTCTGCGAGGCCTGCGGCGGTTCCCGCTACAACGACACCATCCGCGGTGCCACTCTCGAAGGACTTTCCCTGCCCGACGCGTTCGCCATGCAGGTTTCCGAACTAGCCGACCGTATCGAACAATGGGACATCAAGGGCCTGCACTCCGTCACCACCGAAATCGTCACGCAGTTGACCAGGCTCGTCGATCTCGGCCTGGGCTACCTGAGCCTGGACCGAGCGACGTCCTCGCTCTCGGGTGGTGAATCCCAGCGCATCAAGATGGTTCGTCACCTCGGAGCCACGCTGAACGACATGCTCTACGTCTTCGACGAACCGACGACCGGTTTGCATCCTCGCGACGTCCACCGCCTGAACGACATGCTGCTCGCGCTGCGCGACAAGGGCAACACCGTCCTCGTCGTCGAACACGACCCCGAGGTGATGGCCATCGCCGACCGTATCGTCGAGATCGGACCGAGTGCCGGAAAGTCCGGTGGCACAGTGGTGTTCGAGGGAACCTTCGACGAGCTCCGCCGAGCCGACACCAGGACCGGCTCCGCGCTCCGGCGTGATGACGCCGAGATACGCACTCCCCGTGCGCCTTCGGGCTGGCTGAGCATCTTCGGTGCCACCACCCACAACCTGCGCGACGTCAGCGTCGACATCCCGCTCGGGGTACTGACAGCCGTCACCGGTGTCGCCGGTTCCGGAAAGTCGAGCCTCATCCACGGTCATCTGCGCGAGGCCGCGCCCGACGCCGTTGTCATCGACCAGGCACCGATCCGGGGCTCACGCCGTTCGTCCCCTGCGACCTACACCGGTCTGCTCGATCCGATCCGCGCGTACTTCGCCAAGAAGACCGGGCAACCGCCGTCGCTGTTCTCCCCCAACTCGGACGGCGCGTGCCCCGATTGCCAAGGCAGCGGCGTCATTTTCACCGAACTCGGATTCACCGATCCCGTGACGAGCACCTGCGAGACGTGCCAGGGCAGGAGGTTTCGATCAGGCGCGATCAGACACACCGTCGACGGCGTCAGCATCGCCGACATCTTCGAGATGTCCGTCGAGGACGCGCAGGACTTCTTCGAGGTCAAGAAGATTCGAGACATTCTGCGTCGCTGCCGGGACGTCGGACTCGGCTACCTCTCGCTTGGACAGAACTTGTCGTCCCTGTCCGGCGGCGAACGGCAACGTCTCAAACTCGCCACCGAGCTGATCGGGTCGTCTTCGGTGCTGGTGCTCGACGAACCGACGACGGGACTGCACCCGTCGGATGTGTCGAACTTGGTTGCGTTGCTGTCCGGGATGGTCGACGAGGGCAGGTCGGTGATCGTCATCGAACACAACCTCGACGTCGTCGCCGCGGCGGATCACATCATCGATCTAGGTCCCGACGGCGGCCACAACGGCGGGCTGATCACCTTCACCGGCACGGTCGACGAGCTGGTGGCCTCGGACACCCACACCGGTAGGTACTTGGCACGGAGCCTGGGGCGTTGACCGCTCCCCGATAGTGTTGGCGTTCGAAGAGACACCGGACAACACAGGAGTGGCAGTGCAGCGTCGATCGGCACGAATGATCTCAGCCGGGTTCGCGGTCGTCGCGCTCGTAGCGGCGGGATGCAGCACCACGGAAACGGACGCGCCACCCGCCGCCGATCCGGCACCCGCGGCGAGTGGCGAGTTTCCGAGGACGATCACATCCGGCTCGGACGGCGGCTCGGTCACCATCGACGCTGCTCCACAGAAGATCGTGTCGCTGAGCCCAACCGCGACGGAGACGCTGTACGCCGTCGGGGCGGGCGACCAGGTGGTGGCCGTGGACGGTCAATCGGACTTCCCCGCCGATGCTCCGAAGACAGGGTTGTCGGCGTTCACCCCGAGCCTCGAAGCGATCGTGGCGTACAACCCCGATCTGGTGATCGCCTCCACCGACCTGGGCCTCGTGACGTCGACACTGGCCGAGGCAGGCGTTCCGACGCTGGTGCTGCCTGCCGCGACGAGCATCGACGACGCCTACTCGCAGATCGAGCGCGTCGCGGACGCCACCGGCCACGACGCCGACGGCGATGCCGTCGTATCCCGGACTCGTGACCGGATCGATGCAGCCGTCGCGAGCGTCCCGACCCGCGAGGCGCCGCTAACGTACTTCCACGAACTCGATGACACGTTGTACACGGTGACGAGTGCGAGCTTCGTCGGGCAGATCTACGGTCTGTTCGGACTCACCAGCATCGCCGACGGTTCCGACGCCGGCGACTACCCGCAGCTCGCCGCCGAGGCCGTGATCACGTCGAACCCGGATGTGGTGTTTCTTGCCGACGCCCAATGCTGTGGCGTCACAGCCGCTTCCGTCTCGTCACGACCGGGTTGGGGATCGATGACCGCCGTCCGCGACGGCCGGATCTTCCCGATGGACGAGGACCTGTCGAGTCGATGGGGCCCTCGTATCGCAGACCAGGCAGAGGCCGTCGCTTCGGTGCTTCGACAGCTCCCCGCCTGACCCGCCGCGGCGTTCCGACACCCGCTACCGCGGGATCGATCTACACCACGCTGTCGCGTCGCATGGCCTCGATCTCGTCCGCCGTACAGCCGAGTTCGGACAGTACGTCGTCGGTATCGGCCCCGTGCCGTCGACCGGTGTGCCGAATTCGGCCGGGGCTACCGCCCATCCGCCACATGACATTCTGCATACGGACCGGCCCCAGATCGTCGTCTTCCACGGTCGTCACCATCTCGATGGCATTGACCTGCGGATCCGACAGCAGTTCGCTGGGTTTGTACACGGGAGCGACTGCAGCACCTGCCTTCTCGAACTCGTCGATGACGACGTCCCGCGTCCGCTCGGCGATCCAACCCCCCACGTAATCGTCCAACAGATCCGCGTGCGCTGCGCGCTGCCGGCCGGTGGCGAACCAGGGTTCGTCGAGCACCTCGGGGTGGCCGACGAGAACGAGGACCCGCTCGGCGATGGAATTGGCACTGGTCGAGATCGCCAGCCAATGGCCGTCCGCCGTCTTGTACAGGTTGCGTGGTGCGTTGTTGCTGGACCTGTTTCCGGTGCGCTCCTGGTCGATACCCAATTGGTCGGCGTAGATGACGCCCGGGCCGACTGCGGCCATGATCGGGCTCAACAGGTCGAGGTCGATGACCTGCCCCTTGCCGCCGTTGTTGGTGCGGTGCAGCAATGCCATGGACACCGCCGACGAGCCCGCTATTCCGGCGAGGGAATCGGCGAGTCCGAATGCGGGGAGCGTCGGCGGGCCGTCGGCCTCACCGGTCAGGTGGGCGAAGCCACTCATCGACTCGACGAGTGTTCCGAACGCGGGCCTGGTGGAATACGGTCCGGTCTGCCCGAAACCGGTGACGCGCAACAGAATCAGGCCGGGGTTCACCTCGGACAGGACGTCGTATCCCAGCCCCCAGCGCTCGAGTGTGCCCGGCCGGAAGTTTTCGACCACCACGTCGGCCTCTGCCGCGAGACGCCGAAAGATCTCCGCTCCGCGCTCGTTGCCGAGATTCAACGTCATCGTCCGCTTGTTGCGGCTGATCATCGTCCACCACAGCGGGTGTCCGTCCTTGTCCAGACCGTGTCCCCGCATCCCGTCGGGCTTCGTCGGGTGCTCGATCTTGATGACCTCGGCACCGAAATCACCCAGGATCTGCGCGACGAGCGGCCCGGCGAGGATCGTCGAGATATCGAGTACCTTGACGCCCTCGAGCGGCCCCGTCACAGGTACGGGCGGTGCAGGTAGCGACCGGCGGGCGCGCCGGAGACGGCACCGTCAGCGAGCACACGCTGTCCGCGGACGAACGTGTCGGTTACCTTGGCACCGAGCTCGAAGCCCTGGAACGGCGTGTATTCCTGGGCCGACTCGGAGTCTTCGGGGCTCACGGTCCAGGTGTGATCGGGGTCGACCAGCGCGAGGTCTGCATCCATCCCGACGGCGATGTCGCCCTTGCCCGGCAGGCCGTAGCGCAACGCCGGGTTGAGGGACGTGAGCTCGGCGATCCGGCGCCAGCTCAGCCCGCGCTTGCGGCCTTCGCTGACCAAACCGGGGAGCAGGTACTCGGCCCCGCCGAAGCCGGACTTGGCGGCGAAGATGTCGCCGCGGTCCTCGGCGAACTTCTTCTCGTCCTTGCAGCACGCATGATCGCTGACGACCCAGTCGATATCGCCGGCCAGCAGGTGCTCCCACAACGCTTCGACGTCGTCTCGAGGACGCAACGGCGGGTTGACCTTGCCGCCGAGCCCGTAGGCGGTGTCGATATCTGCCAACAGGTGCCCGATGGTCACCTCACGACGGAAGTTCACGTGCGGGAAGGCCTTCGCCATCCGCATTGCCGCCGTCAGCGCCTTGCGCGAGGACAGGTGCAGCAGGTTGATGTTCGGCAGCTGCGTCTCGTCGGCCAGGAACGACGCGATCGTGACGGCGAGGCCCTCGGAGTGCGGTGGCCGTGACGCGCTGTAGGCGGCCAGTCCCTGCAGTGTGCCTTCTTCTTCGACGATCTTGGTGTACGCACTCATGATTTCGGCGGTCTCGCAGTGCAGCGACAGCGAGATGTGATCGGCCTTGTCCGGGAACTGTTCGCGCGCAGCCTGAATTCCGCGCATGACGAACTCGAAGTGCGCCAGATCGTAACGCTCACCCTTGGGCGTCATCAGGAACTCGCTCTGGTCGGTCGAGCGGCCGTGCAGGCCGTGGCTGCCGTAGAACATGAAGATCTTGAACGAGGTGACGCCGTGCTCGGCGATAAGTGCCGGGATTTCGTCGATGTGCCCCTTGGACATCGGTGCCAGGTGGTAGGCGTAGTCCACGTACGGTCGGCCCTCGGTGGCCTCGAGCACGGTCGGGAAGACGTCGGCGTAGGAGCCGCCGGTGTTCATGTAGTACTGCCCGGTACGCATGTAGGACAGCGAGGTGGTGACGCCGCCCTGCACGCAGGCCCGCGACTCGATTTCGGCGTCCTCACCGAGTGAGTTGTAGATACCCCAGTGCTGATGCGCGTCGACCACTCCGGGGAACGCAACCTTGCCTGCGGCGTCGATGACCGTGTCGATTCCGGCAGCATCGATTCCCGCTTCGATGCGGGTGAATTTGCCGTCTTCGATGAGAAGGTCGAGGAACTCCCCCTCGTCGGGAGCGGCCGATCCCGGTCGCACGACTCGGGCGTTGATGATCAACAACGTTGACATGATTGTCCTTTCGAGATTTTTCACTAGTTAGGAAGTTGTGAGAGAACTGGCCGCGAGGTACGCAAGCCCGAGCGCGGGCAACAACCCGTTGCCCGCCAGATAACCGGCGGCCCCGTGGCCCGAAATGCCCATTGCCGCACCGCCGGAGGCGAACAGTCCGTCGATTGCAGACCCGTCGGGCCTCAGTACTCGCGCGTTCTCGTCGACGACGAGGCCGCCCTGCGTGTGAAACAACGCGGGGACGATTTTGATGGCCGCGTACGGTTCGGTCAGGGTGTGCTCGAAAGAGCTGCGGCCGAACGGATCCGGCACGTCGCCCTGTGCATACCCTGCCACAGCCGCGAGTTCCTCTGCCACCGCCTCGTCCGGCAGGCCGGTCACGTCGGCCAGAGTTGCAGCGTCATCGGCCCACACTGCCGCACCGGAGGCCACCGTCTGCTCGAAGTCCTTGAACGACAGACACTTGTCGTAGACCTCCCTGTCGATGACGACCCAGCCCTCGGATCCGGGCCGAGCCGCGAGAGCGGCGGCATATTCGGAGTAGCCGGTAGTTTCGTCACCGAATCGGCGGCCCGTTGCGTCGATCACGATTCCGCCGTGCATCACAGTGGCCCAGCCGACGAGCGTCGTCGCCTTCTTCGAAAGTGCCGCGTGCCCCTGGTAGGCGTCGAGGTACGCCGCATCCGCTCCCAGCTTGCGCCCGATGGCGAGAGCATCTCCGGTGGAGTGCTCGCTACCGTGGTACCGCGCCGACGATATCTCCGGAGCGTGCTGCTCCACGAGAGCCTCGTTCGCGCCGTATCCGTTGGTGGCCAACAGTACTGCGCGAGTAGGGATGACCTCGGTGTTGCCGTCGGGCAGCGTGACAGTCACCGCGTCCACTCCACCGTCGAGGTCGACCGACACATCGGTGAGGCGCGCCGGAACCAGCATGTCGATCCGAGGCTCGGCCGCCACAGCGCGGGCGAGGTGATCGAGCATCGCGCTACCGTGTCGGCCTTCGACTGTGTGACAACGTAATCGGGAGTGCCCCGGGTACGCGAAGTCGGTCACCAACGCCAGCGGAAGCTCCAGATGATCTGCCAACCATTCCACCAAGGGAGCGCTGACGTCGGCAAGCGCCGTGGCCAACCGAGCGTCGGCTGTGCCCTTGGTCTTGCGCATCACGTCGTCGACGAACTGCTGCGGTGAGTCGTCGATTCCCGCGTCGCGTTGCCACCGCGAGCCCGCGCCCGGGATCATCGCGGTGGACATCGCCGTGTTGTTGCCGCGCCGGAAGTGTTCGCTCGCCTCGACCACCAATACGTCGAGACCGAGCTGAGCAGCCCTGAGCGCCGCGACGAGTCCGCCGCCCGCACCTGCAACGACGAGATCGGGGCCCTCCGCGCTCATGCGAGGACCTTCAATTCGCTGCGAAGTCCCAGCAGTCGAAGCGCCGTTGCTGTCGGGTCCACTACCCACGGAGACACCGGAGGATCCGTCAGGTCGACTGCCGAACAGGCGTTGATGGCGACGTCGCAGTGCAACTCGCGCGCGTGCTCGGACACTGCTCGTCCCCACGCCCGAGTATCGGCGATGTCGTGAACACCCAGTCCCAGAACAACAGTGGCCTCGGCGACGAGTCCATAGAAGCCGAGCCTGCGGTCCAGTTCGGCGGCGATGGCCTCGTTTCGGGCCAGAGCGCCGATGCGGCTTCCTTGGGATGCGTGGAACGACGCGGTCAGTCGAGTCAATCCGTACAGGGGTACAGCAAACGAGTCCGCTTCCTCTGCGCACAGATCCAGCACGCAGTCGGGCAGGAAGCCGTCTGCTTCGGTGTCGCGTAGAGCATGAAAGGCCGCAGACAGGACATCCTCGGAACGTCTGATGTCCAATTCCGTGTCGAGCGCATCGGGCGCGTCGGGTCCGATGTTGCGGAGTTCGACGGTGACGCCGGACGGGGCCAACTGGTCGTACCGACGCTGCCGACGAGCCAGTTCGGCCGAGTCGACGTCGATCGGGGTGAAAGCCAAGAGGTGCATGTGCGTGGGGCTCCTAAATGCCGAGGTACGCCGCTTTGACGCGTTCGTCGTGTGTCAGTTCGGAACCGCTGCCGGTCAACACGATCGAGCCGCTCTCGATTACGTAGGCGCGGTCGGAGATTGCCAGTGCCTGCGCGGCGTTCTGTTCGACTATCAGCACCGTCACGCCGGAGTCGCGGATGCGCACGATAGCGTCGAGAACCTCCGCGGCGAGTTTCGGTGCCAGTCCGACGGACGGTTCGTCCAGCGTCAGCACCCGGGGACGGGCCATCATGGCTCGTCCGATGGCCAACATCTGTTGTTGCCCACCGGACATGGTGTCGGCGCGTTGTTCCCGGCGTTCGGCGAGGATGGGGAACAACTCGAAGACCGAATCCAACGACGAGCGTACGGTTCCGTGCTTCTGCGAGTAGGCACCCATCTCGAGGTTCTCGGCTACGGAGAGGCTACCGAACAGCGCGCGGTCCTGCGCCACGTGGACCAGACCCGCCTTGACGATTCGGTCGGCACGCATGCCGTGAATGGGGTTTCCGTCCAACATGATTCGGCCACCTGACGTGGTGACGAGGCCGGACAACGCACGTAGCGTCGTCGTCTTACCCGCACCGTTGGCACCGATGAGCGAGACGATCTCGTTCTTGTCGACCCCCAGCGTCAGTCCGTGCAGAATCTCCAGCCTGCGGTAGCCGGCGTGGAGGTCGTCGATTTCGAGCATCATGCGGTCTTCTCCTCACCGAGGTAGGCCTCGACGACTCGTTCGTCGGCGACGACAGTGCGCGGGTCGCCCGAGGTCAACACAGCGCCCTCGTGCATGACGACCAAACGCTCGGACAACGCCATCACCGCTGCCATGATGTGCTCCACGAACATCACCGTCTGGCCTTGCTGATGCACGCTGCGCAACAGCTCGATCATGGGTGCGCGCTCGGCGGGGACGAGCCCTGCCAGTACTTCGTCGAGGAGGACGACCCGCGGCTCCATCGCGAGAGCACGCGCGAGTTCGAGTCGCTTCAACCCCGCCGTGGACATGGTCGAGACCTTGCCGCCGACCCGATCCGACAGTTGGACCCGATCGAGCACCTCGAGCGCGTGGCGTCGAGCATCTCTGCGCGACTTACGCTTCGACAGTGCAGCAATGGTGACGTTCTCGAGTACCGACATCGACTCGAACGGCCGCATCAGCTGGAACGTACGAACCAGACCGGCCCGCGCGATCTTGCTCGCCGGCCATCCGGTGATATCCGTTCCGTCGAAGATCACTCGGCCTGCTGTCGGGGGCTGCTCACCCGACAGCAGGGAGAACAGGGTCGTCTTACCTGCCCCGTTGGGGCCGATGATGCCGAGAAATTCGTGCTCGGGCACGTCGAGGCTGACCTCGCGTACCGCGTGGATCCCCGAGAAGGACTTGCTCAGGTTCTCGATGCTCAACAGGCTCATCGGTTCCACCTCTCACGGATCGTCCCGAAGATTCCCTTGGGCAGGAAGATCACGATCAGAATCAGGATCACCGAGTAGGCGGCGACGTCCAAACCGATTGTTCCTTGCAGGAATTCGAGGAATTGCGGCGGATTTCTGAGCAACTGGTTGATCAACTCGGACAGCGGCCCGATGACGGCGGCACCGATCACCGGACCCCAGATCGTTCCGATTCCGCCGATGACCGCCGGCACGATTGCTTCGACGGATACCGCCGAGCCGAAGGCCTGCTCGGGGCCGACGAAGAAGTAGTACTGCGTGTAATAGACGCCGGCGACGGCGGTCAGCGCACAACTCGCCGCGACGGCGATCAGCCGATACTTCATCGTGTCGATACCGAGCGATGCTGCGGCTGTCTCGTCGTCGCGGGTGGCCTGGACGAACTGGCCTGCACGAGAACGCGTGTAGAAGATGGTGCCGAGAACTGCGAGAGCAAGTATCACCAACGGGATCCAGAGGTAGTTGGCGCTGCCCTTCTCGAATTGCAGCATCCACCACGAATCACGAGGCAGGATCGGCACATTGAAGCCCTCGGTCTTGTTGAAGACCTCCAGGTTTTGTACCAACAGCAGGAACATCTGAGCGAAGGCGAACGTGGCCAGCGCGAAGTACGAACCGGCAAGCCGGTAACGCAGGCACAAATAGGCGATCAGTGTGCCCACCACAGCGGCGATACACGCGGCCACGATCATCGAGATCCACGGCGACACATCGTGTTCGACGAGCAGGAACGCACCGGTGTACGCACCGATGCCGAAGAACGCGGCGTGGCCGAAGCTGAACATGCCGCCGAAGCCGCTCATGATGTTCCAGGCCACTGCCATGATCGCGAAGATCAACGTGCGGACGGCCACCGTCTGCGCCTGCTCGCCCAGCATCAACGGCAATGCCGCGACGACGACGAATCCTATTGCCAGCGTGATCAGTTGGCGACGAAGCCACGTGTCCTTCAGTCGTGAATCGTCGTGCACCGGGGTGGGTGCGGTACCGGTCGTTGTCATCGGCGAGCTCCGTACAATCCTTCGGGCTTGAGAAACAGGACGAGGACGAACACCGCGAACACGAGGATCAGCGACCCCGTTCCGGGTAGGTAGAGCGCGCCGACCGTCTGCACGAGCCCGATGATCAGCCCGCCGATCACGGCACCGACGACGCTGCCGAGTCCGCCGAGAACGACGATGACGAACGCCAGAATCGTGAACTGCTCGCCGACCGACGGTGTGAGGCTGGTGAACGGCGTCATCAATCCGCCGGCCACAGCCACACAGGCCGCGCCGATTCCGAAGGTGAGAGCGTAGACCCGGCCGATGTCGACGCCGACGAGCTTGGCCCCCTCCGAGTTCGACGCAACTGCCCTGATCGACAAGCCGAGCGGCGTCCGCTTCAACACGGCGGTCAACGCAACGGCGACGAGCGCAGCACCGATGAACGCCACCACACGTGGCCATGATGCGACGGCCCCGAGCACGTTCAGCGAACCGTCGATCGGTGCCTGCACCGACTGTGGACGTCCGCCGAAGATCATCAACAGCACGTTGATGATCAACAGCGACAGACCGAGAGTGACCAGCAGCGGGCCGTCGTGGCTCCCGCTGATCGTCAGCTTGGTCAGCAACGTCGCCTGCACGATCATGCCGAAGACGAACATCAGCGGAACCGCCACGAGTGTCGCGACGTAGACCGGAAGGCCTGCCGTGGACAAGGCGTAGACGATGTACATGGCCATCGTCAGCATCGCTCCCTGGGCGAAGTTGACGATGCCGAGAACACCGAAGATGAGCGTCAACCCGACCGAGATCAATGCGTAGACGCCGCCGAGCAGCAGACCGGAGACGACCGCCTGGGTGACCAGTCCCTGGTCCTTACCACCGACGAAATAGATGACCGCCATGACGACGACGATTGCGGCCAGCACGGGAGCACCGGGGCCGAGACCCGGGAGTCCGCGCTTTCCCGCCTTGTCGACGGTTGGGGCCGTGGACGTCATCGTCCCGCCCCTACCGGGAACTCGATTGCGTCCGTTGCGAATTCTTCGGGGAAGACCTGGGCGATCGCACCGTCGCGTACCTGGGTGACGATGACGGTCGCGTTCTTGTTCTCACCGGTTTCGTCGAACTCGATCGGCCCACTGAACGCGAGCAACGGATCCTCGATCGAGACGCCCGCAATCGCGTCCCGCAGATCCTCGGGGTCGGTCGAAGCGCCGCCTTCCAAGCCGGCCGCGATAACCTCGACTGCCTGGTAGGACAACATCGCTGCCGTTTCCATGGGTCGCCCGTACTGAGCCTCGAAGCGTGCACGGATGTCGGTGACGCGGTCGCTGGTGGCATCGAAGTGGTAATTGGCACTGAGAACGCCTGCGCCGGCAGCACCGGCATCGCTCGGGAAGGAGCTGTCGTCGAACGCGCCGTTGGCAATTCCGTACACGCCCTTGACGTTCAGGTTCAACTGCTCGACCGCGCGAGCGATCAACAACCCGTCCGGGTAGTAACCGGTGGCGACGATGACATCGGGATTGGACACGGCTGCCTCCCGGACCTGGGTGGTCGCGTCCGAGAAGTTCGTTGCCGGATAGGTGATTTCCTGCACGGAGGAGATTCCCTGATTTGCTGCTTCGGCCTCGAAAGCGTCGAAGACGCTGTCGCCGAACGAGCCTTCGATGTGCAGATACGACACTCTGTCGATGGCCTGGCCGGTCTGCTCCTCGATCGCGGCGAGCGCCTTGGCACCGTCGGTGCCCATGCTCGAGGCATTCGGCTGCATGCGGAACGAATACTGGTAACCCTGTTCGAGAATCTTGTCGTCCACCGCGACGTCGATGACCAGGGGCACACGAGACCGTTCGGCGACCGACGCGACGTTCTGCGTCACGTCGCTCTGGTACGTACCGACGAGGGACACGGCACCGTCGTCGATCAAGCGTTGCGCCTCGCTCTGGCCGACTTCGGCCTTGCCCTGGCTGTCACCGGACACCAGTTCGAGCGACCGCCCGTCGAGGGCTGCGATGCCGCCTGCCGCATTGATGTCGGAAACTGCCAGCGCTGCACCGTCGTTCATCAGACCACCCACACCGGCGAGCGCACCGGTGGTGGGGTGCACCGAGCCGATCTTGATCGGCCCCGAATCGTCCGAACCCGATGAGGATCCACACGCTGCCGCACCCACGACCGCAACCGCTGTCAGCACACCTACGAGCTTCTTCATTGTTGTGTCTGCCTTCCGCACCCACCGGCGCCGAGTCGAACAAGAGGGCGGAACTCGATCGTTCCGCTGAGCGCACCATCAGATTGATGACTTTTCTCGCTGGAACCGAGTATGTCATGCATCACGCGCTCAGAACAGGACCTTTCGTCAAATTCTTGTTACGGGTATGGTTCGCCCAGCGGAACGCAGGCACATCCGAAAGGTGACACATATGGTCAGCAAGCCGGTACTGGAAACATCGACGGGCACGGAGTCGGCAGATCGTGTCGCCGATGTGCTCATTGCTTTCGCACAATCCGATCGGGCCCTGGGGGTTTCGGAGATCGCGCGCAGACTCGAACTGAGCAAGGCCGTCGTGCACCGAATCCTGCAATCGCTGGCGTCACGCTCGATCGTGCAGCCGGTCGTGGGAGAGTCGACATACGCCCTCGGTCCTGCGGCTATCGGCCTCGGAACCAAGGCGTGGAGCCAGCTGGACGTCAGGTCCGTCGCTGCCCCGGTCCTGCGTTCCCTGCGCGCTCAAACCCGTGAGACCGCAACTCTGTCGGTCCTCGTCGGACATCGACGCGTGTACCTCGACCAATACGAGAGCCCGCAAGAAGTGAAGATGGTGGTCGAGATCGGGCCCCAGTACGCCTTGCACTCAGGAGCATCGAGCCGCGCGATATTGGCCTTCCTGCCCGAACGCTTTGCGGTGGAGGCCTTCCAAGAGCTGCGGGCGCACTCCCCCGATGCCGACGAAAGTCGCTTCCACGCAGGACTTCAGGACATCCGCACCAATGGGTACGCCACCTCCACGAACGAGCGGAACACCGGAGCTGCCTCCATTGCGGCACCGTTCTTCGACGGGGCCGCACATGTACTCGGCTCTGTCAGTTCGTCCGGTCCGGCCTTCCGCTACTCGTCCTCGGCGGACGACGAACACATGATTCATGCCCGCCAGGTGGTCGCCGCCGCGACATCGATCACCCAGATCCTGGAAGCTCGTACAAGCCGATGACACTGTCCTCCGCCCGGTCGTTTCTCTATGTTCCTGCGGTCAAGCCCGAGCTGTTCGACAAGGCAGTACGAGGCGCGGCCGACGCCGTCATCATCGACCTCGAAGACGCAGTTCCGTTGCCGTACAAGGAACGAGCTCGCCACGACGTCGCGCAGTGGCTCGACATCACAGAGCCGACCGCCACCGAAGTGTGGGTTCGCGTCACCCCCGAATTCCTCGAGGAGGATCTCGACGCGGTAGGCATGGTGGGGATCACCGGCATCATGGTTGCAAAATGTTCGGTGGATTCGCTCACCCATGCCGACCGAATTCTCTTCGAGAGAGGGCTCCCCGATGTCGAATTGATCGGTCTCGTCGAAACCGCCCACGCACTGCGTGCCTTGCCGGAGATGACCCGCTGCAACCGAATTCGCACGTTCGGGATAGGCGAGGTCGACCTCTTGGCAGACCTGCGCATCACCCGCTCCGAGGACACGGCGACGGTGATCGACGGAATCCGCACGAGCATCGTGATCGACTGCGCTGCAGCTGGTATCGCAGCCCCGATCGCACCCACCTCGACGGACTTCCGAGACCTCGCCGGCTTCGAGACCACCACCGCACGGTTTGTCGAGATGGGCTTTCGAGCACGAACAGCACTGCACCCCAGCCAGGTGCCCATCATCAACGCCGCACTCACACCCACCGACGAAGATGTGAACGCCGCTCGGAGGTTGCTCGAGCTGTACGACGCAGCTCACGGAGGACCGACGGTCGATGACTCCGGCCGATTCGTCGACGAAGCCGTGGTTCGTGGAGCTCGGGAAGTCCTGGCTCGCGCGTAATGGATCGAAACTACTGCACCGCCCAGCCGAGAACTGGGCGGTGCAGCGCCTCTACTGGTTCTTCGATACCGTGAGGGGCGCAAGCAGTTCGGTGATGTTCGACAAGTCGCCGAGTGCATGGCAACGACCGGCCAACGCACCGAGCTCGGTCTCGCTCAGAAACTGTTGCGCGTTGCTGGTGAACTTGGCCGACACCTCCTCGAACGACAGTGGTCTTTCCGGACCACCGCGAGTCGTCAGGACTTCTTCGACGAGTACGGAACCGTCGGTCATCGTGGCCGTCAGGACCGCAGGGAACTGATGGGGGAAAATGGCGTCGCACCGTGAATCCGGCACCACCGAGACCTTTGCCATCAACTCCCGCCGCTGCGGATCGTTGGCCAACTCGTCGGAGTAGTCCTCGAGAGCGGCACCGAGTCCCCCACCGCCCAGCAGTCCGACGACCACGGCGTACGGGCCGCTGAACTGAGCCATGTAACCGGTTGCAGGAGTGCGCTTGACCTCGATCGGTTCACCGATCGTGCGCAGGTTTGCGGCCGGGACGCCCAGCTCCAATGTGCCGATGTCCTCCATTACGATTCCGCGCTTGCGGAGCGCAGCCCCTGCGTCGATGGCGGCATGGGTGAAGTGGTTGGCCGGATACGGCTTGAAGAATATGCCCGGAACCGCCCACTCGGTACCGAGGCCGGCGACTATTTCGTTTGCCCGGCCCGGTTCGTGCAACCAGGCTTGGAAGAACCCGAACCGGCCTTCGAGGACCGTCGGCGGGCCGGTGATCCCGTGCCTGGACAGTCCCGCGGCCGACAGTGCGGAATGCGCGGCCCACCCGCAGTGCATGCGCTTGACGGTTCCGCCGGTGCGGTTGGCCTCGATGATGCCCGATGCCATCGACGCCGCAATGCCCATGGTGTCGACGATCCCGGTCTCGGAGGCACCCCCGATGACGGCAGCCGCTACGGCACCACCCATCGCGCCGCAAATGGAGGTTGCGTGTTGGCCGTGCTCGAAGAACACCGAGTTCTTGGCGTCCGGGTCGAAGCCTGCCATGCCGAGCCGAACGCAGACCTCGAGGCCGATTGCGATGCCGCGCACCAGGGCGCGGCCGTCGGCACCGTGTTCCTGGGCAGCAGCCAAGGCAGCGGGAACCACGCTGGCGCTCGGATGCAGGATGGAGGGCAGATGTGTGTCGTCGAAGTCCAAGGAGTGCGCGAGCACCCCGTTGACGAATGCGGCGAGCATGGGCGGTAGCGCGACGTCGACTCCGATGGCTGTCGCCGTCGCAGTGCCACCCTGTTCGCACGCCCATGCGATGGCGGCGCGGCTGGTATCGAGATCAGTGGCCGCGACCGCGATTCCGAGAGTGTCGAGAACGCGCATACCGACCGAGGCCACCACATCTTCGGGCAGATCCTCGTATCGCGTGTTCACAGCGAACCGCGCCACCTGCTGCGCGAGGGTGAGTTCACTCATGCGGACGTCACCGCCAGAGGGCGAACCGGCGAGCCGGTTGCACCGAAAATGTTCAGCGGCACCAGCAGGAACGTGAACTCGAAGATTTCCTGACGCGACAGTTCTTCGAGGTCCAACGCTTCGATGATGTAGATTCCGCTCTCCACCAACAGCACTCGGTGTGCGGGCAGGAGGGCGTGACCTCCGCCGGGGGCGAGTCGTTCGAACGCGATGGTGTCGGCACCGGCCGCGTGCACCTGCAGGGCAGCGAGCCACTGAGCCCCGGCTTCGCTGACCCCCGGCACGCCGGAAGGGCCTCCGACGTAGGGCAGGCCTTCGTCGAAGAGCTGACCCCAGCCGCTGCGAATCAGCACTACGTCGCCGGTACCGATCTCGACCGACTGTGCAGCGCAGGCAGATTCGAGATCGTCGACCGTGATCTCGTAACCACCATCGCAGCGACCGACACCGAGAAGCCTGGGGATGTCCAGCAGTACACCGCGCCGGATCATCGGTGCGATGGTGTGCACGCCGTGCTCCACGTACTTTCCACCGAGGCAGGACTGACCCGCGTCGGCACCGCCGTGCAGTTTCCCGTTGTGACTCACGTGCGCAAGCGCGTCGATGTGGGTTCCGACGTGGGTACCCGTGGTGATCATGTCGTTGGCTGCGCTACCGCCGTCCGACCGTGTCATGTCCCCGTGTCTGCGCGGCAGCGTGTGCCAGAACTGCGGGTGATTGGGCGACTGCGGCATTCCCACCCGCAGCTGCCTCCCGAGATCCACCGTGTGCACGCCCTGCTGGACGGCATCGAGGAGTTGATCGGACATTGATTGTCTCCTTCTACTCGCTGAGCGCGCCGATCACGTCAGCAATGCGTTCGTTTCGCCAAGCGGAACATTGTGGAGCGACCCAGTTCACAGCGAAGCGATGCCGTCAGAGTAACAGTCCAGGCATTATCGGTTGCGTCATTGACGATCAGATCTTGTTACTTCTAACATTCAACAATGGACGGTTCACTATCGTTTCGCTCACCGGAACATGAGAACTCCGTCGCGCGGCTCGCCCAAGCAGTCGACACACTTCGCGGCCGCCCCTTGCCGGACGACCTCGCCGAGCGCGCCAAGCTCGTTCTGTTGGACCTACTGGGCGTGACACTGGCCGGGGCGCGCACCACAGAGATGACACGATTACGCGCCCACTGGAACGCCGAACCCGGCTCGACGCACCCGCTCGGCGGACCCCGCGGCACCACGGTCGAATCGGCCGCCGAACTCGACGCGATTGCCTCGTGCTGCCTCGAACTCGACGAAGGAAACAAGTACGCCGCTGGACACCCCGCCGCGCACGTGGTGCCTGCAGCGATCGCCGCAGCGCGACTTGCACCCCAGCAGGTCTCCGGCCGCACCTTCCTCACCGCCGTTGTTGCCGGATACGAAGTGGCGGCCAGGTTCGGCTATGCGCTGACGCGGAACAGCGCATGGCACACCCATGGGCATTGGGGTGCGACCGGTGCGGCGACTGCGGCCGCCGTCGTTCACGGATGCGACCTCGATGCCGTTGCTGCAGCGATCGATTCGTCCGCGGCGTTGGTACAGGTCGCGCCGTGGGCTGTGGTGCTCGACGGTAACTTTGCACGCAACCTCTGGATCGGCGGTGCGGCGCGGGCCGGTACGAACGCCGCACGACTGGCCCGTGCGGGCGTGGTGGGCAACACCGGTGCGATCGAGCATTCACTGGGCTCGATCATCGGCACGCTGGACCTGGCGAAGCTCACCGAGAATCTCGGTGAGCGATGGCTGACTCTCGAAGGCTATTCCAAGCAGCATGCGAGTTGCTCCTACACACATGCCGCCATCGACACCGTGCAGAGTCTGCGCAGCCGTGCCGACTGGTCAGCCGACGACATCGCAAGGGTCGTCGTGCGTACACATTCACTGGCGGAGCCCCTGTTCCAACGCAATCCCAGCACTCGCCTCGGCGCGATGTTCTCGCTACCGTTCGTCGTCGCTGCCGCGTTCTTGTCCGACGCGATCGACGTCGACGCGCTCGATCCGGATGGTCCCACTTTCTCTCGTGCGCATCGATTCAGCGCCCGGGTCGATGTCTCCTCGGCCGAAGAATTCGATGAGCTTCTACCCGAGCGCCGAATTGCCGAGGTGACGATCGAATTCCGAGATGGAACTTTCATGTCTGCCTCGACCCCGAATCCTGTCGGAGATGTCGCCCACTTCCCGATGAATTACAGCGGGATCAGAGCCAAAATTGCCCGCCTGGTGGGAGAAGAGGATGCAGCAGAGCTCGGAGGCATCGTCGAATCCATCTGCACGACGGATGACGTTGCTGAGGAACTGCGCAGGCTACCTACGACCTAGTTTCTCCCGATACGCACCTCGTCCACGAATACATCAGCCGCCCAATGCAAGCGAGACCTCATCTGGTCGGGCAGGGTAACCGTCAGTTGGACGAGGTACTGATCGACGATGTGGTGGACAACGACATACCGGGTCCGGGCGAACAACGTCCGACCGTCCCACTCGTATCGACCCGCAATCGAAACGGACGGTAGACCGCAGAACGGGTCACGGTCGTAGCTGACGTCGATCCACTGCGGAAGTGCCCGGGAGTCGCCGAACCCACATGCCAGCAGGGTCTGCGGATCGAGTGACCGCGTCAACTTTCCGGTCAAGACTGCCGCGTTGGGAACGAATCCGTCGACCGCATCTGTCGGAGAACACAGCACCGCGGTGGCGTGCGGAAACAGGTGCGCAGGAACGAGATCCCACCCCGGCAGCGCAGGGAGCTCCAGACCGAACCTTGCGCATTCGTCGAGATGTACGGGCACGAGCTCGACACCCTGCTGTTGCAGAACGCTCTGCATCGATTGTTCCCGAGTTGTCACGGGACGTCCCGTCGACCCGACATCGACGCCGCTCGGTCTGCTTCGATGCGATCGAGGAATCGAGGCGGTCGAAGTAGCTCTCGCGCGTCGTCGTGGGCAAGCTGCGCACGGCCCCAGGGATTGGCCCGACACCACTGCAGTACGGACAGCAGCGCGTTGGGCTCGACCTTCTTCTCGCACGCCATCAGGACCAGCACCTGATCCGTTCCACCGGCAGGGTCGCGATACACGACTCGGATGGTGGGGTACCAATGTGAATGCGACACCGCAGGATTCGGATGCGTCTGCGGCTGCAGCTCGACGATCCCGTCCCACGGGACAACCGTGATTGCAGTGGTGGCCTTCCATCCGCGGCGACGATAGATCTCCTCCACGAGGCCATCGGGATGCAGCGAAATTCGGGTCCGATTGACGACGAGCACACTCAGTGCGAAAAACAGCAGACATATCGGAGCGCCGAAGTGCGACATGAGTACGACGCCCAGGTCGTGACGCGTTGTACTTACCCGTGCGTCTCCTCCCCAGTGGATGTAGGACAGGCCGGACACCAACGCGAATGCGAGTATTCCGCTGCGATACAACACAGTCCCCCGCCCCGGCACTGCCACGCCTCGGCCGACTCCGGCGACAGTCACCGGTCGCACGAACAGCGACAGCCGCGCAGACCCGATGCCGGACAACACCACGGCCGCTGCGAGCGGTATCAGCACCGCGAGCACCAGCGGCGACACGAGGAGAACGGTCTCCCCGGAAAGCGTCTCGAACAGGAGAACCGGAGCCACGATCGTCGCGGCAAGGACTGCAGACGAAACTCCGAGAGCTACCAGCCAACCCAGGTGAACACTGCGCCACGTCCGCACCCACAATGGATACTTCTGTGCTACCAGGCTCTTAAGCAGCACGTCCTCGGTCTGGGGCGTGCGATCGTCTCTGATCTCGCTCATTTTCCTGCCGCCTCGAACAACTTCTCCACGCCGTAGCTGACGACTTGGCCCAGAGCGATCCCGGCAGCGGCGCCGGCCACCGTGCCGGGCCCCGGAATAATGGAACCCGCCATGCCACCCACGGCTCCGAACGCCCAGGTCGTAATTGCTCCCGCGACTATCGGCGTCGCCTCGACGATCACGGCCTCGGCCGGGTTCACCCCCTCGTCGATTTTTCCCGCAATTCCGGGAATCGCACCGGCAACGACTCCGAAGACCCCGAGCCCGCGTCCGATGTTCTTGGCAACGTCGTCGACGGATTCGACACCGGGTACTTCCAGCGCCCGCCTCGTCACGGCGGCCATGCCTCCGACGACCGACGCCGCGATGGTCGACGGCCAGTCCGGCATCCAGGAGAACGACCCGTCCGGGTTCTCGACGAACTTTCCGGTGGGATTGTCGAGGGCGAGCGCGGTCAACCGCTCGGTGGGCTCGGCCAGCTGCTGCGCAGCGTCGAGAGCGACACTCTCGGCCTGGCGCAGAGCACTCTGAATGTCCTGGGTCAATTGATATGCTGCAGAACGGAGTTCGTCGGCTCGACGCGTCTTCTCTTCACCCAGGCTGTCTGGGATCAGCGCGATCATCCCTTCGGGATTCACCACACCGTCGGCCCGTACCGCGAACCCGCTCGTCGTAGCCGCCGACACCTGAGCCTGCACGTGCGCTTGGGCGGCCTCGACGATATCGGCTGCACCTTCGAATGCAGCTGCGAGCGAGTCGATTTCACTGCAGACGGAGCTCATCCGGGAGCATTCGGCCACTACGCGATCGGCTGCAGCGCGTGCTGCGTCGCCGGTCCACGTCTCGGCCAGTGTGTCCTGCTCTTCCAACACCCCGGTTCGTTGGCCGTTGACGCGTTCGACTATCTCGGCCAGTTCGATCATCGTCTTGCGCATCGACTGCGGCTCCCAGCCGGCGACGTGCGGCACGGTCGGGGTCATTTCGGCTGGTCCATCGCAGCGAGGCGGCGGGCAAGGTCGTCGTCGGTGATCTCGTAGTTCTGCGCGACACCACGGGCGATGTCCGCAACGCATTCGGCTCGGCCTGCCAGAGTGGCAACAGCTCCCGCAGCCGCTGCGGACGCTGCCGCACACGCTGCGCGAAAGTCGGTACCCTGCAGCGCATTCTCGGATGCTCGGAACGGGGCGAGGGTGTCCAACTCGGCGATCACCTCCCCCGTTCCCGACAGCACATTCGAGAACTGCCGCAGGATCACTGGATCCACATTCACTGTCATGACGCTCCCCCGAGTCGCACTGTATCGACGCCCGGTGAATCGGCGTCATCGGGTTTGACGCAGCGAGCCCGTGATCGGTTCCGTGCCGAAGCTAGGACCGCGACAGTTCCAGTCGCTCACGAAGCGGTGGTGGCACCAGCAGGTCGGGTGAGTCGTAGCCGGTCATGCGGATCCGGTTGACCGGGCCGTCGGTGCACCACTTCATCAATGCCAGAACGGTATTCGGCTCGGCTGCGAGCAAATGGATGCGAATCGCCATCCGGTCCGGTTGATCCAGCCGGTCGCGGGGACGCTCGATACCGAGCCCAGTCGCTCGGACATACAGTACGGGCTCGGTGAACCCACTCCCCCGTTTCTCTGACGTTCGGTACGTCGAGGCCTCGTACTGCTCCACATCGCCCCAGCGCACGAGGATGTCGTGAGTGCGCGGAAAGAAGAACATGCACGACCGTCTGCGTCTGACAAATCCGTCCGCGAACAAGCGCAGCTCGACGCTGCTGCGGAAGCCGAGCGTCGCCACCAGTACAACGATGGCAATTCCAGCAATCGGCATACCGGCCGCGCCGAACACGTCACTCTTCGACAGGGCGACCCCCATTCCTGACACCAAAATGGACGCGACCGTGATCGACCAGAGCTTGGCGGTCCGAGGCGGAATGCAGACGCCGCTACCGAGCGCGTGGTCCTCGACGCGCCGAACGAATCGGACGGGGATTCCCCATCGAATCACGTTGTCGTTGATGCCGATCCAAACGCAAGCCATGAGGGCAAGTAGAGCGATCGATCCGATCGTGTGCCCATTGTCGCTTCCTTGCACCTCGAGCCGCCCGCGATAGATCGCAATGGCTACCACCGCGACAATCGCGATGACGGCCTGCCACAGGCGGCCCAACGTGTTCGGCCAGTACGGGACCCAGATAGGTCGTTCTGCGTCGGTGTACTTCGTCTCACTCATGCGTCCCCCACAGTCGGTATCAGGTATTGGACGCACCGGTGGTGCGATCGGTTCCCTGCTGCTCGGTTCGATGAGACGGGGATCCAACGCGTACCGTTGGCGCGGCTAACGACTTAGGAGGGCGATCGCAATGAACGGCCGTCGATTATCGTTCGCTGCCGCGGCCGGACTCGCGGCCGCGATGGGCGTCGGGCGATTCGTGTTCACGCCGCTGCTACCGATCATGGTCGACGCGGCGGAGGTGACCCCGAGCAGCGGTGCCGTCATCGCAACCGCGAACTATGCCGGCTACCTCGTCGGCGCGATCGTGTTGTCGGTGCGCCCGTCGATCAATACGACGACGTCGTTCAGGCTGTGGACGCTCGTGCTCATCGCAAGCGAAATGGCGATGGCTGCAGTGCATTCCACCGCAACGTTTTCGGCGCTGCGGTTCCTGGCCGGCCTGGCGAGTGCCGCGGTGTTCATCGCCTGCGCGAGCACCGTCACCAAGCACAGAGCCGACGGTGCGTCACCAGGAATCGCGTTCGGCGGCGTCGGTGCAGGTATTGCAGCGTCCGGCATTCTGACGTTGCTCGCCGGACCACATCTGTCGTGGGAGGCGCTGTGGTTGTGCTCGGCGATACTGACTGCGGTGCTCGTCGCCCCGGCGTGGACGCTTCGGGTACACCCCGAGCCTGCAGGGCGGTCCGAGGCGGGCGAGGTGAACTCCGGAACCCGCGCGGTGTGGCGGACATTGCTCGTCGCGTACTTCCTCGAGGGCCTCGGGTACATCGTCGTCGGCACGTTTCTCGTGGCAGCGGTCGGTGGCCACGGCAGCACGTCGGTGGGTCCAGCGGTGTGGATCGTCGTGGGATTGGCTGCGGTGCCGGCGACGGTGCTGTGGCAAGGGGTGGCTCGTCGAACCAGCCTGCGCAGTGCTCTGGTTGCCGCATTCGCCTTACAGTCCGTTGCCGCAGTGCTTCCCGCCCTGACGGCGAACACCCTTGCCGCTGTATGTTCAGCGTTGTTGTTCGGGGGAACGTTCATGGGCATCACGATGCTGACGATGAGCACAGCGCAAACACTTCCCATCGGCCGTACCGCGGCGACACTGACTGCCGTCTACGGCGTCGGACAAGTGGTGGGGCCATTGGTGGTTGCGCCGGCGATCGGAGACTCCTACTCGACCGCCTTCGCAATCGCGACCGGCGTGCTGGTGCTGGGAACTGCCGGCGCAGTGCGCGTATCGCAGTTGACCGCGCCACGCTGAGCCTCGCTGCCACGGTCGGCGCTGCCGTGCAACGGACCGGTGCCGTCACGCAAACGCCCGCCCGATCGCCCGTTGGACACCGCAACCATTTCGGCGACGATCGACAGTGCGGTCTCCCCAGGGGTGCGTCCGCCGATGTCGAGACCGACGGGCGACGACAACCGCGCGAACGCGTCCTCTCCGACACCTCTGTCGACAAGACGTTCACGTCGGTCCTCGTGCGTTCGACGGCTGCCCAGCACGCCGATGTAGCCGGCGGGGGTGCGCACTGCGACGTCGAGCAACGGGACATCGAACTTCGCATCGTGCGTGAGCACGCACAGGGCGGTGGTGTCGTCGATCAGCCCCTTGTCCGACTGGGCCGCCAGATACTCGTGCGGCCACGCCACGACAACCTCGTCGGCATGCGGAAAGCGCTCCTCCGTGGCGAATATCGGCCGGGCATCACACACCACGGTGCGGTAGCCCACGATGGTTGCTGCGTGGGCGACGGCGTCGGCGAGATCGAGCGCGCCGAAGACGATCAGGAGCGGTGGGGCCCGAAACGATCGCACGAAGACCTCGACGATGTCGTCGTCGACGTCGATTTCCCGCAGTCCACTTGCACCGTCCGCCAACATCACCCGAGCGAGCGATACAGCTCGCTCATCGAGCACCGGGTGTCCGATGGAGCCGGACGAGCCGTCGGCAGTCACCACGAGGTGTCCGCCCGCAGCACCGGAGGCGACCGTGACCTCGGCAACCGACGATCGCGATGTTATTCGCGCCAACAGTTCTGCGTAGTGCGGGCGACTGTCTCGATCGACCCTGTCGACCACAACGTCGACCGTTCCGCCGCAGGTGAGGCCTATGGCGAACGGGTCGTCGGCCGCGACGCCGAACCTCAGGCGGTCGACGAGTCCACCCGTCGCCGCCGACACTGCCGCATCGAACACTGCACCTTCGACGCATCCGCCGGACACCCCGCCGAGAGCGGTACCACCGGCGTCGACGGCCATGACCGCACCGACGTCCCGCACCGCGCTGCCTGAGGTTGCCACGACAGTGGCCACACCGAACGGTCGTCCGTCTACGAACCAATCGTGCAGTGTGCCGGCGAAGTCGAGCATCGCGAACCTACCGACGTCCGAAGGCTCTGGAGACCAACCAGCCCTCGACCATTCCGGCGAGAAAGATCCCCGCGACCGGTGCGTACTTGCGCACCGGTTCGGGTATCAGAGACATCGCATTCAATTCGCCGCCCATCGGACTCGGAACAGCGGTCTTCACTGCTGCAGGCGCGGTGGGATCGGCCGTAGCCGAACCACTGAGCAACGCACCGAGATTGACGGCGAACTGTTGCAACACCTTGTTCGACACCGCCACGATCGCGCCCTTGCCGAACGAGACGATCTTGCCGCTGATCACCAGATCGGTGTTCAGGGTCAACCGCGAACGGTCACCGATCGACTCGACCGCGAGATCGACCTGAGCCTCGGCATCGCCGTTTCCGTGCGAGTCCGCACCCTTGGCTTCGAGTGTGAGCGTGCGGGTCTCGGCGTCGACTTCGAGGAACCGAATCGTGCCGGCGTACGACGCGCTGATCGGCCCGACCTTGACCTTGACTCCACCGAGGAAAGTCTCGCCGTCCTTGCCGGTGATTGCGGCCCCGGGTACACAGGTCGCCACTTTCTCGACGTCGTTGATCAGCCTGAAAACGTCGTCCGCGGACGCGTCGATGTCGAGGGTGTTGGTCAGTATCACGGGGAAACTCCTTTCGCGCAGCCGACGCAGCGGCGCTGTTCGGCGCACGAGTCGATGGCCTCGACGATGGTCTGGTATCCGGTGCAACGGCAATAGTTCGAGGCGACCACCTCGCGGATCTGTTCCTTGGTGGCATCGGGATTGTCGGCAAGATATCCCTCGGCCAGCATCAGGAATCCCGGCGTACAGAATCCGCACTGCAGTCCGTGGTGGTCCGCGAACGCTTGTTGCAGATCGTTCAATTCGCCGTCGATGCTCAGTGATTCGACGGTCCGAATCTCGGAGTTCTCGACCTGCGCGGCAAACGTCAAGCATGCGCGCGCCGGCTTGCCGTCGATCAAGACAGTGCAGGCCCCGCAGACGCCGTGCTCGCAACCCACGTGAGTTCCGGTCAACTGCAGGTCGTGCCGTAGTACATCGACCAGGGTGCGGCGTGGTTGGGTGATCACCTCGTGCTCAGTACCGTTGACGGTCAGTTCGATCAGTTGCTTGTTGCTCATGGCCTTCCCTTCGCCAGCGCCGCATGTACAGCAACGGGAGTGATCGGTGTGTCGTTCAGTTCGACTCCGGTGGAACGCAGTCCGTCGTTGACCGCGTTGAGCACCGCGGCCGGTGCGCCGATAGTTCCACCCTCACCGGCTCCTTTGGCCCCGGATTCGGTGAACAGGCAGGGAGTTTCGAGGTGGTGGATCTCGATGTCGGGAATCTCGCACGCGGTGGGCACCTTGTAGTCGATGAAGCTCGCGCACAGTGGGTTTCCGTGGTCGTCGTACGAGACCTGCTCGAACAACGCGCCCGCGATACCCTGGGCGATCCCGCCGCGACACTGGCCCTCGACGATTCTCGGATTGATGGCCACCCCGCAATCCTCGACGCACACGTACTTCAGGATCTCCACTTGCCCGGTGCCCTCGTGTAATTCGACGACGACGCCGTGTGTGGCGTTGGAGAACGTGCCGTCGTTGAACACGTCGAAGCTCGCCGTTGCCGACAATCCCGGCTCGACCCCCTTGGGCAGCAACTGCGCCTTGAGGTACGCGACATCGGCGATGTCCCGGTAGGTGACGTACTTCGAGTGGTCGTCGCGCTGACGGACGCGCCCGGAGGCCAGCTCGACGTTGTCGTCACGTGTCTCCAGCAGGTGCGCCGCGATCTCACACAGTTTGTCTCCCAGCTTGTTCGACGCCAACGCCACCGCACTGCCGCCGATGGTGATCGAGCGGGAGGCGAACGACCCGAAGCCGTACGTGATGCGGTCGGTGTCGCCCTGCACGATCTTCACCTGTTCGACGCCGATGCCGAGACGATCTGCGACGATCTGCGCCATGGTGGTCTCGTGACTCTGCCCGTGGCTCATCGTTCCGGTGGTCACGACGACGGTGCCGGAGGTGTCCATCCTGACCTCCGAGATGTCGAATCCGGGGACCACGTTCATCTTGCGGGCCGCGAATGCGCTGCTGCCGTATCCGGTTCGCTCGCTGAAGCACGAGTAGCCGATGCCTATGTGTCGGCCGTCTGCGGTCGCCCGCTCCTGAAGGTCGTACCAACCGCCGTCCCGCAGCGTCTGCTCGCACAGGTTCAGGGCCTCGAGGTACGAGCCCGGGTCGTAGGTGATGTTGTTGACGCCGGTGTACGGGAAAGCGGTGATCACGTTGCGCCGTCTGATCTCCACTGCATCGAGCGCCAGTTCACGGGCTGCTCGCTCGAACAGTCGCTCCATCACCATGACGTACTGCGGGCGTGACACTCCGCGGTACGGCGCGGTCGGGGCCTTGTTGCTGAACACCGAGCGCCCTCGAACTCGGTACGCCGGAACCTGGTACACCCCGGGCATTTCCGCCGACGCCATGAGCGGCTCGATACCGGCGGTGAACGGGTAGCAGGAGTATGCGCCCATGTCGCACACGACATCTGCGTCGAGTCCGAGAATGTGCCCCTCGGAATCGAACGCTGCCCGCACGTCGTATTGCTGTTCGCGCGCCAGGAACGAGGCCGTCAAGGCGTCCTTGCGGTCCTCGATCCATTTCACGGGACGACGGAGCTTCAACGCTGCCGCGGCGACTGCAATTTCCTCGCGACCGACGACGCACTTCTGCCCGAAGCCGCCGCCCATGTCGGGTACCACGACGCGCACCTGGCGCTCGTCAAGTCCGAGGCAGAGCGCGGTGACGGTGCGAACCTGGTGTGGGACCTGCGTGCAGATGTAGACGATCAATTGCTCGTCGCGGTCGTCCCAGTACGCGATGCATCCGCGGGTCTCGAGAGGCAGTGCGTTCTGACGTCCGGTTCTGGACTGCACGGACACCACGGTGTGCGCGTCGTCGAATATCTCGTCGATGCAGTCGGTGGCGAACATCTGCACGTCCACGACGGTGTTGTTCGGAACCGAATCGTGAACCAGCGGCACGCCTTTGGACATGGCCTGATCTGCGGAGGTGACAGCGGCGACAGTCCGGTACGACACTCGTGCCGCTTCCAGCCCGTCCTCGACGCTGTACGCATCGGCGGCAACGACGATGGCCAGCGGCTCACCGACGTAGCGCACGACGTCGTGCGCCAGCACGGGCATGTCGGTGGGCACGAATTCGGTCAGAGGACGGGACAATTCGGCTCGGATCGGCCTCAAGTCCAGGTCCGCCGCGGTGAACACACCGCGCACTCCCTCGACTCCGGCGACATCACCGACGTCGAGACCTGTGATGTCTCCGGCCGCGACGGTGCTGCGGACGAACTGCGCGTGCAGCATGCCCGGCATTGCGATGTCGTCGACGAATCTGCCACGGCCGGTGAGCAACCGTGGATCTTCCCGGCGTGCGACCGAGGTACCGACGAATTTCGGCGTGAGAACCTGATCGACGCTCACGTGGGCACCCCCTGCGACACCAGCGCGTCGCTGCAGGCTTCGACGACCAGCGTGCGCACCAGGGTGCGGCGGTACTCGGCAGTGAACATGCCCTCGTCCTCCAGTTCCAGTGCTTCGGCTGCGGCGTCCGCGCAGTCGGCGAATGTTCCACCGGCGGCGAGCGCGGCCTCGCCTGCGGGCGATCGCATCGGGGTCGCGCCGACCCCCGCAAGGGCGACGCGTCCGCCGACCACGGCCACGCCGTCGAGATCGAGGGACACTGCTGCACCCACGATCGCGAAATCTCCCTGCCGCTCGGCGTATTCGGTCACTGCGGCATGTGGTGCCGGGTTCGGGAACACGATCTCGACGATCATCTCGTCGAACGCAAGATCGGTGGAGTAGTACCCGAAAAAGAACGAGTCTGCCTCGACGGTGCGCCGTCCCCGCACACTCTCGACGACGATGCGGGCATCCAGCAGGATGGCGAGCAAGCACCATTCGGCGGTGGCGTCCGCATGGGCGATGCTGCCACCGACAGTGCCGCGGGTACGGATCGGGTAGTGCCCCACCCACCGCATGGCATCGCGTAGAACAGCGAATTCTGTTCCCACGTCGCCGGATTCGACGTCATGGTGGGTGGTGAGCGCTCCGATGTGCAGGCCGTCGGATTCTCGGCGGATGTAGCTCAGAGTGTTCAACCCACCCACGTCGACCAGATGCCCGGGCCGGGCGAGGCGGAAGTTCATCATGGCGACCAGGGACTGGCCTCCGGCGATGATCTTCGCGTCCTCGCCCAGCTCGGCCAGTAGGCGCACTGCACCCGAGACATCGCGCGCCCGGTGGTAGTCGAACTGTGCGGGCTTCATCAGACCCGAGCCTCGCCTGCGACTACCTCGGTGGGTTCGTCGACCAGGGTGTCGAGTTCGCGCCCCTTGGTCTCGGGTGCGAAGTACGCCATCCAGATCACCGCGAACAACACGAACGCGGTGACGATGCCGAAGGTCAACGGCAGACCCAGGATCGGCCACATGACGGAGCCGAAAAGCAGCGGCGCAAAGCCCGTGGCCACCCGACTGACCGAGGACGCGTACCCAAATCCCGAGGCGCGGATATTGGTGGGATACAACTCCGAGACGTAGCAGTACAGCACCGGGATGGTCAGCTGGATGACGAACCCGAAGATGCCGAGCCAGATCAGCGCAGCCGATTGGATGTCGAGCATGACCGCGAACATGACCAGGGCACTACCGGCGATCGGACCGGATAGTCCGATGACCCACTTGCGTCCGAAGATCTCGACGATGAACGCGGAGGTGAGCACTCCGACGATGCCGACTCCGGTCATGAGCGTCGTACCGGCGAAGGCCGCGAATTCTCCGTAGCCCTCGGCGCGGAGGATGGACGGCATCCAACTCAGCGCGGCGTAGTACAGCAGCATGATCGACACGAACAGCATCCACGCTGCGGCAGTGATACGTGGGCTGTAGCGCCACACCGATTTGAGCTGCGTCAGAGCAGCTTTCATCCCGCCTGGACCCTTCGGAGCGGTGTCGGCGACGATGACGTACTCGACGGCGTCGGATCCGGTACGAGTCACCATGTCGTCGATGACGGCGCGGGCCTCGGCTTCTCGGCCGACCTTGGCGAGGTAGATCGGCGACTCCGGGATGCCGCGCCGGACCCAGAACAGCAGCAGCGCAGGCAGAACCATGAACAACAGCATGTAGCGCCAGCGAACATCGCCGTCGATCGGGACGAGCAGTGTTGCCACGACGCCGCAGATGGTGGCACCGATCGGCCACCAGACGTCCATCGCGGACAGAATCTTGCCGCGAATGCGGCGGGGCGAGAATTCGCTGACCAACGCGTAGTCCACCGGGATGCAGCCGCCGAGGCCGAATCCTGCGAGGAACCGCAGAACGATGAAGATCTCGAAGCTCGGGGCGAAAGCACCGAGGACCGAGAACAGCGCAAAGATCAACAGCGTCAACGAGAATGCGCGTTTTCGCCCGACGCGGTCGGCGATCGTTCCCCACACGACGGCTCCGACGGCCATACCGATCAGGTTGCCGGTGGCGACGAGACCGCGCTCGGCCTGGGACAGATCCCAGTAACTTCCGAGCAGGGGAGTCAAGAAGCCGTTCAGCGCCACGTCCCAGGCGTCGAACATGTAACCCAGCCCGCCGATGATGAAGATCTTGCCCTGCACTCCCCATTTCCAGGGGAGCTCCTGTACTACCTGATCACCAGTCTTCATCGCAGCCTCCGGCGCGGTGTTGTGGTCCGAGGTCGTCATCGGACGAACGAGTAGTGGAATTTCTCGTCGTCGCTGTCGTCGAGCGGTGTACCGCTCCACAGCCAGCCGTACGAGATGTCGGACTCCCCATCGAACGACGCCAGTGTCGCGTCCCGCTTCTGCTGCTCGGGTCCATCGGGTATGTGGTAGAAGGTCTTGTTCTGCAGGCTCGCATCCTGCACCATCCGCGCGTGCCGGGCCCGGCGAAAGACGTAGCGCGCCAACGCGTCGTCGATTCCGCTTGAGGTCACCTTCGCGAGTTCCTCGGCGAGCACCGCCGCATCTTCCATTGCCTGCGATGCGCCCTGCGCCTGGTACGGCAGCATGGCGTGGCACGCATCGCCCAGCAGCGCGACGCGGCCGTCGGTCCAACGCGGGTCGGGTCTGCGGTAGTAGAGCGCCTGGCACAGCACGTTCTCGTCGGCCTTGGACAGCATCGCGTGGGCGCGGTCGTCCCAGTCCGGGAACGTCGCCATCAGTTCCTCGGGCCCGACGAGCCGCGGTCCGCCGTCACGTACTTCATCCGTACACGGTGCCAACGCAACGACATTGAGGTACTCGCCGTTGCGGATCATGTAGTGCACCAGGTGACGGTCGGGTCCGTACCAGATGGTGCTCTGGTAGCGATCTACGAGCCAGCGGGTTGCCGGATCCTTGACGATACGGTCGCCGGGAATGAGTGCGCGATACGCCATTTCGCCGGAGAACACCAGCGTGTCGGGCAGGCCGATGAGATCGCGTACCGTCGAGCGGATTCCGTCGGCTCCGATGAGCAGATCCGATTCGTACCGTCGTCCCGCTCCGGTGACTGCGACGGGCCGCATCGGGTCGGTGCGGTCGACCTCGACGACCTTCGCGTCGGTCTCGAACACTACAACCGGGCCGGGGCCGTCGGGGTCGAGGCACTGCGCATGAATGGCAGAGTGCAGGTCTGCGCGGTGGTAGTGCCAGTACGGCGCGTTGAACGTCTTCTTGCAGTATTCGCCGAGCGCGGTGAGCGCGATGACCTTCCCGTTCTCCCAGCGCCTGCGCACCTGATCCATCGGCTCGGTTTTGATCTCTTCGAGTTTCTCTCGCATACCGAGGGCGATGAGAATGCGGCTGGCGTTCGGTGCGGTCTGGATGCCTGCTCCGACCTCGCCGAGCTCGGCGGCGGCTTCGAGTACCGTTACCTTGATTCCTCTGTGCCGCAGCGAA
This sequence comes from Rhodococcus sp. 1R11, assembly GCF_004563845.1. Classification (NCBI taxonomy): domain Bacteria; kingdom Bacillati; phylum Actinomycetota; class Actinomycetes; order Mycobacteriales; family Nocardiaceae; genus Rhodococcus; species Rhodococcus sp. 1R11. The sequence continues at coordinate 18,616 of NZ_SPNG01000009.1, read as the reverse complement.
AGCGCTGCGGTCAGCCCGCCCAGGCCGCCGCCGGCGACGACCACTTCGATCGGAGCCATGTCAGTTCTCCACCAATCGACCTTCGGTGACGACGTCGATGCCGTCGATGGATACCGTGCAGGCGCGCATTCCGATGTCGAGGTGTGCGTATGAGTCTCGGCCGAGTACAGGGTGCGGGCCGGTGGACCACAGGAAGCTGCCGGCGAACGCTCGCGCGTCCATACCCATGATGTCGTCCTTGCCGTACATCGCGGCCGCGAACCAGTCGCCGGTCTTCATCAAGCCCCAGCCCATGTGGGACAGGTAGCGCGCCCACTTGTCGTTGGAGTCGGCGAAGAACATGTTGAGCAGTGCAGCTTCACCGCCGCCGGTCACCTCGTCGATGTGGCCGTTGGTGACCGTCAGCGTCGTCTCGTCCCGGACGTATTCCTTGAACGGCAACAAGATATCGCCCTCGGACAGCACGATCTTTCCGTTCGAGATCTCCGGCCAACACAACACCATGGTGGACGGCCAGTGATCCCAGCGGCCCTTGTCGTCGGCGAAGCCCACCTGGAACTCGGGCTGCGAATTGCTCAGTTGCACGGTGAGATCGGTACCGGCTTCGTTGGTGATGCGCATGGTCGAACCGTTGCGGATCAGATCGACGCCTGACTGGACCCGCTCCTTGTCGCCGTCCTGCGGCATATTCCTGATAAGCACGTCCGGGGCGTCGCACACGAAGATGATGCGTGTTCCGGCGGCCAGGATCTCTTGCTGGATAGGCGCGTGAATGAAGCCCTCGCTGGTCAGATCGACCACGAGATCAGCTCCCTTGAGCATGTCCTGTGCGACCGAACTGTTCATGACCGACACAAGACCGGGGCCCGCACCGGTGTGGGTGCTCGGCATCGGTGCCGGACTGCCGCCGGGAACGGTGGCCGAAAGTACCTGTGCCCCCAAACTTTGAGCCGCTCCGAAGGCAGCCGAGACGTAATCCCCACGGCTCGAAGGCTCCGCGAGAATCACCACCTGCTCTCCTGGCTGCACTTTGCACAGCTCGAGCTGACGGGTGAACGCGCGCAGGAGATCAGCTGATCGCAGATCGAACATCTCGGTTCCTCTCGTGAGGGTTCTCGGTTGAATCGTTCTCGGTGATTCCGCCCAGGCGGGCAAGGTCTTTCAGATAAGGAATTTCGTCGCGTGCGTCGAGCAACTCACGGCGCGTCACTGTTGCCGAGACCGATCCGACGCTCTCGTCCATCTCGACGATGGTGCGTCCTTGCGGTCCGACGATGACGCTGTGGCCCGCGAACCGTGGGCCGTCGCCGGTCTGTCCGGTGAGTCCGGCGGCCGCGACGACGACGCCGTTCTCGAGTGCTCGGGAACGGGTGAGCAACTTCCACACGTGCAAACGGACGTGTCCGAATGCCGACGGTACGGCGATCACATCGGCTCCTCGCTGGACGAGGTCGCGGACCGTCTCGGGGAACCCTGCCTCGTAGCAGATCACGACGCCGATGGTGCCGAACGGACTGCTGACCAGCAGTCCGCTCTCAGCGCCAGGAGTGAACACCGATTTCTCTCGGTCCCACAGAAAGCGCTTGTGTCCCAGAGCGATCAGGCCGCCCGGGCCCACGACGAGCGAGCTGTCGAAGACGATTCCGTCGGCATCACGAAACGCGATGGCCGTCACCAGAACCGTGTCGGTCTCGGCGGCCAGCGCTCCGAGTGCGGTCGACGTTCGACCGGGTACGGACTCGGCCATCGTGTCGATGCTGTCGAGATCGTAACCGCTGGCGAACAATTCGGGCAGAACGATCACCTTCGATCCGCCCGCGGCGAGAGCCTGCACCTCCGAGCGCACCGCGTCGATGTTCTGCTGCCAGGCTCCCACCCGCGAACCGGTCTGCACCACAGCGATGTCGAAGGTGTCGACAACCGCCTCGGTGTCGACACCGAGCAGACGGGCCGAGGCAGTCACTGCGCCACCCGGTTCATGTCGGTGGTGTAGAACGGGCCCGCCAGTCTGCCGAGGAAACGGTGTTCGAGAGTATCGACGTGCAGGTCGGCGGTGAGCAGGCCAGGCCTGCTGGTCACCGCCGTCACGGTCCCCAACACCAGAGTGTCCGTGCCGAGCGCAATTTCCTGCATCGTGCGGCATTCGAGAGACACCAAGGATTCGAGCACCGACGGGGCTGCGACGGACACCGACGGCACTGCGGTCATGCGCGAGAGCTCGAACTCGTCGACGTCGGCGTCGACGGTGGCGAAACTCGCGGTCACCGCATCCACGGTGTCCGCGGACGGAATGTTGACGACGAATTCGCCGGTCTCGCGAATGTTGACCAGTGTGTCCTTGAACTCTCCGGGGGATCCGATACGTTCTCCGATGGAGATCATCAGCGTCGCCGGATTGCGCGACGCGACATTGAAGAAGCTGAACGGTGCCAGGTTGCGGACGCCGTCGCCGGAGACCGTCGAGATCCAGGCGATAGGACGCGGCTGCACCGCACAGGACAGCAGTTTGTACACATCCCCCGACGACATCGATTCGATGTCGTGGCGGGTGCGATCCGTGAGCTCCAGAGAGTCGCCTACCTGGGGAGTCATCGAAACGAGCCTTCTTTCGCTTGCTGTGCAACCGGTCGTGCAACCGATTGCGTTGCTCTGACGATAGAGGGGTTTCTCGGTCGATGTCGAGCTTTGGGCCACAAATCCGAAACCAATTAATGGCACCGTTACACGGGCACCGGCTGCGTAACCTGCGCCTTACTCGCCGCGCATCCCGGCCCTGGCCGTATCGATCGGACTGCCGTCTCGACGCGGCGGCCCGTACCCCTCCGAAGACCCGTCGACAATGCGAACCTCGTCCTCCCACGGAACTCGGTAGGTTCCGTCGGCGAGATCGCGGACGTAGGTGTACGGGCAGTCACGCGCCCCTCCATCGAGCGCGGTGTACCCACGATGCCCCAGTTGATAGATGTTGTTCTCCACTCCCCACTCGCGACGTGCCGCGTCGGCCCTGGCCGGCTCGATCGACACGGTCACCACCCGATCGGGTGTGGAATCGCCGCGCTCGATGATCGTTCCTTCGTAGTCGCACACCATCGCCTCCCCCATCGACGGGATGCCGTTGCCGTCCTCCCCCGCCAAACAGACCGAGGCAGTGTACGCCAGGTTGTGGAATGCATTGGCCTCGTTGGTGATACGCCAGGACTGCCGAAGAGGGAACTTGTAGCCGGCCGTGCGCAGCAACACGTTGGCACCGCGGTAGCTCGCTTCACGGGCGACTTCGGGGAACATTCCGTCGTGACAGATCAACAGCGACAACACCGAACCCTTCGGTCCCGGGCAGACCGGCAGACCGATGTCGCCGGGCTCCCAAGGCTCCTTGGGCGTCCAGGGGTGAAGTTTGCGGACGTACAGGGCAATCCCACCCTGATCGTCGACGATTATTCCTGAGTTGAACGGCGCTCCACCGGGGTTGCGTTCCATGATGCTGAAGCACCCCCACACCGTCGACTCACGGCACGCGTCGCGCAATCGCTCCACCTGCGGACCGTCCATGTCGCACATCACCTCGTCGGACGCCCACGACGATTTGCGTAGACCGTGCAGCGAGTACTCCGGGAAGACCACGAGGTCGAGCGCCGCGAACCCGGCCTTCGCCTCGCGCAGCTGCCTGCACACGCGATCGGTCGTCGCGTCGACATCGTCCAAGCTCGTGATCAGCGGAACCTGCTGCTGAACCAGGCCGAGCGTGAGTGACGTCGGCGACGGATTGAGACCACCAAGACCTGTCATCTAATGTCCGTTCCTAGGGGCAACTTGTTGCGCAAACGATTGCGCACGGTGCTAGCTTAGGGGTCATCAGGGGTCGGGGCAGCGCCGACGGAGGATCGAGGGGAACCGCCAGTGGACAGCACCAGTTCGGGGAGCGTCACGCTCAAAACGGTCGCAGCGGCTGCGGGAGTGCATGTTTCGACCGTCTCTCGTGCTCTGCGACGCGTTGCGCTCGACCCGGCAGGTGCGAGCGCCGGAGATCTGCGATTGTTCGAGCTGGCCCGCGATATGGACTACGTCCCCAACCCCAACGCGGCGAGCTTGACCACCAAGAAATCCACTGCGTTCGGAGTACTCGTCCCGCGATTGACCGATGTGGTGCTCTCTGCGATGTACGACGCCATCGAGGAAACAGCGAACCGTGCCGGGTACGAGACCTTCGTCGCCAACACCCACGACGATCCGATTCAGCAGCGTCGACGCATCGACCTGTTGCTCGGCCGCAACGTCGACGGCCTCATCTTCGGTGATGCTCGCCTCGACAGCGAGAACCTCGAACTCCTCCAGCGCCGAGGGATCAAGTTCGTGCTCATCAGCCGCAGATACCCGGGAATGACCTCCGTGACGTGCGACGACCATCGGGGCGGCTACCTCGCCGGTGAGCACCTTGCCGGACTGGGCCACACCCGAGTGGGGATCGTGTCCGGCCCGGCGTGGGCCAGCACCGGAATCGACCGCTTGGAGGGCTGCCGCGCTGCCCTCCGCGACGCAGGCATCGACGTTCCGGACGAGTACGTACGGGAAGAGGGGTTCGATCCCGATGCCGGAAGGCGCGGGGCGAGCGACCTTATGTCGCTGCCGACTCCCCCGACGGCGATCTTCGCGACCAACGATTTCAGCGCCATCGGAGTGCTCGGCGTGCTGCGTGAGTCGGGTCTGCAGCCAGGACGCGACGTAGCCGTCGTCGGCTACAACGACATCTCGATCTGCAGCGAGTTGACCGTTCCGTTGACGACGATTCACAGCCCACACCGCGAAATCGGCACGCGCGCAGCAGAGATGCTGCTGGCGGTCACCCATGGACTTCCGGTGTCCTCGATGGCGTTGACACCGACCCTCGTCGTGCGCGACTCGACGGTTCCAGGACGGAGTCGTCTCTCACCCGTCGAGAGGACGACCGCGGATCAACGCGTCGGTACGTGACCGAGGCGGAGCCGTCGCCGGTCCTCGCTCGGTGACCGCAAGTGCTGCAGCAGCATTGGCTCGCAGTGCCGCGTCGTACAGACCGAGCCCACGGGACAGCCCTGCCAACAACACCCCGGCGTGAGCATCGCCCGCGCCGTTCGAGTCCACCGCCTGCACCTCGAACCCCGGAACCGATTGCGACGTTCGTCTACCGCCCGCGATTCGACAACCGTCCGGACCGGTACGGACTACCACCGCCGCATCGGGCCGCACCCTCGTCACCAATTCGGCCGCGATGGAATCGATATCGACCTCATCCGTCATGAGCATGCCCTCGCGTAGATTCACGCTCACGATGTCGGCACGGGCGAGAACGGCGTCCACCACGTCGCGGTTCAGCGTGGCGATCAATGGGGACGGATCGAACAGCACCGTGACGTCTGCGGGAAGCGTCGGCAGCCACGCGGTCAATGCTGCGGCGTTGCTCTCGTGCGCCAACCCGTAGCCGGTGACGTACACCAAGTCTGCACTCCGTACCCCTGCCGCCTCGAGGTCCCCGATACTCAGTTCCGCCTCGGCCCCCGGGTAGGTCACGAACGTGCGCTCGGTGTTCGCATCGACGAGGGCGATACAGAATCCCGAGTCCTGTTCAGCCGGTGCGGTATTGACTATGCCGGCACCGCTGGCGGACAGAGCTTCGCGGACGATCGAACCATAGTGACCGGACCCGTATCTGCCGGCGAAGATCACCGGCAGATCATCACGAATCGCGGCGACCATCACGTTGAGTCCACCGCCCGCGGTCTCGTTCAGTGACGTCGCTACGACGTCACCTCCCGGAACCGGCACTTCGGGTACGGCCATCACCACGTCGACGATCACCTGACCGGTATGGATCAGTCGCGGACTCACCGAGAGACCGTCTCGGTCCGCCGCGCTCCACCGGTGACGAGATAAAGCCCGGCGGCGATCACGAACGACGCCACCCAGCCGAGTCCGTTGTCACCGATCCAGCTGCCGGACAGCGGTCCGGTGTAGATCACGTCGCCGTCCACCGTGATCGCAGTGAACAGGAAGCCCACCACGATTCCCGCCGCCCAGCTCGCGAAGGCGTACCAGTTGACTCCGCCGGTGTACCAGTAGCGACTGGTGTTGCCCACGTTCATGATCGATGCCGCGTCGTACGTCTTCCGTTTGATCATGTCAGTCATGAACACACCGAGCCATGCCGTCAGAGGTACGGCGAGAACCGAGATGAAGGTGATGAACGGTCCGTAGAAGCCGTCGGAGATCAGCATGAAGTAAATGGCGCCGACGAACGTGACGAAGACGTCGACTCCGACCGCATAGACCCGCTTGATCCGGAAACCGAGGGTCAACGTGGTGAGACTGGCCGAGTACACCGAAAGGTGGTTGGACAACAGCAATCCGCCGAATGCGGTGATCAGATACGGAACGGCCATCCAGGCCGGCAGAATTTCTCGGATTGCCGCAACCGGATCCGATGCGGACGCAAGGCTGTTGTCGCCTGCCGACAGCAGCGCGCCGAGTCCGATCAGCAGAACGAGGGGAATTCCGGCTCCGGCCGCGCTGGACAGCACCAACGAGCCGGCTCCCACACTCTTTCGTTGATATCGCGACATGTCGGCTCCGGCATTCGCCCAACCGATACCTGTTCCAGCAGCGATGGTTCCGACACCGATGACCATCGCACTGATGGATCCGGCCGGGGTACTGGTCACTGCAGTCCAGTCGACGGTGGCGATCAGGAAGATCGCGACGAAGATATTCAGCGCACCGAAAATCCACGTGGACCAGCGTTGGATGACGAGGATCGCCGCATGCCCCAGACCGCTGACCACCAGTGTCAGCACGATGAAGACGACAATGGAGACGATCGTGACGAACGCATGATCCTTCGCGACGCCGGATCCACCGAAGATCAGTGTGAATATCGACAGCAACACGAATGCCGCGGTCGTGGTGTTGACGGTTTCCCAGCCGAGCCGCGACATCAGCGAGACCAATGTGGGGCCGATGTTTCCGCGAACCCCGAAGGTGGCCCGCGACAACGTGAGACTGGGTGCCCCGCCACGTTTGCCGGCAATCGACACGATTCCGACGATGGCGAACGAACCCGCCGCGCCCACCAGGGCGACAATCAATGCTTGCCAGATATTCAGACCGGTGAAGACCACCAGGGTGGCCCCGAGCGGTAGACCGAGAATGGAAATGTTCGCGGCGAACCACACCCAGAACAACTGCAGCGGATTACCGTTGCGTTCGTCGTCCGGGACGGGCTCGATCCCCCGAGTTTCCAGCGACAGTACGTCGACTGTCGTGTCCGATGCAGACGTGGAAGCGGATGAGGTCATGGTTGTGCTCCAAGGGTGAGTCGAACTGTGTCAGTTCGTGTTACGGAGAGCAAGCAGTCGATCGACGATGGGCTCCAGATCGAGCTTGTTCACGTCGGTTACCGTTCGTATCGCTTCGCCGGGCCACGCTGCCAAGCCGCCGACGGCGCCGCGAATTGCGCCGGCTATTGCTGCGATCGTGTCGGTGTCGCCGCCGATGGTGGCGGCTGTCAGTACGACGTCCCAAGGGTCGTCGTACGCAACGGCCAGAGCGAAGGCCGCTACCACTGATTCCTGTGACGCGACGGAGGTGCCGATGACGTCTGCCACTGTGTCCGTGATGTGCCGGTCGGTGGATTTCCCGACCAGCTCGACTGCCCAACGAATACGGGCTGCGATGTTTCCACCGGCGACCCAATACCCACGGGTGGCCCCCTCGGTGGCCGCGGCGACACCGATGTCGACCGCCTCGTGCAATTCCGCACCCGCGATCCCGGCGCTGACGGCTCCGGCAACCGCTGCGGCGGAGGCTATTCCGAGAGACGTATTGTGGGTGACGAAGCTGCAACTGTAGATCGCGTCGACGAATGGCGCGATACCGCCGTCCAACGATGCCGCAATTGCCGCGGGCGTTATTCGCATGGCCGCACCGTTGGTGCTGCCGAACTTGCCCGCCTCGTTCGGGTCCGCGCCGTCGAGTATTCGTTCCACAGCTCGCTTGGTCGACGGTCCGAGCAGGTCCAACGATCCGCGCGCGGACATCTCGGACTCCCACGCGATCAAGGCGTGGGCGAAAGCCGAGGGATCGACCCTACCGTCACCGTCGATGATCAACTGGGCCAACATGATCGCTTGCTCGGTGTCGTCGGTGATCGAGCCCGCCGACATGCCGTGCGCGATCCGCTGACGGGGACCGGCGGCGACGAATCCGCGTAGTTGGCCGTAATCCTCAGCAATGTCCCAGCGGCACATCGATTGTGTCGGCATTCCCAGCGCGTCTCCCAGCGCCAGGCCATAGAAAGCCCCGAGGGCGCGATCGCGTGAAGCAGACATCGAAACAGTCCTCGCAGAGAGTGGGGTCATCGGTCAGGAATTGAAAGTGAGATGGAGCCGGAAGCGGTCGGGCGCGAGCAGGCTGACGACCTTCTCGACGAACCGACCCGACGCGTCTCGACTGACACGAATGCTGTGCAGGTACGGGGTGCCCACCGGGACTTCGAGAACGGCTGCATCGGCCGCGTCGACGGGAACCACCGAGACCCATTGCTCGCCGCTGGCAGCCACGAGCCCCGCAGACCTCAAGGTTGCCGTCAGCGATTCTCCTAGCAATCCGTTCTCGGGCAGGTCCGCAAGCGAACCGAGCGCCGGAACACGGCTACGCTCCAGCGACACCGGTCGGCCGTCGACCACGTGCCGCACTCGGTCGACGGCAACGAAGTTCAGCGTGGAAGTACCGGCCTCGGCTGCCAACTCGGGGTCGACGATGCGCTCGACCCGGAGAGTGCGGGTGTGCATCTCGACGCCCGCGGAGGACAGGGCCCGCGCCCATCCGTCCGCAGTCTCGATCTGATGACCATCGAAGGTGACGAGTGATCCTATGCCGCTGCGCTTTTGGATGAGGTTCTGTTCTTCCAATTCGCTGAGCGCCGATCGGATGGTTCCGCGACTGACCGAGAACTCACGGGCAAGGTCGTTCTCTCCGGGCAAGAACGAGCCTGAGGGGATGTCGCCGGACTCGATGGTGTTCTTGAGCGAGGCGAGTACCTGTTGGCGCTTGTGCCGTGCGCGTTCCGGTGTGCGCTGAGTCATAGCGGGCTCGGTCATGTCAGTACCGTACATCCCAAGAATGAACCTGTACAGAGCCTGTTCATTTGGATGTCGCCATCGGCAGACAGCACGTCAGGACAGCCCCAGTCTTCGATGAGTGCTGGCAGGAATTTCGCCACGTGACGGAGATCGCGACGGGCCTCTACCTGGGCTTTGCTCTTGCGGTAGTGATCGCGCTGCACTTCTATGTTTCGTACACCCTCGACGCCGGGAAGGCGTCGAGAATGCGCACAGGCACATCGACCCCGAGGCGCGCTACTACATCCGAGGAGAAAAACTATGTCCACCACAGTGGCCGAACAACTCGTTCGCGGACTTGTCGACGCCGGAGTTCGGCGCATCTACGGAATCGTCGGCGACAGTCTCAACCCGGTGGTCGACGCGGTGCGTCGGACCGGAGGATCGGCCAAGGGCGGCATCGACTGGATCCATGTTCGCCACGAGGAAGCTGCGGCGTTCGCGGCGTCGGCGGACGCGCAGACCACCGGCACCCTCGCCGTCTGCGCCGGCTCCTGCGGGCCGGGTAACCTGCACCTGATCAACGGGCTGTTCGACGCACACCGTTCCGGCGCACCGGTTCTCGCGATCGCATCCCACATTCCCAGCAGCGAGATCGGGTCGGGGTACTTCCAGGAGACGCACCCCGATCGCCTGTTCGTCGAATGCTCGCTGTACAACGAGTTCGTCTCCACCGCCGAGCAAGCACCGCGCGTCTTCCGCGCTGCAATCAACGCAGCGATCACCGGCGGCGGAGTATCGGTGGTGACGCTCCCCGGTGACATCGCCGAGCTGGCCGCTGCCGGCGCAATGGATCCCATCGCCATTCCGTCGACTCCCGTCGTCACTCCGCCCGCCGCCGACATCCAACAGCTGGCCGACGCCATCAACAATGCCGAGAAGGTCGCGATCTTCGCCGGCTACGGCGTCAAAGGTGCCCATGACGAGGTCGTCGCATTCGCCGACACCATCGGTGCTCCCGTCGGACATTCGTTGCGCGGCAAGGAGTTCATTCAGTACGACAACCCGTACGACGTCGGCATGACCGGCCTGCTCGGCTACGGAGCTGCGCACGCCGGTATCCACGACGCGGATCTGTTGATCCTGCTCGGCACCGACTTTCCGTACCAACAGTTTCTTCCCGAGGATGTCGCGACCGCGCAGATCGACATCGATCCGACCAAGCTGGGTCGCCGTACCTCGGTGCGGTACCCCATCCACGGGGACGTCCGCGCAACTCTGAACGCGTTGCAGCCGTTGGTCACTCGCAAGACCGATCGCCGCTACGCAGAGAAGTGGTTGGACAAGCACAACGACCTGATGGGCAAGACCGTCGGCGCGTACACCCGCAATGCCGAGAAGCTCGTGCCGATCCATCCCGAGTTCGCCGCGTCCGTGCTCGACGATCTGGCCGACGACGATGCCGTGTTCACCACCGACACCGGTATGTGCAACGTGTGGACCGCCCGATACATCAACCCCACCGGCAGAAGAGCTTTCGTCGCGTCGATGCTGCACGGCTCGATGGCCAACGCGCTACCGCACGCCATCGGGGCGCAGTTCGCGCACCCGGGCCGTCAGGTCGTCTCCATCTCGGGTGACGGTGGATTCTCGATGATGCTCTCCGAACTCCTCACCGTGGCGATGTACAAGTTGCCGGTGAAGATCGTGATGTTCGACAACTCGACCTTGGGCATGGTCAAGGCCGAGATGCTCGTCGACGGCCTCCCCGACTTCGGCGTAGACGTGCCGCAGGTCGACTACACCGGAATCGCCAAGGCTGCGGGCATTCATGCGCAGCGCGTCGACCAGCCGGGTGATATTCGCGGCGCACTCGAAACCGCGTTCGCCACGGACGGGCCTGCCCTGGTGCAACTGATCACCGATCCGCTGGCTCTGTCGGTTCCGCCGACCCTGACCGGCGAGCAGCTCAAGGGATTCGCGCTCGCGATGAGCAAGGTGGTTCTCAACGGCGGTGTGGGGGAAGCAGTTCGGATGGCGAAGTCGAACTTGCGGAACGTTCCGCGCCCCTGATCCAGACCCGGCACCGGTGGTACTGCCTGTACCACCGGTGCTGTCGTCTACCGGATCTTGTCCCACAACTCCCGCTGCGCCGCACGAGGATCCTGCACCGACGCCGAATCCGCGTCGAACGTCATGACCGTTCGCTCCGGCCCGTACGGGGCCCAGCCCGGGTCGCCTCCCGTGACGAAGTCCACCCAGGCGCGGTGAGTTCGGTCGGCGAGTTCCTGTGGTGGGTTCGGTCCGAGGAGCAACCCACCGGTGCCTTCGGCGAGGTTGTCGAAGACGAACGGGATCTCGATCGCGTGGCAGGCACCGAGCTTGCCCTCGTACGACGGTGACGGCCGGGCGAATTCGTACATGTACGTCGGTGAACCCGAACGAGCCTCGGCGATACGGATGGCAGGAATCCGGAAGAACCAGTCGGTCATTGCGGCCATCATGACCTCACCTGCGGTGGCGTCGGGTGCGTCGGCGCGGTAGAGCTCGAGCACCCGGTCTGCGTCGGCACCCATGCCCGCCATGGCCATGCGCAGCAGATTCTCGTCGATGTGGCGGAACACCCCGCTGGGTACGAAGAACAGCGCGTGTTCGTCGGAGTTGGATCCGACCATGATCTCGACGTCTGCGGTGGAGTCGGCAGCGATCGCATCGATCGGCCGGTCCGGCACCACGTCACCGTCGATGTGCGGCTCGTACGCCATGACGTTGAGGACCAGCTCGCCCCACAGACGCGGATCGGGTTGTTTGGCAATGCGATTCGACAGCGCGGTCTGCGCGGCCGTCAAGTCCGCCACCGACACCGAACCGAAACCGTCGACGGTGGGTTCCACACCGAGGTCCGACGCCAACGCCGCGGTCACCTTCTTCGCGGTCTCCTCGGTCAGCACGTGGTGCCCGCCGCCGCTCTGCAGGATGGCGCGGCGGAACAGCCCCTTCGCGCGAGGCATCGACAGCAACGTGCCCACACTCATCGCGCCCGCCGACTCACCCGCAACCGTCACCTGAGCGGGGTCGCCGCCGAACGCCGCAATGTTGGCGGCCACCCATTCGAGTGCCGCAACCTGATCCAGCAGACCGCGGTTTGCGGGCGCTCCGTCGATCGCCAGGAATCCGTCGACGCCCAATCGGTAGTTGATGGTGACGCACACGATTCCGTCGCGGGCGAAGGCGGTCCCGTCGTACGTGGGTACCGCGCCGCTGCCGTTGGTGAACGACCCACCGTGAATCCACACCAGTACGGGCAACCCCGCGGCCTCGACGTCAGGCGTCCAGACATTCAAGTTCAGGCAATCGTCTCCGTCGATCGCCACCTCGGACAGAATCTGGTCGATCGGGCTGGGAAATCCGGGCTTGGGAGCCGTCGCGCCGAATTCGGTGGCCTGCCGGACGCCCTCCCACGACTCGGGTTGCTGTGGTGCCTGAAATCGGTGTGCACCGAAGGGCGGTGCCGCGTACGGGATTCCCTTGAAGGCGCTCACCCCCGCAACCGTGCGACCACTGAGTTTCCCTTGCGCGACCTCTACGACCGGGTTCATCGGTTCCTTTCGGTTTCGAACGTGAGAACTCCATAGTGCACTCCCGGCCCGCGTCGTCGACCCCGGTTGCGGTTATTCTCGACGGACCGCCCAAACCGGACATCGCGATCCGGAACTCGACCGTTTCGGAAGGCTCCACGATGGCCATCGATTACACCCGCAAGCCCTCCCAGCCCGCCCAGCCCGCCGCGTCGGTCAACCTGAGCAAGGTGACGCTGTCCAAGGCGTCGCCCACCATCAGTTTGACCAAGTCCGGAGAGAAGCAGGGGTCGATGCGCGTGAATCTGAACTGGTCGAGCGGCGCACCGGCCGCGCAACCGAAGAAGAAAGGCTTTCTGGCGAAGCTGGCCGCCGCGTCGTACGGCACCGGAGGGGTGGATCTCGACCTCGGCTGCCTCTACGAGCTGCGCGACGGTTCCAAGGGCGTCGTTCAGGCACTGGGAAACAGCTTCGGGTCGTTGCAGCAGCCGCCGTTCATCGCGCTCGACGGCGACGACCGCTCGGGTTCGGTCAGCGGCGGGGAGAACATGCATATCAATCTCGCCGACCCCGACAAATTCACGCGCATTCTGATCTTCGCGATGATCTACGACGGCGCGCCCAACTGGGCTGCGGTCGACGGCGTGGTGACCCTGTACCCCACCAGCGGTCCGCAGGTGGAGGTTCGCCTGGACTCGACCGAGAACTCGGCACGGATCTGCTCGATCGCGTTGCTGCAGAACACGTCCGCCGGGATCACCGTGACGCGCGAGGTGGAGTACATCCAGGGCAGCCAAGCCGATCTCGACAAGAAGTACGGCTGGGGAATGAAGTGGGCTGCCGGCCGAAAGTGAACTAGGAAGCTGGTTTCGGTTGCGGCGGAACCATTTCCAATCGCACACCGATCAGGCGAACCTCTCGGCTGTGGTCGAGGCGATCCACCAGGGCTACTGCGGCCGACGTGAGAGTCGCTGCATCGAAGGTTGGCGGGCCCTGAATCGGGGCGCTGACGGTATGCGTCTCGAACGGGGCGTACCGAATCTTCAATGCCGCGCGGACCGCGGGCCGGTTCTCGCTTTCGATGTCTGCGAGCACCGTCGACGTCAAATTCGCGACCTCGTCCCTGATCACGGTCCAATCGGCGACGTTGGTCTGGAACGTGACTTCCCGACTGTGTGATCGCGCGACCCACGGTTCGGACGTCACCGGGGACAGCTCGATCCCTTTACCCTTCGTACCGAGCCATGGCCCGATCTTCGGCCCGAACGCCGCGGCGAGGTCTGCGTCGTCCGCATCGGCCAATTCACGGACGGTGGTGATACCGAGTGCAGCAAGCCGTGTGGAAATCTTCTTGCCGATTCCCCACAGCGCATCGGTGCCACGCTCTCCCATCACCTCGTACCAATTGTCCTGGGTGAGTTGGTAGATACCCTGAGGCTTGTCGAAATCGGTGGCGATCTTCGCTCGAAGCTTGTTGTCCCCGATCCCGACCGAGCAATGCAGTCCGGTCGCATCGAACACCGCGTCGTGCACGGTCCTGGCGAATGTCCTCGGATCGTCGGTCTCGACGCCCAGGAAGGCCTCGTCCCAGCCGATCACCTCCACCACCACCCCGAGGGAACGCAGCGTGTCCATCACCGTCGCCGACGCCTCGTCGTATGCCGGCTTGTCGACGGGAAGAAAGACGGCGTCGGGAATCTTCTTCGCTGCGATCCGCAGCGGCATTCCGGATCCGACGCCCTTCGCCCGTGCCTCGTAGGAAGCCGTCGACACCACCCCACGCTCGGTCGGGTCTCCCCTGCCTCCGACCACGACGGCTTTGCCCACGAGGTCGGGGTTCCTCAGCACCTCGACCGCTGCGATGAATTGGTCGAGATCGACGTGCAGTACCCAGCGCCGCCGAGTGGCATCGGTCGACGCATGCTCGGTCGTGGTGGTCCCGGTCATGGTCACCAGTGTGCCCGTGGTGTCTCATGGCGCAATGACGAAATCGATATCTCGGACCATCGGCCGGATCGTGCTGGGAGCATTTCTCGTCTTCGCCGGTCTGAGCCATCTGTTCTGGGCACGCAGTACCTTCGCGGCCCAGGTACCGACATGGATGCCCGTCGACACCGACTTCGTCGTCCTGGCTTCGGGCGTCGTCGAGATCGTTCTCGGTCTTGCGCTCCTGTTCTGGACGGCTCGATCAGCACTCGTGGGATGGGTGGTGGCCGCCTTCTTCGTCGCCGTCTTCCCAGGAAACATCTCTCAATTCGTCACGCACACCGACGCGTTCGGCCTGGACTCGGATGCCGCACGCGGCATCCGGCTGCTGTTCCAACCTCTGCTGATCGTGTGGGCACTGTGGTGCACCGGTGCCTGGGCACAGTGGCGCGCCTCGAATGGGCGTCGCAGCAAGCGTCACTGAGCGGAGCTGTGCCCGGCGGGAACGATTCCATGGTGCAACAGAGCCACGTCGGGATGTGCGCGCGTACGGGATTTCCACGCATTCTCCCCGTAGTTGTCGTAGATGGGGTTGTCGGGATCGTCCTCGACGCCACGTGAGTGCCGTGCCAGTTCCGGTGGCAGCGTGATGATCGGTACGACGGCATCCAGTGCGGGACTGAGGAAGTACGGCACCGATACCCGGTCGGTACCCGGCCCGGGGGCAATCACGCGATGTCGCGTCGCCCGGAGGTAACCGCCCGTCGCCACCTCCAACAGCTCACCGATGTTGACGATGAACGCACCCTCCACCGGCGGCACATCGACCCAGGTGTCTGCGGCCGTCTCCACCTGCAAACCGGCCGAGTCGGGTTCGACCAGGAGCAGCGTCAACACCCCCGAATCCTTGTGCGCGCCAACACCCTGCGAATGATCCGGCGTTCCTGGGTAACGCACCACTTTCATCAACGTCGCCGGCGCAGTACCGAACGCGTCGTCGAACACGTGCTCGTCCGCGCCGAGAGAGGCCGCCCAATGTCGGAGCAGCGCGAGTCCGATCTGCGACACCGATCGCTCCCACTGCTCGAACGTCTCGCGGAAGCCCCTGGGTTCGGACGGCCACAGGTTCGGTCCTTGCAAATTCCAGTAGCCCTGCGCATGCTCGATCGCCGGCCGCTCGGGACCGATGTCGATCTGCTCGCGCCAATCGACCCGACCGTTGGTCAGCTCGCCGCCCACTCGCGAATAGCCGCGGAAGTGTGGGCTCTTCAGCTGACTGATCTCGTCCTTGACGGCGTCGGACACCGCGAAGAATGCCCGCGCCGAACGCAACACGTCGTCCATCCGGTCGGTGCCGATCCCGTGTCCGACGAGGTAGAAGAAACCCGAATCGTGGGCTGCCTCGCGCAGAGCCCGTCGGAAGGTCTGTGGGTCGTGTTCGGACGACGCGAGATCGAGAACAGGGAGCATGACCCGATTGTCCTCCGCACCTGACGCGTCGGCCAGCAGTGTTGAGATTCGATGAATCCCCGTGCCCGGATGCCAGACTGGACGTCATGAGCCCGGAAGCACTCGACATCACCGTCGTCGGTCACGGCGAGGTGACCTATCCACCCGAACAATGCACGTTGTCCCTGACGGTGCGTACCGACGGCCGCAGCGCCGAGTCCGCGTCGGAGCCTGCGGGGCAACTCGTACGTGAGCTCACTCGCCTCATCGAACCCCTCTACAACAGTGAACACGGGCCGATCGATCGATGGACCATCGATCAGGTTCGGCGTTCCCGTCACCGCCCGTTCAACCAGGACGGCGAACAACTTCCGTACGTCTATCAGGCCGAGGCGTCCGTCGAAGTGAAGTTCAGCCAACTCGACCTGGTGGATGCCTTCGTATACGCCGCATCCGCTCTCGACGGGGTCTCGATCGACCACTTCGACTGGGACCTCACCGAACCGAGCAGGAAAGCCCACACCCATGAGGTCCGCGAACGTGCAGTGCAGGATGCTGTATCCAAGGCAGAGGCATATGCGTCGAGCCTGGGAAGGGTGAATGTGACGGCCGTGGCCGTTGCCGATCCCGGGCTGCTGACGGGGTCTGCCGAACGCGGCGTCACCGAGCCGTCCCACCGCATGCTTGCCGCGAAATCCGGGCCCGCCGCGTTCGCCCTGAAGCCCGAGAACATCACGATCGCCGCCAGTGTGCACGCCAGATTCACCGCCTCCTGACGTAGCGCGCCTACCCTCGGCAACATGAACCGCGACGATGCCCGACGCCTCTGGCCCCGGCCACCGCTGCTGCCTCGTCCGATTCTGATGGACCAGCGGTGGGAACGACTCGTCTTTCTGCATTGGCGAGTACCGAGTTCGGTCGTCGCGCCGCTGTTACCGGATGGGTGCGTACCGGACGAGTTCGACGGTTCGTCGTGGGTCGGTCTCATCGGGTTCCACATGGTCGGTGCGGGTCTCGGATATAGGCACCCGGTCCCGTACTTCGGGACCTTCGGCGAGATCAATGTGCGGCTGTACTCGATCGACGCAGAAGGCCGACGCGGTGTCGTCTTTCGCTCCCTGGAGGCGACCCGACTCGCAGTGGTCGTGGGCACCAATGCCGCACGTATCCCCTACCGGTGGGCATCGATCGATATCGACGACGACCAGCGGACAATTTCCTACCGCAGCCGGCGGCTGACACCGCCCAAGCGCGGTGCGACGACGGACTTCGGCATCGTGCGGGGCACACGCGACATGTCCGACGACCCACTGGCGGTCTTCCTCACCGCGCGGTGGGGACTGCACACCGCGCTGGGCGGACGCCTGCTGTACGTACCGAACGTGCATCGACATTGGGCCCTGGTGGACGCTGAACCCACCCACTGCTCGGATCAGCTGGTTGCCGCTGCGGGTCTTCCGGGGGTCAGTACTCGACCACCCGACTCGGTGCTGTACTCGGACGGTGTCGCAACTCAGTTCGGCAAGCCCTATGTGGTGCGAGGTCGATAGAAGATGACGTGCCCCGACGACAACTCGACGACCCAGTCCCCGCCCGCGTCGGAACCAGCCGTGACGCTCTCCCGAAGCACCAGGTAACCCGCATCGAGCGGTAGGTCGAAATGCAGGCACGTTCCGTCGGAGAACTCTACGGAGGCATCGTCGCCGGTGGATATGCGAACGACCGTCGCACCGATCGAGGGCAGACCCTCTCGAGTGGATTCATCGTCACTTCGGTGTGGCGGTGCCGGCCACGATTCGACGGTGCCCTCGGCACCACACAGCACGGTGGACCCGTCGGCCGCACAGAATTCCCACGACTCGACCTCTGGTCGTGGACGGGCCACAACTCGCGTCCGTCCGTCGAATGTCAGACGGAGAACACCGGATTCGTCGAAGTCGGCATCCTCGCAGACGACACCGAGCAACGCGGCGAACGCACGAAGCCCCTCGAATTGGTTGTCTTCGTCGACGACGAGATCATCGACGACGACTTCACTGAACGCGATAGTGGCACCGCTGTCGAATTCGACGGTCAGGTCGAAATCGAGCAGGACCTTGCGGACGCGCTGGCCGTCGACGGGAAGTTTCATCGAACACGACTGTGCCACACGAATCCAGCGCGGTACACAGTGCGCACGCGTTCTTTCGATTGTGTTGTGTGGGTAGTGGTTTCGAATGCAAAATGCCCCTGACCGTGGAGGGTCAGGGGCATTTCGGGATGTTGTGTTCGGCGGTGTCCTACTCTCCCACACCCTGTCGAGTGCAGTACCATCGGCGCTGGAGGGCTTAGCTTCCGGGTTCGGAATGGGACCGGGCGTTTCCCCTCCGCTATGGCCGCCGTAACTCTGCGAAACAGTGTCACGAGCGAACCTGTCACCCACACTCACGTGTGGGGTGGCGGATTCGTGTATTCGGTTGTGTTACTGAACAACTCTTCGTGTGTTGTTTCAGATATTGCACAGTGGACGCGTAGCTTCTTTGTGGTAAGTCCTCGGCCTATTAGTACCAGTCACCTGCATACATTGCTGTACTT
>NZ_SPNG01000008.1:0-260259 GCF_004563845.1 Rhodococcus sp. 1R11 | reverse complement strand
CACCCAAGCTGCCGCCGAAGACGGTCGCGTCCTGGGAGAACACGCACACATCACGGCCATCGACCGTGCCGTAGCCGGTGACGACACCATCACCGAAGGGGCGATTGTCACCCAACCCGAAATTCTGTGATCGGTGCCGCGCCAACGCATCGAGCTCGACGAACGACCCCTCGTCGAGCAGGGCGGTGATCCGCTCCCGCGCAGTCAACTTGCCCTTCGCATGCACCCGCTCCACCGCCGCCTCACCCGACGGCATCTCCGCAGCCCCCAGACGTTTACGAAGATCGGCCAATTTACCCGCAGTGGTATGGATATCGGGTTCGGTTGTCGTCATGCAGATGTCCCCTACGTGTGTGTGGAAAGCAAGGTGCGGATGGTCAGTTGGTCGCGAGTGATCGGGCGATGACGAGACGCTGAATCTGGTTGGTGCCCTCGAAGATTTGCGTGATCTTGGCGTCGCGCATATAGCGCTCGACGCGGAAGTCTCGGGTGTAGCCGTACCCGCCGAACACCTGTACGGCGTCGGTCGTCACCTTCATGGCCGCATCGGTTGCGATCAGCTTGGCCACAGAAGCGTTGCGGGAGTATGGAAGTCCGGCATCCCGACGGCGAGCCGCGTCGAGATACGTCGCGCGTGCGGAGTCGACTGCGGCGGCCATGTCCGCCAGCACGAACCCCAGACCCTGATGGTCGATGATCTTCTTGCCGAACGCAGTGCGTTCCTGCGCGTACTTCACGGCATCGTCGAGCGCAGCTTGCGCGATTCCGACTGCGACAGCGGCGATTCCGAGCCTTCCGGCGTCCAGCGCACTGAAGGCGATCTGCAGTCCTTGGCCTTCCGCTCCGATGCGCCATTCGGTGGGAACGTGCACGTTGTCGTAGTGCGCCGACGTGGTCGGGATCGCATGCAACCCCATCTTCTCCTCCGGCTTGCCGAAGCTCAGGCCGTCGGTTCCGTCCGGAACGAGGAAACACGAGATCCCTTTGGAGCCTTCGCCGGTGCGGGCGAAGAGGTTGTAGAAGTCGGCCACTCCGCCGTGTGTGATCCACGCCTTCGAACCGTTGACCGTGTAGCCGCCCTCGATCGGGGTGGCCTTGCAACTCAATGCGGCAGCGTCCGAGCCGGCCTGCGCCTCGGACAGTGAGTACGCGCCGATCTGTGCACCACTGAGCATGCCGGGAAGCTTGTCGGCTTTCTGCTGATCGGTACCGAAAACCATCAGGGGGTGACAAGCCAGGCCGTGCACGCTCACCGCAACTGCAACGGCCGCCCAGCGCGATGCCAGTTCTTCGAGAACCTGGAGATAGACCTCGTACGGTTGTCCTCCCCCGCCCCACTCCTCCGCGTAGGGCAGGCTCAACAGGCCCGCCTCGCCGAGGGTGTCGAACACTCCGTCGGGGTACGCCTCACGCCGTTCGTGGTCGTCGACGATCGGGTCGAGCACCTTGTCCGCCACGTCACGGGTCAGCGCGATGAGGTCGCGCGCTTCGGCAGTGGGCAACAGGCGAGCGACGGGCACTAGAACCTCCGGGATGTTCGGCATCAGTACTGAAGAATGATCCGCAGTACTGATGCACAGTACTGCACAACACGATGCAGTACCATCCTGGATGTGAACGCACCCGTGACCTCGCACGCCACGGCTCGCCGTTCGGAATTGTTCGACCAACTCGTCAGCCTGTTCCTGGCCGAGGGTTTCGCTCACCTGACGCTCGACACCATCGCGGCCCGCCTCCGCTGCTCCAAATCCACCTTGTACACGCTGGCGTCGAGCAAGGATCAGCTGGTGGGCGGCGCAACCGTGCACTACTTCAAATCCATGACCACTCAGGTCGAGAATGCGGTCGCCGAGGTCGACGGAACCCGCAACCGCATCACCACATATCTCACCGCAGTCGGTGCCGCTCTGGAATCGGCGTCCGAACAATTCATGACCGATCTCGCGTCGCTCGAATCGGCGCGTTCGGTGTACGAACGCAACACCGCGATCGCGGCACGACGCGTGCAGGAACTGATCAGCGAGGGCGTAGCGAGCGGTGAGGTACGCGACGTCCATGCGGCATTCGTCGGCGACGTCGCATCCTCGGTCATGGTGCGCATTCAGACGCGCGAGGTGTTCCGCCTGACCGGTCTCAGCGACGGAGACGCCTACCTCGAGCTGGCGAAGTTGTTGACGGCGGGCATCGGGGCGTAGTGCCGGCACGGGGGAATGAATCGACCCCGAAGTGCGCTGAGTCCTACGAACGTAGTTGATCCTTCAACGAAAGAGCTCACGATGAAAAAGATCGGATTTCTGTCCTTCGGACACTGGTCACCGTCCCCGCAGTCGCAGACCCGATCGGCATCGGACGTGCTGCTGCAGTCGATCGACCTCGCGGTCGCCGCCGAGGAACTCGGAGCCGACGGCGCGTACTACCGCGTCCATCACTTCGCCAATCAGCTCTCGTCGCCGTTTCCGCTGCTCGCCGCCGTCGGAGCCAGGACGAGCACCATCGAAATCGGTACCGGCGTCATCGACATGCGGTACGAGAATCCCTTCTACATGGCCGAGGATTCCGGCTCTGCCGACCTCATCTCTGGCGGGCGGTTGCAACTCGGCGTGAGCCGGGGATCGCCCGAACAGGTCATCGAGGGGTACCGCCACTTCGGATACTCCCCCGCGGAGGGCTCCGACCATGCAGACATGGCTCGCGAGCACACCCGCATCTACCTCGATCTGTTGGAAGGCAAGGGCTTCGCTCAGCCGAACCCGCGGCCGATGTTCCCCAACCCGCCTGGCCTGCTGCGCCTCGAACCTCACGCACCGGGTCTGCGCCAACGAATCTGGTGGGGCGCAGGCACCCGCGAGACGGCCGAGTGGACGGCACGCCAGGGCATGAACTTGATGAGCTCCACACTTCTCAGCGAAGACACCGGGGTGCCCTTCCATCAGTTGCAAGCCGAGCAGATCGAACGTTTTCACAAGACGTGGAGCGACGCCGGCCACGACTTCACTCCGCGAACGTCCTTGAGCCGCAGCATCTTTCCGATCGTGAACGACCTGGATCGTGCCTACTTCGGACGGGAGGGCAGCGGCGACGACCAAGTCGGCTACCTCGACGGCGGCAAGGCCCGGTTCGGCAAGACCTACGCCGGTGAGCCAGATCGGCTCATCGAAGAACTCGCTGCAGACGAAGCCATCGCCGCGGCGGATACGCTGCTGCTCACCGTCCCGAACCAGTTGGGCGTGGAGTACTGCGCACACATTCTGGAGACACTGTTGCGCGACGTGGCCCCCGCACTGGGGTGGCGCTGATCACTCGGTGACCAGGCGCGATTGGTTTCGGCGGATACGGGAACTGGCAGCAGGTTCACCCACCCCCACCTGCCAGGAGTCCCCATGCTCAAACGCGACGTATCCGCACGCCTCGATGTAGACATCACCGCCGCCACCACACTCGAATTCCAGATCGCCGTCGCACCGCACCCCGGTACGACGGTCACCGAATCGCTCTCCTTCGTTCTCGACGGTAATCCCGTCGAGGCGAAGGAGGTCAGCGGACCGCACGGCAATCGGATTCACGTCATGCCCGCCGACGTCGGCAACTTGCAGGTCTCGTACGACGCCACCATCCTGGGCAACACCACTCCGGCTCCCGTCACCGACTACGACATGTCGCTCTACCTCCGGCCCAGTCGTTACGCAGAAGCCGACAAGTTCTACGGCTTCGCCGCAACGGAATTCGGCGACTACGCCGATTCCGAGGAACTGTTGGCCAAGATCTCCGCCTGGGTGGGTTCACGCCTGAATTACGTTCCGGGAAGCAGTGATCCGATCGACGGAGCCGTCGACACGCTGCTCGCAGGCCAGGGAGTGTGCCGCGATTACTCGCACTTGGTCGTCGCGATGCTGCGCGCTGTCAATGTTCCTGCCCGCCTCGTGGCCGTGTACGCGCCCGGGTGCGATCCGATGGATTTCCATGCCGTCGCCGAGGCGTTCGTCGGCGGCCAGTGGCGTGTCGTCGACGCCACGTGCCTGGCACCGCGGTCCACTCTGGTCCGAATCTCCGTGGGCAGGGACGCAGCGGACACGGCATTTCTGGACAACCACAAGGGTGCCATCACTCTGAACAGCTCCGTCGTCACAGCAGTGGTCGACGGCGAACTCCCACAGGACGACATCACGGAGCTCGTGTCTCTGACGTGACGATACGAGTGCACACCTGTGACACACATCACACAGGCACCGGCGTTTGTTTTCGCACCGAATAACCGACTAAGTATCCGTTACCAACGATCACAGCCACCCGAAAGGTGCACACCATGAGCTTCATCGACAAGGCCAAGAACGCAGCAGAGGACGCCATCGGCAAGGCGAAGGAAGTTGTCGGCGACGCAACGAACAACAAGGACCTCGAGGCCGAGGGCAAGAAGGATCAGGGTTCGGCCGGCGTCAAGAAGGTCGGCGAGAACATCAAGGACACCTTCAAGTAACCAGCAGCCCCGCATCGAGTGCCGCCGGTCACCGCGATCGGCGGCACTCGGCTTCTGCTCACCTCCCACCTCACAGAACGGAAACCCTCATGATTACAACATCGGACACCACAACCACCAAGCGCCGCGGCGGATTCGCCTCGAAGTTGGCCCTCCTCGTCACGGTCGTGCTCGTCGCGGCACTGGTCATCTTCGTGCTGCAGAACACCGTCCACAGCACGATCAACTTCCTCGGCTGGAACTTCGATCTCGGGCAGGGCGTCGCAATGCTCGGTGCAGCCGTCGTCGGAGCAATCATCGCGCTGACGGCAACAGCGGCATTCAAGGTTCGCCGGGCCGTCCGCTGACAACCTCGCCCACGACAGGATTTCTGGCATGATCCCGCTGCTGGCTCGCAAGTATCTCTACCGCTACCTCGTCGTCGCGATCGGCTTGCCGATTGCTGCCCGACTCCTCGTATTCGCCGGCGTCAGTCTCGAAAAACGCACGGGCAGAGCCAATGTCGTATCCAAGGCTTTGAAGTCTGCCGGCAGATTCGCGCAACGTCGAGCAGACAAGGCTCACAGCAAGAAGGAACGCGGGACGCAGCATTCCCTTCGCTAGGCCGGTCGACGACAGCGTCGACCGGTTGGCCCTGCCACGGCGGCTGCGATCAATGTCCCGCCGGGTCGGTCAGGGACTTGCCTTCCTGAGCCTTGACACGCTTGCGTTCCAACAGCACCAGGGTGATTCCGGCTGCGAGTAGGACCGGCGCGGCTACTGCCCCGATCCACACCCACCCGGTGAATCCGTAACCTGCCGCAGTGAGAGTGAGACCGAGGCTGACCAAAGCCACCCCGATGCAGATGTAGCCGGGCCAGTTACGCGTGTCGACGATCGCCTCACCCGCGTGCCCGCGAGTGGTCCGATCGTCGTCGCGTGCCCCGGCGTCGGCTTCGCTCGAGTTCTCGTCTGTCATGTGGATCCTCTCCGGATACGGACCGTCGGTCCCATTCGAGACAAACCGTCCACGTCGGCTGCCCGCTAGTCACCGGCGGTAAACCTGACGTCGGATCGGAAGATCAATCGTGCCAACTCACGGCAGAGAACGGAGCACGACTCGACAACCGGCCGACGATGCCGGCATGGGCGAAATCCTTCGCCGTGGCCACTGCGTCGAGCACGCCGGATCCCTTCGCCAACTCGGCTGTGATGGCAGCTGCAAACACGCATCCTGCGCCGGACACCCTCTCGTCGCCGATCTTCGGGGCGCGCAGGACGGTGAGGTCCTTCCCGTCGAACACCACGTCGACGGCTTCGTCTCCGGGTAGACCGGCACCACCTTTGACCACGACGTACTGCGGTCCGAGGTCGGCGATCCTCGTGGCCGCCTCACCGAGATCCTCGACGGTGTCGATGGAGTCCATTCCGGACAACGTCGTCGCCTCGAACAGGTTGGGTGTGATGACGGTGGCCAGCGGAAGAATGTCGCGACGAAGCGCATTGTCGGTGTCGAGAGCCGCACCGGGTTCCTGGCCCTTGCAGATCAGCACGGGGTCGACCACCACATGACGCCACGGCTGCAGGCGCAGTGATTCCGCAACGGTGGCGACGGTGGCAGGGGTGCCCAGCATGCCGATCTTGACGACATCGAGATCGTGAGCGGCGGTGGCGACTTCGATCTGATCGGCGATCACCGAACTGTCGATCGGCACGAAGCGGTGGCCCCATTCGGCCTTCGGATCGAAGGACACGATGCACGTGATGGTGCCGACCCCGTAGACCCCCAACCGCTCGAACGTCTTGAGATCTGCTTGCAGACCGGCCCCGCCGGTGGCTTCCGAACCTGCGATCACGTACGCGATTGTCGACATCGGCCCATTATGGCAACCGACGCCCCATACCGCGCCGGGTGGTCGAGAAGCCGCGTGCGCCGGGCCCGCTTCCCGCGTTGTGCCCCGGCTCAGTGGCAGGTAGCGTCACCGATATCCGAGTCGAGTCCAGGCCGGTCCCCCACTGCGCAACCGCCGGACGTGTGCCCCGAGAGCGGCGGCACACCAACGCTTTTCGTTCGGCGTAGCAGCGTACCGAGATGACGACGGAGGTCCGAGCGTGACGACGAAACGTGACACCACAGCTCGATGCGAGGACGTGTGGAACGTTCTTGCCGATGGCTGGTCCTACGCAATGTGGGTGGTCGGTGCATCCCGAATCAGAGCGGTCGACGCGGCGTGGCCTGCTCCCGGCAGTGTCATCCACCATTCGGTCGGGGCCTGGCCGCTCGTGCTCAGCGACGTGACGCGCTCGGTCGCCGTTCACGAGAACCGCGAATTACAGCTGGAAGCCCGGGCCATGCCGTTCGGACGCGCCTCCATCACCGTCCGGATGCACCCGACCGCAACCGGCTGCACGATCGAAATGATCGAGCACGCGAGCACACCGCCGTTCGAGCTCGTGCCCAACCGGGTTCAACATGCGCTGGCTCACCCCCGGAATTCCGAGGCACTGAGGCGTCTCGCGCTGTTGGCGGAGCGCGCATCGAACCCGTAGAACCTGCCGGGTCCGGCACGGCCCGCTCACCGAAACGTCTGTGCCGCAACGGAACGGCCGAACACGATTGAAGACCGAATGCAGCGGGCATGCGATTGACATGACTCTCCCACTTCGTCGATCGATTCGACCTGTCTCCAGCACCGGCCCCCGAAGCGGGAACCGGCACTGATGACGTCCGACCACAGTCCGAGCGTCCGCCCGGACGGCTCCGAGTCCGACGAGTCGTCGACGCCACTGCGCCGGGCGATCTCGGGCAAGTTGTTGTTCGTCTTCATTCTCGGTGACGTGCTGGGTGCCGGGATCTACGCTCTCGTCGGGGAAATCGCGGGTGAGGTCGGCGGAGCGATCTGGCTGCCGATGCTTCTTGCTCTCCTGATGGCGTTGCTCACTGCGGCGTCCTACGCCGAATTGGTGACCAAGTACCCGCGAGCAGGTGGGGCAGCTGTGTTCGCCCAGCGGGCATTCCGGCGACCGATAGTGTCGTTCCTCGTCGGATTCTCGATGCTCGCGGCAGGCGTGACGAGCGCCGGAGGTCTCGCGCTCGCCTTCTCGGGCGACTACCTCGCAGTGTTCCTCGACATGCCCGCGGTGCCTGCGGCGGTCGTCTTCCTACTTCTCGTCGGACTTCTCAATGCCCGCGGCATCACCGAATCTCTCCGGGCCAACCTCGGTATGACGGTGATCGAGGTGTCCGGTCTCGTCGTGATCATCGCCCTGGCCGGGCTCGTTCTGAGCCGCGGCGACGGCGCGCCGTCACGGGTGCTCGAATTCACCGACGACACCACGCCGACGCTGGCAGTACTGGGTGCAGCTCTGCTCGCCTTCTACTCGTTCGTCGGTTTCGAGACGTCGGCCAACATCGCCGAGGAGGTCGAGGATGTGCGGCGGGTGTATCCCCGGGCTCTGCTCGGAGCCGTCACGACTGCCGGTGTGGTCTACGTGCTGGTCGGTCTCGCAGTCTCGACGGTCGTACCCGCGGACACCCTGGCCCAGTCCACCGGTCCGCTGCTCGAGGTCGTCGACGCCGCCGACGCCGGAATCCCACCGTGGGTCTTCAGCCTCGTCGCCCTCGTGGCCGTCGCCAACGGTGCCTTGCTGACGATGATCATGGCGTCGAGATTGACCTTCGGCATGGCCCGCGACGGATTGCTTCCGGCCGCCCTGGCCAAGGTGCTGCCCGGCCGCCAGACTCCATGGGCGGCCATCGTGGCGACCACTGTGGTCGCAATGGTGTTGTGTACCACCGGCTCCGTGGCCGCACTCGCCGAAACGGTCGTGCTTCTTCTGTTGTTCGTCTTCACCAGTACCAACATTGCCGTGCTCGTGCTGCGTCGAGACCGATCCGACACCGACCACTTCCGAACGCCGACGGCGCTTCCCGTACTGGCGTTGATCACGTGTGCCGTGCTGCTCACTCAGCAGTCCGCGGCCACGTGGCTCCGCGCCGGGCTGCTGCTCGCAGTCGGAATCGCGCTGTACTACGTCGGTAGGGTTGTGAGCAACAAGACCGCGACCGAGCCCAGGAGCATCACCCGATGACCACCACAGAGGTCGACGCAGTCGTCATAGGTAGCGGTCACAACGGATTGGTCGCCGCCGCGGCGATGGCCGACGCGGGGTGGGACGTCGTGATTCTCGAGGCGGCCGAACTACCCGGCGGCGCCGTCCGCAGTGCCGAACTGGTTCCTGGATTCACCAGCGACCTGTTCAGCGCGTTCTATCCGCTGGCTGTGTCCTCGCCCGCCATGACAGCACTCGAGCTCGAGCGTCACGGACTGACGTGGTCTCACTCGCCGACGGTCTACGGCCACGCGCGATCCCCGGAGGACACCGACGCTCCGGTCGTCCATCACGACGTCGAGGCGACCGCTGCTCTGTTGCGTGAGCACGACGTACGCGACGGTGACACGTGGCTGCGCCTGTTCGAGCAGTGGGAACGTATTCGCACTCCCCTGCTCGGTTCGCTCTTCGGGCCGTTTCCACCGGTACTGCCGGCAGCACGATTGGCGCGCACTCTCGGCGTCTCCGAGACACTGCGCTTCGTCCGGTTCGCTGCGTTGCCTGCACGGGTGATGGCCCACGAGCTGTTCCGCAGCGAGGCCGCGCGGTGCCTGCTACTGGGCAATGCGATGCACGGCGACGTACCCACCGACGCGCCGGTGAGCGGAATGATGGGATATCTGCTGACGATGCTCGCGCAGGACGTCGGGTATCCGGCGCCCGTAGGTGGATCGTCGGCATTGACCGACGCGTTGATTTGCCGGGCCCAGGCCTCGGGTGCTGTGCTGACGTGCAGTCGACCCGTCGAGTCCATCGACGTGCGGGGCGGTCGTGCACGCGCCGTGCACACGACAGGTGGCGAGACGTTCCGCACTCGTCGAGCGATCGTTGCCGACGTGTCGGCCCCCGCGCTGTACGGGTCGTTGCTGCCCTTCGATGCGGTCCCGCGTCGCGTGCACGACGACCTACGTACGTTCGAGTGGGACACCCCGGTGGTCAAGCTCAACTACGCTCTCGACCGCAGAATACCTTGGCGCTCGGCATCTTTGGCCGACGCGGGCACCGTCCACCTCGGCGCGGACGACAACGGCCTGGTCCATTGGGCGGCCGATCTCACGACCGGGGTTCTCCCGCAGAGCCCGTTCATGTTGTTCGGCCAGATGACCACAGCGGACCGGTCCAGATCGCCCGAGGGCACCGAAAGCGCTTGGGCCTACACACATCTGCCGCGCGGCGTCGTCGACGACTCGGCCGCCGAGACCGTCGCCGACCGCGTCGATCAGGTGTTGGAACAGCACGCCCCGGGATTCGCCGATTCGGTGGTGGGACGGGTGGTGCAAAGACCGAGTGATCTGCACGGCGCCGATGCCAACCTGCACGGCGGTGCCGTCAACGGTGGTACCGCACAATTACAGCAGCAGTTGATCTTTCGTCCCACGCCAGGATTGGGGCGCGCGGAGACCCCGGTGGAAGGATTGTTCCTCGGGTCCGCGTCCGCCCACCCCGGGGGCGGAGTCCACGGTGCGGCCGGGGCCAACGCCGCTCGGGCCGCACTCGGCCAGCGAGGGGCGCGCGGATGGGCGCGAAAGAAAGTCACCAGTGCACTGATCGAATTCCTGACCCGATGACGGCGTTATCGAAACGAGATCTTTCGTTACCGACTCGAGATCGTCGACATCACCGTCCGACATCTCGCACTGGCATCGTTGACTACACAACAAACCAGCGAGCAGGCGGAGACACCAGCCGGCCGCGCACTTCTCCGGAAGAGGTCTCGACATGTCGATGAGCATTGCCACCATGGACAACGCCGTTCGCGACGACGAAGCCGAGTTCCGACTCGACACCATAGTCCGTTCCGACGGGAACAACATCCTGCGCGCCTTCGGTGAACTCGACGTGTCGACCCGGGCCGAGTTCGTCCACGGCCTCGATCGCCTGGCCGCCGTTTCCTCCGTGGTCACGATCGACTTGTCCGAGGTGTCGTTCGTCTACTCGGGAGTCGCGAATGCCATCGTCGACGCGACATACACCCACCCGGGCAAGATCGTCATCCACGCACCGGCCCGTTCGGTGCGCATGGTCCTCGACGTACTGGGTGCAGGCGACCTGTTCGTCGACGCGCCTGGATCGTGAATCGGACACGATGACAGGTAACCTCGGCCGTATGTCTGACGACCCGACCGGAGGACAGTTCGAGATCGTTTCGGATGTGCACGACGCGACAACCGTCATCACAGTCAGAGGCGAACTCGACCTGGATACCATCCCCCACTTGTCCGCCGCTGCGTTCCCTGCGGCCGACGCCGCGGAACGCGGACTGGTGGTCGACATGACCGATGTGAGCTTTCTGTCGTCGAGCGCCATCACCGTGTTGGTCCGGGTGTCCGACCGGCTGCCCGAATCGTCACGGATGGCACTGGTCGCCGTCGACGGGGTGGTCGTTCGCCCGGTTCAACTCAGCGGAATCGACCGGGTGATGGCCACGTTCACCACCGTTCCCGAGGCTGTGGCGCACGTGCAGTCGAGCGCGGTCGACAGTGAGGGTGGCCGATGACGTCCCACTCACAGCCCGCCAGTCGGTGGAGTCACACTGCGACCGCTGAGGCTGCTGCTGCCAGCGCCGCTCGGCGCCGACTCCAGGGTTGGGCGCTCGACCTGGGAGTGCATCGGACTCTCGTGGACGACATCGCTCTCGGGGCCTACGAAGCCCTGGCCAACGTCGTCGAACACGCCTACAGCTCCGCGCCCGAACCGGGGACGATGACGATCACGGCAGCGTACGAACGCGAGACACTGACCGTCACCGTCTCGGACACCGGCACGTGGCGTCCGCCGGCACCGACGACCACACGAAGCCACGGGCTTCAGCTCGCCGAGGCAGTGTCCGACGACCTCACCGTCGACCACCGTCCAGGTCTGGGCACCGTGGTCACCGCAGTGTGGCGGAACCCAGTCACGGCCGAATCAACCGGCCGCCCCTCGTAATCTTGGTAGGAGAAGCCATGACCGCCTCGGCTGCCGAACTACTCGACTCCGCACCGTGCGGGGTTTTTTCGATCGACGTTGCGTCCGGCGACATCCTTTACGCCAACGCGGCGGCCGCTCGCATCACGGCACTGAGTCGGGACGATCTGGTCGGCACCGCAGTCACGGATCTTTTCAGCCCCGAGTTCGCACCGGTTTTGCGCGAACTGCTCGCGGCAGCCACGTCGTCCGACTCCGACTCGCCCATCGGAGTGACGGCGCAACTCACCGGCGCACCCGCATCGGGCTCGCAGACGGCGGTGTCGATGCTCGCCAACAGTTTGCGAGCGGTGTCCGGTGCGACGACGGTGACCATGACACTCCACAACGAGACCGAGCGCCGAGTCCGCGAGCAGCACCTGATGGATGCGCGAATGTATGCCGAGGCAGCTCAGGACGACGCCGAAGCAGCTCTCGACCGATCTCAGGATGCATTGGGCGCGTCGGAAGAAGCCCGCAAGTTGGCGGAAGCCGAGAAGACTCAGGTACAGATTCTGGCCTCGACTCTGCAACGCACACTGTTGCCGCCGATCCTGTCCGCGCCGACGGGCATGCAGGTGGCGGCCCACTACCACCCCGCGTCCATCGACGAAGTGGGCGGCGACTTCTACGACGTGTTTCCCCTCGACAACGCGACGTGGGGTTTCTTCCTCGGCGACGTGAGCGGGAAAGGAGCGGGCGCGGCTGCCGTCACGTCCCTGACTCGATACACGCTGCGGGCCGCAGCGGTCTTCGATCGGGATCCGATCGCCGTACTCGAGAACCTCAACACGGTGCTCCACCACGAGTTTCACGGCGACGATCCGCGATTCTGCACCGTGGTCTTCGGTACCGTCGCGCCGGGACCCGAAGGCGCCGTGGTGCACCTCGCCAGCGGTGGCCACCCGCCGGCTCTTCGTATCGCGCACGACGGCGTCGTCGAATTCGTGGACACCACCGGCGGGCAGTTGGTCGGAGCCCTCACCGAACCGCACTTCGCCTCGGCGACGGTGACGATGCAGCCCGGTGACGTGTTGGCGTTCTACACCGACGGGCTGACCGAGGCGATCGTCGGCCCGGGCCGAACTCGCTTCGACGACGACGGCAGTCTGCACGCATTCGCCGCCGAACGAGGCCGGACCTCCGCGGCGAAGATCGTCGACGATCTGACCGCGTTGTTGGCCTCGTTCGGCGACGGACTTCAGGACGACGTGGCGTTGCTCGCCTTCGAGGTTCCCCCGATCGATACCGGTTCCGGCTCGGATCCGACCGGCTCGTAGTCCTTCGACTCCTCGATCGCCTCCAACGGCGGTACCTCCTCACCGTCGAGCACTCTGCGCATTCGCTCTTTGTCGAGTTGGCCCTCCCAGTTCGCCACGACGAATGTCGCGACGCAGTTGCCGAGAAGGTTCACCGATACTCGCATGGAGTCCATGATCCGGTCGGCACCGAGCAGCAACGCCACGGCCGCAACCGGGATGGACCCGTGCCCGATGGCCGCAACGGTCGCCGACAATGCGAGGAACGACGAACCCGGTACTCCGGCCATGCCTTTGGAGGTCAGCATCAGGATCAACACCGCAGCGATCTGCTCTCCGAGTGTCAGGTCGACGCCGAGAGCCTGCGCGAGAAAGAGAATGCAGATCGACAGATAGAGGGTTGCTCCGTCGAGGTTGAACGAATATCCCGTCGGAACCACCAGACCGGTGGTTGTGCGGGAGCAGCCTGCCTCGGTCAGCTTCACCATGATGCGTGGCAGTACCACCTCCGTCGATGCCGTTCCGAGGGCAAGGAACAACTCGTCCTTGATGTACCGCAAGAACTTCCAGAGATTGACTCCGGCGAAGTACCGCGCGACGGCCGCGAGAACGAGAATGAACAACACGGCAGCCAGATAGCAGCACGCGATCAGCTTCCCGTAGCTACCGAGTGACGAAATGCCGTATTGGCCGACGATGTACGCCATCGCCCCGAAGGCACCGAGGGGTGCCAGGCGCATGATCCAACCGATGATGGTGAAGAAGATGTGGCTGATGTGATCGACGAGTTCCAGCACGATCGGCGGGCCCTTCTCACCGAACTTCGCCAAGGCCAAACCGAACAGCACGGCGAAGAACAACACCTGCAGTAGCGCGTTCTCCGCGAATGCCGACACCACGGAGGTCGGAATGATGTTCAGCAAGAAGTCCACGGTGTGCGGCAACTCGCCGCTGCCGGTCTTCTTGTCGACAGCCTCGGCACCGGTGGCCAAGGTCTGCGGATCGATGGAGAACCCGGAGCCCGGCTTGACGATGTTGCCGACCACCAGGCCGAACACGAGTGCGAACGTCGTGATCAGCTCGAAGTAGACCAGGGCCTTCACGCCGATGCGGCCGACGGACTTGAGGTCGCCCACATGGGCGATGCCGATGACGACGGTGCAGAAGATGATCGGAGCGATCAGCATCTTGATGAGCTTGATGAAACCGTCGGCCAATGGTTTGAGATCCGCCCCCAGGCCCGGCCACAGCCACCCGATCGCGATGCCTCCCACTATGCCGATCAGCAACTGCACGAAAAGCGATGCATACCAAGGCTTTCGGCGTACGCCGGGTTCGGCCTCGGTGTCCGTGGCGTTCGGTTGTTCTGTCATGCGCTCACCGTTCGATCGAGTTTTCCGTCGTGCCACGCGACATCTCCGTCGCGTCGCACGATGTTTCGGCGCGATCATCGTGCGGGAGGAATGTTTCGTCGATGTTGACGGTGATGGTCGATGGTGAAACCAGTCGATTCGATCGGCAGGTCGAGTTACACGTGCGCCCCGAGGCCGGGCTCGAATCGGATCGACGGACTGTTGTTCGGTCCATCGAGGGTCACATGGGCACGCACGCGGTACACCCGCGCGATCAGCTCCTCGGTGAGTACATCGGCGGGTGCGCCTGCTGCCACCACCCGGCCTTCGGACAACACCACGAGTTGCGTGCAGAACATCGCCGCCAGGTTCAGATCGTGCAGTGCGATGACGCTCGTGATGGGTAACCGTGCGACCAGCGCCAGCAATTCGAGCTGATGGTGGATGTCGAGATGGTTGGTCGGCTCGTCGAGCAACAGCTCCCGCGGCTCCTGCGCCAGGGCGCGCGCGATCTGCGCGCGCTGCCGCTCTCCGCCGGACAGCTGATGCCACAGGCAATGGGCCTTTCCTGCCAGACCCGTGTGCCGCAGTGCAGAATCCACTGCCGCCGCATCCGCGGCTGCATCTCCGCCGAACGCTCCTCGATGGGGAATGCGTCCGAGCCGGACGACGTCGGCGACGGTGATGTCGAAGTCCGTGTCGGCGTGCTGACTCACCACGGCCACGATCTTTGCGACGTCCTTGCGCCGCATCGCGGACAGCTCTGTCCCGTCGAGGGTCACCACACCCGACGTCGGCCTGACGGCACCGTTCATCAGGTGCAGCAGCGAGGACTTGCCGGATCCGTTGGGCCCGAGCAGCCCGACGGTATCGCCCGGGCCGGGCTCGAGGGACACCCCGTCGACGACCAGCGCACCGCCGCGGCGCCACGTGACATCGGTTGCCGACAGTGTCATGACGCCTTCTTCCGTCTGGACAGGATGGCGATGAATGCCGGGACGCCCACCAGCGCGGTGCCCACACCGACCGGCAGTGGCGTCGGCGCGAACGCGACGCGCGACACCGCATCCACCCAGACCATGAAGACCGCCCCGATCAGAGCCGTGACCGGAACGAGCCGACCGTGCCTCGAGCCGACGAGGAACCGCGCTGCATGCGGCAACACGAGCCCGAGGAATCCGATCGCCCCTGCAACACTCACCAAGGTGGCTGTGATGAGGGCGGTCACGACGAGAAGCGCGATGCGCGCCTTGCGTACCGGGATGCCCAGTGAGGACGCGACCTCGTTGCCGAACGAGAACGCGTCGAGCACGAACGCGTAGTAGAAGCAGACGGCGGTCCCGACCGCGACGACTGCGGCGCACAGAATCACGTCGTCCCACCGAACGCCCTCGAGCGAGCCCAGCAGCCAGAACATGACACCGCGGGTCTCGTCGGAATCGGCGAACGCGAAGATCACCAACGACGTCAATGCCGAGAACAACTGGGTCGACGCCACTCCGGCCAGAATCACGCGGTCGTTGTTGCCGCCGGAGAGTTGAGCGAGCAGCAGCACCAATCCGAATGCCACCAGTGCCCCGATGAACGCGCCACCGGACAGTCCGAGGGCGGCCCCGCCGATTCCCAGGATTCCGACCAGCACCGCTCCCGTCGACGCGCCGGAACTGATGCCGAGCACGAACGGGTCGGCGAGCGGATTGCGGAGCAGCGACTGCATGATGACCCCGCAGATCCCGAGGCCGCTGCCGCATGCAGCTGCCACGAGGCTGCGTGGGAGACGCTCTTCCCACACGATCGCGTTCTTGGACACCCTGACGGGGATGTCCGCCAGTCCCAGGTGGTTGAGCACGACGTCACGCACATTGACCAGCGAGATCTGCGCCGGTCCGAGCGTCATCGCGATTGCCACGGATACGACCAGAAGGAGAACTCCGCCGATCATGACGGCGGGCAGGCCGATCTGTCGTTTCGCCGAGACGCTCGGCTCGGCCGTGGTGGCGCTCAGGACCGAGGGCCGATCTGATTCAGGCCTGCGGTCAGCTTCTCGACGGCGTCGACCAGACGGATGGAGGGGTTCATCTCTGCGCCGTGCAGCGAGATGTACCGCTTGTTCTTCACCGCGTCCATCGTGCTGGTGACCGGGTCCGATTCGAGGAACGCAATCTTGTCCTCCAGCTTGTCCCCGGGGAAGCGATTACGGAGTAGGTCTCCGAGCACCAGCACGGACGGATCGCGGTCCACCACTGTTTCCCACCCGACTGCTTCCCAGTCGTCCTGCAGATCGGAGTAGACGTTGCTGGCACCGACCTGATCGGCGAGGAGGGCAGGCGCACCCGAGCGGCCGGCGAAGTACGGGCTCCTGGTGTCTGCGAACCAGAACGCGATGCTCTCACCGGTCTTGTCGTTGCCCGATGTGGCCGCGTCCAGCCGGCCTTGCAGTTCGCTGATCAAGCCCTCACCGCGTTCCTGGACGTCGAACACCTCGGCCGTTTCGCGAATGGTCTGGTAGAGCGCGTCCATGGTCAACGGGGTCGTCCGGGGATTGCCACCGTTGACGCTCAGGCCGTTGTCGCAGTCGGTGGGTGCGAGATAGGTTTCGATGTTCGATTCGGCGAAGCGGCTACGGTCTGCGACACCGCCCTGCTTGTAATGGCGGCCGAACGACGCGGTCACGAAATCCGGGTCGGTGTCGAGCACCACCTCGTAGGTAGGCGCGTTGTCCGCCAACCGTGGAACGGATGCGTTCGCCTCGGCGAGATTCTCGCGGATCGGATCCGTCCACGACGCTGTCCCGACCATGCGATCCTGCAGACCGAGCGACAGCAGGATCTCGGTGGAGTCCTGATCGAGAGACACCACTCGCTGCGGCGGGGCGTCGACGGTCACCGACTGGCCACAGTTGTCGAGGACGAGAGGGTAGACGGTCTTGCCGTCGCCGCCGGTGGCCGCGGTCTGCGACACCTCCTCGGACTCACCGCATGCGGTGATCAGACCTGCTGCAAGAACCAGCGACGAGAGGGCAGCGACGCGCCTCGTACCTTTTTTCACGGGGTGACCGAACTTTCTCGACGTACTGAGCGGGAGGACGAACAAGAGGAGAGGATACCCTGCCCTATCTTGCTCGCTGACCGCCACGTATTTCGGTCGATCCCGTTCGGTGCCTCAGACCATGTCCGCCCAGGGGTCCGCGCGCCGCCACAGTGTCGGCAACTGAAGGTCGACCCCATCTCTGCGTGCACAAGCGGTCAACACGTCGAGCGAGGTGCGCATGTCGTCGAAGGCATAGGGCAGCGGCCGCAACGGCCTGTCGAGGGGCCGGAAGAAGTCGTCCCAATGCGTCAGCACGACGCGCCGCGCCCCCACCGACACCACCGTCTCCCGCCAATACTCTTCGATGTACTCACGTTCCCGGCGCCCCAGCTGACCGATGGACAGGTACACCACCGCGGCGGAAAGGCCGTCGAGCATGCCCGCTCGGAACCCGGCACTGCTGTGGACGAGAGCCCGTCTGCCGCTCGGACGGTGTTCGACTGCCATCGACCACGCCTCACCGCACCGGAACGCTCGCACCCGAGCGGGCTGCCGCAGTGGCCGATCGATCGTTCCGTGAGCTCGGTCCGGAAACGAGTGAACCGACTCGACGAACGTGACGGTGAAATGACCCAGCTCGACCGCGGAACCGTCGGCGACGACGGTGATGCGACCCTCGGGCATCTGCGCGCCCCGCCCGATCTGTGCCGTCGAGGAACCACCGACCAGGGCCGCGCCGGTGCGCAGCGCCACCGCTGCCGAGTCGAGGGCATGATCGAAATGAGAATGGGCGCACACCACCGCGTCGAGCGCCCCGATACCGGCTCTACTCAACGCACTGTCGATTCTCGGGCCGTCCGAACGTAGCCGCAGCAGAAGGGTTTTCGGCAGGGACGGACGCGAGAAGAAGCCGTCGGTCAGGATCGCGGACTCGCCGTCGTCGAACAGCACTGTGCTCACTCCGAGAAACGAGACCGACACCGGGGAACGGGGATTCGCCGATGCCGTGGTGGCGATCTCGGCCGCATCGGGCACTGCGGGTCTACCGAGCGAACGCGGCACTCTCACGCCTGCGCCGCCAGGGCCCGCCCTGCCTGTCGCCCACCGAAGATGCATCCACCGAGGAAGGTTCCTTCCAAAGATCGGTAGCCGTGCACACCGCCGCCGCCGAATCCGGCGATCTCGCCGGCAGCCCACAGCCCCTCGACGGCATTGCCCATCGAATCGAGAACGCGACCGTCGAGATCGGTTTGGATGCCGCCCAGTGTCTTTCGGGTGATGATGTTCAACCGCACTGCGATCAACGGACCCGATTTGGGATCGAGAATCTTGTGAAGCGCAGCGGTACGCGCGATGCGTTCACCGCGCGAGCGCCGAGAATTGTGGATCGCAGAGATCTGCAGATCCTTGGTGAAAGGATTGTCCACCTCACGGTCTCGCGACTCTATCTGCCGCCTGAGGTCGACACCGTCGATCAGGTCCTCGCCCGTGATTCGGTTCATTCCACGGACCAATTCTTCGAGAGAATCGGCGACGACGAAGTCCTCGCCGTTCTTCTTGAATGCCTCGACCGGTTCGCTGGCACCGGGCAATACCCGCCCGAGAACGAGCTTGAGGTTCTTGCCGGTGATGTCCGGATTCTGTTCCGACCCGGACAGCGCGAATTCCTTCTCGATGATCTTCTGGGTCAGTACGAACCACGAGTACTCGAAACCGCTGTCCTGGATCGCTTTCAGCGTTCCCAGCGTATCGAATCCGGGGAAGTTCGGAACCGGAAACCGTTGCCCGCGTGCGTCGAACCACATCGACGACGGGCCTGGAATGATTCTGATGCCGTGGTTCTTCCAGATCGGATTCCAGTTCTTGATGCCTTCGGTGTAGTGCCACATGCGGTCCTTGTTGACCAGCCGGCCGCCGGCCTTCTCGGTGATGCCGAGCATCCGTCCGTCGACGTGTTCGGGCACCCCGGAGATCAACGACTCCGGCGGCGTCCCGAGCCGCGCCGGCCAATTCTCGCGCACCAGATCGTGATTGGCTCCGATTCCTCCTGCCGTCACCAACACGGCTCCGGCGCGAAGTTCGAACTCACCCACTTCGACGCGGGTACTTCCGGCCCCTCGCTCCGCTGCACTGGCTTCGAGCATCGCACCGCGAACTCCGACCACCGCTCCCCCGTCGACGACGAATCCGTCGACCCGATGCCGAAAACCGAAGCGCACCAGTCCTTTGTCGGCAGCCTCACGTACGCGTCGCTCGAACGGCGCGACGACACCCGGCCCGGTGCCCCACGTCAGGTGGAATCGTGGGACAGAGTTTCCGTGCCCCTCGGCCAGGTAGCCGCCGCGTTCGGCCCATCCGACGATGGGGACCCATCGCATTCCCTGAGCGTGGAGCCACGACCGCTTCTCACCTGCCGCGAAATTGAGGTATGCCCTGGCCCACCGATGGCCCCAGTAGTCCTCCCCTGCGGGGTCGTCGATGCCGCGATCGAACGTCGCTGTGCCGAGCCAGTCCTGCCACGCCAGCTCCGCCGAATCCTTGATGCCCATTCGGCGCTGTTCGGGCGTGTCGACCATGAACAGTCCGCCGAGGGACCAGAACGCCTGACCACCCAGGTTCTGCTCGGGTTCCTGG
The DNA here is from genome assembly GCF_004563845.1 of Rhodococcus sp. 1R11. NCBI lineage: Bacteria > Bacillati > Actinomycetota > Actinomycetes > Mycobacteriales > Nocardiaceae > Rhodococcus > Rhodococcus sp. 1R11. Next base: position 240,472 of record NZ_SPNG01000008.1, on the reverse strand, counting down.
TCGAGGAGCAGTACGCGCTTTCCCGCGTCGGCCAATTCGGCGGTTGCCACCAGTCCGGCCAAGCCGGCCCCCACCACGATCACGTCTGCGTCCATTGCCCCACTCTTCTGCTCGACCCGGGTGTCTCCCTCGACTGTGCTGTCGTCGGCGTCGGATCTCAAGGAAATCGAGTCGAATGAGTATAGGATTTATCAGGTGCTGATAAAGAGTGCGAGGTAGATCGATGTACCCGGCGCGGGTCGCCGTGGTCGCGAAGATCGAATCGGATCTGGGCCCCGTCGTCGCATCCGCAATACACGCGATTCGCGACGCGATCCCGGTCTACCGATCACTGCAGGGTGCACAATTGGCCGATGTCGAGGCCATCGCGTATTGGTCACTGAGGCGGCTGATGGCCCTGTGGGCGCACGGCGATCGGACGATCGACGACCGCGACCACAAGAGATTCCGAGCCATAGGTTCCGCACGCGCGGCAGACGGGCGGCCGCTGGCCGATGTGCTGCGCGCGTATCGAGTCGCGTCGAGCGTGTTCGTTCGACACGTGACAACGGAGTATCTGGAAGTACTCGACCCGCCGGACATCGCCGAACTCGGCCTCGGCGTGCTCGACGCGATCGACGCCATCTCCGAGGAGATCATCGGTGCGTATATCATTGCGCGCGAACAGCTCACATCCAACCGTGCGCAGGCGCACGCCGCGTTGCTCGACGACCTGCTGGCTGCCAGACACAACTCACCCGGGACGGTGTCGGACCGTACTCGCGAACTCGACCTGAAGCTGCCCACGCACCCGAACCTGCTCGTGGTGCAGTCCACCGATCCGGGCCGACCCATGTCCGACGACACCGTCGAGTCTCTGGTGCTTGCGATGGGCCTCGTCCCTCCGGACCGCACCACAACGGCGGATCAACGGACGCACTTGTGCACTCGGCGCGAACAACGCGCGATCGCGCTGCTGCCGCCGTCGATCCATCGCGCCGAGGTCGACCTCGCGTGTCGGGATCTGCGGCTACGCGGATGCCTCGTGGAGAGATCGACCGTTACCGGTATCAGCAGTTCGTGGCGACTCGCCTCGGAAGCGCTCGAGACCGCACCGGATCACGCGTTCGACGGCCGGGCACTGCTCGATCAGGGCGACGGTCAGCTGTTGGCACTGTTGACAGCGCGCCCGACCGCTGACACGAGCGAGGTGGTGCGGAGCGTGCTCGGCCCGCTGACCGAGGCAGCGAACGCGCATATCCTGCAGGGTCTTTCGGCCTTCATCTCCACCGGCACAGCAACGGCTGCAGCTACCCGACTGCAGGTGCACCCGCAGACTTTGCGCTATCGACTGCGCCGGGCTCAGGAACTGACCGGCCGGGATCCGCGTTCGGCGTGGCATCGGTTGGCGCTGGACACCGCGATACAACTACGCCAACTCGGTTGACCCGGCTCGGCTGAATTCGGCGTCGTCGGTGGTCATGCGCACAAGCGCCATGACTGATTACTCGAGCCCAAGTCGTCGATCCCAGGATCACCGACAGGCGGGATCGAGCGATTCAGTTGATGTTCCACGACTCGACAGCATCGAGTCGCTGGCCGTCGGAGTCGTACGTGTAGAAGCCTTCACCGTCCCCGAGACCGGTCTTTCCCGCGTCGATACCCTTTTGCAGTATGTCGGCAAATTTGACCTGATCCTCGCCACCGTGTGCGCGCGCGATATGTGCTGCGACGTTGAAGCCGACAGTGTCGTAAATCTGGAACGGACCGGCGGGTGCCCCGGTGGCTATGCGCCACACGTTGTCGATGTCCGCCGGATTGGCAACCCCGCCGACGTAGAGGTTGGCTCCCGCTTGCAGCAGCGGGATCAGCAGACTGTTGAGCACGTATCCCGGAATTTCCTTTCGGACCGGAACGGGAACGAGACCGATCTCCGAAGCGAAGCTCAATACGACATCGAAGTAGACAGGATCTGTTGCAGCAGTTGCCATCACCTCACCGGTGTTGTATCGCCACACGAGATTGGCGAAATGCAATGCGAGAAACTTTTCCGGCCGCCCGGTGGCCTCGGCGAAACTGCTGGGCAGTAGCGACGACGAGTTGGTCACGAAGATAGTTTTCGGCGGGGCGGACGCGCCGATATCCGACCAGACCTTTTTCTTCAGGTCGAGATCCTCCGGAACTGCTTCGATCACCAGGTCGGCGTCCGAAACAGCCTCCGCGACGCTGGTGGTGGTTGTGATGGATTCGATGGCCTTGTCGAAGCGCGCCTCGTCGAAAGTCTTCAGGTCACGCTTGTAGTATCCGCGCATCCATTCCCAGCGGTCCGGCAGCTTGGCTAGCAGTTCGTCGGAAATGTCGTATCCCACAACGGTTTTTCCGTGGTAGGCAGCCTGCATCATGATCTGTGAACCGAGCACTCCGGTTCCGAATACGGTCACGTTCTCAACATCGGACATAGACGACACACTTCCCTTTATCGAGTCACTGGTTTCCCGCTCCCCCAGTTCTACCGCTGAGCGCGGAGCCACCGTCTCGTGGGGTCCAACAGCGGATCGACTCGACCGACAACAGCGCTGTGCACTCCACAGCATCGACGGCTCACGCATACTCGAACGATGGCTGTCGATCCCCGCGGAAGAGACCTGAAGCGCTACCTCGAAGAAGATCCCGGCGGTCCGGTGGTGATGCTCAACCTGCTTCGGTTCGCCGAGGGTGGTCGCGACTCCTACGCAGGATATGCGAAAGCACTGGACGAGACTTTCCTCCCGCGCTACGGCGCGACGGTGCTGTACGCGGGCGACGGTTCGACCGCACTTGCCGCCGAGGACGGGCAGGCCTGGGATGCAGTCCTCCTGGTCCAGTACCCGTCACGTAAGGCGTTCAGCGAGATGGTGTCCGATCCCGAATATCAGACGGTGACGGCGTTACGGACCGCCGCGTTGAAAGAAGCGGCTCTGCAGGCCACCATTCCGTGGTCGTGAATTCGACCTTCGGCTTCGCATCGTGTTCGCGCCGCGGGACCTCACGGCGTTGCGAGCAACTTGCGGCGGAACAGGTTCAGCACCGTGTCCAGGGCTTCTCGGGTCGGCTGCCCGGGCTCGTCGACGAGACCCTCGGTGACCACGGAATGCGGCGGCCCGAACGCGTCGGGGTTGAACGCGGAATCGGGTAGTTCCACCGAGACGAATGCATCACCGAGTTGCTCGCGTAGGAACTCGAACCGTGCGGGAGGACACATCGTGTCGCCTTGGAATCGCATGCCGAGCACGGTGAGTTCACCTGCTGCACAGCGGCCTTTCACCGTCGCGAGATCCTGTGCGGTGATGTCGATGGAGCGCGCCCGCGACTTGGAGGCGGCGAACGGGAGTGACGGTTGCGAGAGCACGGGTGCAATCAATCGGTCGTCGGCTGCCATGGCCAGAGCGAATCCGCCGGTGAAGCACATGCCGATCGCGCCGACGCCGGGGCCGCCGCACCGCTCGTGCTCCTGCGCCGCGAGAGCCCGAAGCCACACCACCACACGCGATGACTTGCCGGTGGCCAGGATGGTGAACTCTCTACTGATGCAGGCGGGCACCATGGCGCGCGTGAGTGTAGACAGGGTGCCGATCACCCCGAGGGGCGCGGCCTGAGGATCCTTGCCGTCGACTCCGAACAGATGTGGAACAACCGCAGTGCATCCGATGCCCGCGACCGTTCTGGCAAAATCGGCGACTTTCGGTGTGATGCCGGGCATTTCCGACATCACGATCACCGCGGGGCCGGTGCCGATCCGGTACACCGGGGCCGTTCGGCCGTCCGCCGTGAACTCGGTTCGCTCGAAGTCGGCAAGGGCGTCATCTGTCATCGAAGCGGTCCTCTTTCTCGATCGGCAACATCACTGCGAATACTCACGCAGCAACAGGTACAGCGGAAGCGCGAAGCAGATTCCCACCGAGCCGGTACCGACGGGAACCAGCCACCAGTGTTTGACGCCATGATCTTTGGCATCTCCTCTGGACCAGATCCCGAAAGCGATACTGGTGATACCGAGATCGGCGGTCAGGGCTCGCGTCGGCGTGGACGCCACCCATTCGGAGAAGAACTTCGCTGCGCTACCCGCGCTCACCCCGTGCTCGCGAAAGTAGCCGACGACGTAGGCATTGGGGACGACGAAGCCGATGACGGTCAGCAGCAGCAGGAGGCGTCGACGAGTGGCGTCTGCGGTTCTCATGACCTCAACGTAGAGCACCGCGCAACACCACCGGCGTGTCGTTCGACTCGACCGAGTCGGCGATACGATCCGGCCGGTATCCGGCGACCGGCGCTGCGGTGCACGACATTGTGGACCGGCGGCTAGATGCCGACGCTGTCGACGCCGAACTGTGCTTGCTCCAACGTGAAACCCTCGAACATCAACTGATCGATCAACCCCTGGCGGGAAAACGCACTGTAGTCGAGATATGTCTGTGCCGATTCGGCCGCCTGTTCGTTCCAATCAGGTGCAATCGAATCGACCGCGAATGACGCATCCTCGAAGGAGTAGTCCTCGAATTGCAACTGCTCGATCAAGCTCGTACGCGAAAACGACGAATAATCGAGATATTGTTCCGCAGACCGAACAGCATTTCTCTGCCCAGCCGTCATACTGGGCGCAGGTGCAGGTGCGCGCGTCGTCGAAGGAGCAATTGGAGTCGTAGTCGTCGGCTCTACCGATTCGACAGTTTCCACCTGCACTGGGGGTGGCGGCAGAAATACCGTCGAGGTCGCGGTGGTCGTCGGCGATCCGGTCGAACTGGACTGCGTCGTAAGTCCGGCTGCATTCGCGGCAGTGTCTGCCTTCTCTCCGGGAGAGTTGAGCGCCCCGACAACGATGAAAAGCACCGCGACGCTGCCGACTACGCCGACGATCCACGGCCATTTCTTTCGTCCATGGTTGCCAGCGCCAACGTCTGCGCCCGCGCTCGCAGCGCCTCCCGGCAGGACCGGATTCGGCGGCTTGGGATGGACCGCCGCAGTCCACTGATGTCCGTCCCACCAGCGAAGCTGATCTGCGTGCTCGGCATCCGGATACCAACCGGCAGGTGTGGTCATGGTGGTCCTCATTGCTCGTCGATCGCGAATTCCCGGAGCCCCGGATGCAGCCAGCGCGGCATGTCCGGATACGACGACAGGGGCCCGGAACGCGAGTGCCCTGCCGCTGCCGAGCAGCCAGGTCTGTAGTGGCAATAAAGCTAATGCCCGCCAGCTTGCGACGCGTCGTTATCGGAGATTCGGCGAACAATTCCGAACCGAACCTACGCACCTTGAATTCGAGGTATTCATTCGTCTGAATGAACAACTGCCTGGTCCGAACCAACTGGGATCCGTCCGACAACGAACGGCGACGCCACCTCGGGCCGCGTCCACGCATGATCACTGACCACCTCGGTCGGCGATTCCGCGCATGCCGTCTACGGTGATCGCATGACCTCCATCGACGGCTGGCGAACGTACGACGGCGCGGCGCTGTCCCCAGCGCTGGCGTCGGCCCTGCGTATTTTCGTCGAGCAGGGGTACCACGGAACGTCGGTGCGGCAGATCGCCGCGGGTGCCGGCTTGTCGGTTCCCGGTCTGTATCACCACTTTTCGTCGAAGCAGGCCCTTCTGGTCGGCATCATGAACGCGTCGATGGACGAACTGCTGGACCGGACTCGATCGGCCATCGACGGGGCCGGTTCGTCGCCGCAAGACCGATTCGACGCGGTGGTGGAGTCCTTGCTGCTGTTCCATATCCATCGCCGCGATGCCGCGTTCGTGTGCTCCACCGAGATTCGCAGCCTCGAGCCGGCCAACCGCGCCGCCTACATCGCCAAGCGCGACGAAGAGCAACGACTGCTCGACGCGATCGTGACCGACGGAGTCGAGTCCGGGGTCTTCGACACTCCGCACCCGGCGGATGCCGGCCGGGCCGTCACCACGATGTGCATCGGCGTGGCCACCTGGTACCGACCCGATGGGCAGCTGACGCCGGCCGAATTGGTCGAGGTGTACCTCGATATCGCACGCCGAACGGTCGGCACCGCGACCGGCCGAGGCACTGCCCACAGGACGTGAGTTCCTTGACCGGAACCCGCACATATGTCAGTCTTCAAGCAACCGAGCGAGTGTTCGGTCGGTATCGACCAGGGAGTGCAGAATGGCCATCGACCTCACCTTCGACGCAGACGTCGAGAAGCTGATCGACCGAACGCGTACGTTCACTCGCGAGTACGTGCTCCCGATCGAGGATCGATTTCTGGGCAACATCGCCGATGCAGGCGGCGACGGCCTCCGGGTCGAGATGCAGTCCGCAGCCAAGGATGCGGGCGTGTTCGCACCGCACGCACCCGTCGAATACGGCGGGCACGGTCTGTCGATGAGCGACCGCGCACCGGTGTTCGAGGAAGCGGGCTACTCCCTGTTCGGCCCCATCGCACTCAATCTCGGCGCGCCCGACGAGGGCAACGTCCACATGCTGGCGCACATCGCATCGCCGGCACAGAAGGAGCAGTTCCTCGCCCCTCTCGCCCGCGGGGACCAACGATCGGCATTCGCGATGACCGAGCCGGCGCCGGGTGCCGGCTCCGATCCCTCGGCACTCACCACTGCGGCCGAACGGACCGACGGTGGATGGAAGATCAACGGACACAAGTGGTTCATCACCGGAGCCGACGGCGCAGGGTTCTTCATCATCATGGCCCGCACATCCGGAAAGCCGGGTGACCGAGGCGGAGCCACGATGTTCCTGGCCCCGGCCGACACACCGGGCATCACGGTCGGCCGTCATATCGGCACCCTGGACAAAGCCATGATCGGCGGGCACTGCGAAGTGTTCTTCGAGAACGTCTTCGTGCCAGACGAGAACGTTCTCGGGGCCGTCGACGAGGGCTTCGCCTACGCCCAGGTGCGATTGGGGCCCGCCCGTATGACCCACGTAATGCGGTGGCTCGGAGCCTCGAGACGGGCGCACGACATCGCCGTCGCCCAGGTGGCTCAGCGCGAAGGGTTCGGCGGCAAGCTCGGCGATCTCGGCATGATCCAGAAGATGGTCGCCGACAACGAGATCGACATCGCCGCATCCCGAGCCCTCTTGATCAAGGCCTGCTTCGAGCTGGATCGCGGCGGCCACGCGAGCAACGAAACCTCCATTGCCAAGACGTTCGCAGCCGAGGCCATCTTTCGTATCGTGGACCGCAGCATTCAAATGTGCGGCGGGCTCGGGGTATCGGACGACCTGCCGCTGGCACGGCTCTCGCGCGAAGTACGTCCGTTCCGGGTCTACGACGGCCCGTCCGAAGTGCATCGCTGGGCCATCGCCAAACGAGCCGTCGGGGCCGCGAAGCGCGCCGCTCAGGAGCAGTCATGAGCGACCTACCGGGCATGAACCGCGTTGCTCTGGAACGATTCCTGCGTGACGAGGGCATCGATGTCGACGGTGAGCTGACGGTCGAGATGATCAGCGGTGGTCGCTCCAATCTGACGTACAAGGCGTACGACGACACCTCGACATGGGTGGTTCGCCGGCCCCCGACCAGTGGCCTGACGCCGTCGGCGCACGACATGGCCAGGGAGTGGGCAGTGACCGACGCGCTCGCGTCCACCGCGGTGCCGGTGGCCGAGACGGTGGCCTTCGACAGAGAAGGTGCCGTACTCGGCGCTCCGATGACGGTGGTCCGTTTCGTTCCCGGGCGCGTCGTGCGAACGCGCGAGGATCTGCGCGATCTGACCGACGAGCAGGTCGCAGACAACGCCGCCGAATTGGTGCGGGTGCTCGCCGAGCTGCATGCCGTCGATCCTGCGGCCGTGGGTCTCGAAAAGTTCGGTCGCCCGGACGGTTTCGTTGCTCGCCAGGTCGCCACGTGGGCGCGTCAGTGGCAGACGGTGAAGACACGGGAGCTACCCGACGTCGACCGACTTCACCGCGCCCTCGAAGCCGCGGTACCCACCCGATCGGCGGCGTCCATCGTGCACGGCGATTTCCGGGTCGACAACACGATTCTCGACGTCGAGGACGTAAGTTCTGTTGCAGCCGTGGTGGACTGGGAGATGTCCACACTCGGCGATCCGTTGACCGATGTCGCGCTGATGTGCGTGTACCGGCAACCCGTGTTCGATGCCGTTCTCGGTGCCGACGCAGCCTGGACGAGCGACCGCTACCCATCGGCGGCGGATCTGGTGCAGCAGTACGCTGTTCGATCGGGCCGTGAGGTGGACAACTGGGGCTTCTATGTGGCGTTGGCCAACTTCAAGCTCGGTGTGATCGGCGAGGGCATCACCCACCGGGCATTGTCGGGCTCCGATACCGGTGCCGGAGCACGCAACGCCGCCGAAGCAACAGGAGAATTCATCGCGGCCGGCCTCCGAGCATTGTCGGAGGCCTGACCGCAATACTGTTGCTACGCAACCTCTCTCATGATGCCGATGTGGCGAACGATTCCGGACAGCGCCGGAAGCTCCTGAGGTGCGGACCAGCCGTTCAGGTCGGCGCTGTCGGAGTAGAAGTACTTCTGGTTCGTGTAGTCGTCGTAGTACAGCCGCCAGGTACCGTCGGGCAACTCGACGACGGCGGGCCCTTCCTTCAACGGGCCGAAATCGCAGAAGGTGAGGTCCCGAACGTAGGGACCACCCAGAGCGGGCGCGATCCAGTGTTCGATGACCTTGTTGCTCTCACCTTTGGTGAAAGCGTGGTAGGTCGACCCGGCCTTCACCACCGTCGTGTCGATGTGGTCGTTGACGATTCCCGCCAACGGAACCGGCGAGCTCCACGTCGTCAGGCCGGGATCGGTCGCCGTCATGAGATACGGCACGAACCCTCCGCCGGCAGACAACGACACGATGATGCTGACGCGGTCGCCCTCGACGAACCACTCCGGTGCCCACGCCTTGGTGGTGAACGGGGACAGAGACGGGAGTTCCGAGGACCCCGCCGAGCCGGTACCCGCCCCGGTCCCGGGCAGGAGCAGGCAGCAGAACGGGATCGGAAGGTTCTGCAAGAATTCCCAATCGACGCGATCTGCGCTGCGCGCGAAGCCGATTTCCGCGCCGCCGCCCGTCGTGTAGGTCACGTAATACATACCGTCGGCGGCTCGGAAGATGCTCGAGTCACGAACCACACCGGAGGGCGGCGTGTACGCGGCGGCCTCGACCGTGGTGAAGTCCGTTCCGTTGCTGGATTGGTACACGTCCATGTTTTGATCACTGTCGTTACTGAAGGCCACCATGGTGTACGTGACCGCAGGTGCAGCTGCCCCCGTCCCCGCCGCGCCGAACAGCAGTCCGACGCCGACGACAAGCGTCATGGGAATGGCGAGTGCGTGCTTGCGCAGGGTCCTGATCACCGCTGAAGTATGTAGGACGCACGAGCCCCACGAGTAACAACAGTGCACAGTCGTGCCTGTTCGTTACCGAACCCTACGACTGTGCCGAGTACTGAGACACCGGCTTGGCCTGATACATCTCGTGATCGGCATCGTCGAGAATGTCCAAGGCAGTGCGCGGATCACCACTGCCGACGGTCACACAGCCGATACTCGCGGTCACCGTCAGTTCTCGGTCTGCGGTCGTGATCGGTGTTGCGAGTTCGGCCCGGACGTCGTCCGCCTCCGAGCCCACACTGCACGGCACCACGGCAACGAATTCGTCACCGCCGATGCGTCCGACGAATGCGTCGTCGGGCAGCGCCCGCGTCAGGCGCGCGGCCACGATCCCGAGTACGGCATCGCCGACCGTGTGTCCGTGCAGGTCGTTGATCGTCTTGAAATTGTCGAGATCGATGAACAACACGGCCATGTCATCCTCCCGGCGCGACAGGGACAGCTCCTGGTCGAGCCGCGCCAGAATCAACGGGCGGTTGGGCAGTCCGGTGAGGTCGTCGTGTGTTGCCGCGTGTTCGAGCTTCATGCTCGTCCGATAGGCATCGGTCACATCGACGAACGTTGCCACTATCGAGGGTGACGGGCCGCCGAAGTTGAGCATGGTCGCGGTCAGAGACAGCCAGAAATGTCGTCCGTCCCGACGGCGTTCGACTCCGATCACCGATTGGCTCGGCTTCCCGGTTCTGCCGGTGACGGCCACGGGGTGTTCGAGTCGCCGAATGGGTTGCTGATCGGTGCCGTACACCCGGAACGGCAGCACAGCGGACTGTCCCGTCGTCGCCGATCCCACCTGGATGTCGAGGATCGTCTTCGCCGCGAGGTTCGCCGACGTGATGCGACCGGCGTGGTCGAGTACGACGACGCCTGCCTCCAGCGATTCCACCACGGCGGTGTAATGCTCCTCGGCCCGGCGGACGGCACTCTGGTCGGCGCAGACCAACACGTACCCGTCGGGCATCTGGGCCGCGGAGACCACCATCGCCAAGGCCGTCCCGTCCGCGCGCAGATGCGAGTCCCACAGCCGGCCGCCGGCCGCGAGAATGGCCACCGGGTCGCAGGGCACCCCCACTGCATTCGATACGGAGAGGCCGAGCACATCTGCTGCGCGTCGTCCGTAGACCGACTCCGCGGCAGGATTCCAACTGGACACGACCCCGTCGGAGGACACCCCCACGATGGCGTCGCTGACGTGCTCGACCAACGCGGCTTGATAGTGCAGCGCCTTCTGTGCGGCCTTGTGTTCGGTGAGGTCGCGAAGGATGACCTGAAATGCAGGTTCTCCGTTCCACACCGTGCGGACCGAGACCGCCTCCATGGTCAGAGTCGATCCATCGAGGGCGAGTACGTCTGCCTCGGAGGCCGAACTGGCGGTTCCGTGCACGTCCAGGGCGGCGATGCGCTCGAGCATCGGCCCGATCGACGCGGCCGCGATGAAGTCGGTGATCGGACGGCCCACCACCGCACCGAGACTGTCGGCGCGCAGATACCGGAGCCCCGCAGGGTTGACGTAGACAAGGTTGCCTCGCCTGTGGACGACGATCGCGTCGGGCGAGTGTTCGATCAGAACCCGATAGCGATCGGCGAGACCGGGCGACCCGGGATCGGCTTCGGGGTCGCCGACGACGTCGCGCTCCCCTGGGGCCATCTGCGGTCCTCGCGTTCGTAGGCGGTCTATCGACACTCGATTCAACCACTTCTGTGGGCCGAGCCGGAATCTTCTGCACGGTTCGATGCTTATGTCCGCTTTCCGACTGGACCCAGTGCTTGTTTGCGGGGCTAAATCGAGGAACCAGCCGAAAACGGCTCGTACAACTCGAGAAGGAACGGGAATCGATCATGACATCTCACGGCATCGACATCAGTGGGATCGGCGCAGTGTCCGGCTACGGCTGGGGTACGGCCGCATTGTGGACCGGTCTGGCCAGCGGTAAGGCTGCCGCCACCTTGCACCACAACCGGTCACACCCGGGCCGCAACCCGGTGTGGCTTGCGAAAGTGCCCGACGGCGGGCAGACCGACGACGGCACCAGCCGCTTCGGCCGCGCACTGCGCGGCGCAGCACGCGAGGCCATCGACGACGCACTCGCTCGGGGCTGGCGGCCCGGTCGGCGGGTCGGTCTGGTGCATGCGGTCGTCCTGGGTGAAGTGGACGAGTGGCGCAACTTCTATCTGGAGGACGGCGGTGTGCGGCGGGTGCGCGACTACCTGACGCTGATGCCGTCGACCCCGGTATCACTGCTCATGCAGGAGCACGGCTTTCACGGCCCGGCGATGAACGTCTCGGCCATGTGCGCGTCGGGCAACGCCGGCCTTCTCACCGCCAAGATGTGGCTCGATACCGGCTTCGTCGACGACGTCGTCTTCGTCGCCACCGACCTGTCTCTGACGCCGGAGAACATCGACCATTTCGTCGCGCTCGGCGTCGGGGTGGTCGACGTGGAACCTCAGGAGGGCTGCCGACCGTTCCAGGAAGGTAGTCGTGGGTTCGGAATGGGCGAAGCAGCAACAGCTTTCGTACTCACCAACCGTAGCGATGCTGCGTACGCGCGGGTACTGGGCGGTTCGATGACTCACGACGCGTTCCACGCGACGTCCATCGACCCGGCCCTGACGCAGGTACGAGACTGCTTCGAAGCCGCCTTGACGGACGCCGGTGCCACGGCGCGCCAGGTGCGCTACCTCAATGCGCACGGGCCAGGCACCGCTCAGTGCGATGCCGCGGAGACGGAGATGCTGGAGACGGTGCTCGGCTCCCACGCGCAGGTGTATTCGGTGAAGCCGCTCACCGGGCATTGCCAAGGCGCGGCGTCGGCCGTCGAAACCATCTCTGCAGTCATGGGATTCGATCGCGGACTGGTTCCAGCGGCCCCACAGGTCTCCGACGGACACCCGCTGTTGCTCGACGGATTCACCTCAGCCGAGCCGGGTCTGACGATGAAATCCTCACTGGGAATGGGAGGACACAATTCGGTGGTGGTGCTGGCTCCTGCGTGAGCGACGGTCTGCCGGATGGTTCGCGCGCCCGCACCGTCACGGGCGCGCGAGCCCGTTCAGATCGACACCCCGGCCCCACAGATTCCGCATTCCTCGAACTCGACGCGTTTCCACCGCGCAACCGGGACGAAGAACAGCGTGAATTGCTGGTATTGCTTCATTCTCGCCCACTGGGTCGTGTTGTGGCACCGCGGGCAGTTTCGCGTTGCGCCAGGGCCGACGTGTTTGCGCTTGCTGCCGAATCCGAAGAGTAGGAACATCATCCCAGCATAGGTGGCTCGAACAGGTGCCGGACTCTGCGCAGCAGTCGTTCGAGCCACCCTCGCGTTTCGATGCGTCGGTGGCTCGAACGAATGCTGGGCCGAACGCTGTCAGCTCGCAATCATGCCGTGCGGGTCGATGACGAATTTCTGTGCGACTCCACTGTCGAATTCACGGTAGCCGCGCGGTGCGTCGTCGAGAGTGATGACCGTTGCGTTCACCGCCTTCGCAATCGAAACTCGTTCTTTGAGAATGGCATTCATCAGCTCTCGGTGGTAGCTCATCACCGGGCACTGCCCGGTGGCGAACGAGAGCGACTTCGCCCAACCGGTGCCGAGGCTGAGCGAGAGAGCGCCGCGTTGTGCGGCTTCGTCCACGCCGCCCGGATCGCCGGTGACGTAGAGCCCGGGAATTCCGATGCCCCCGCCCGCGGTGGTGATGTCCATCAGCGAATTGAGCACCGTGGCCGGTGCCTCGTGGGACGAGTCTCCGCCGTGTCCGCGAGCCTCGAATCCCACCGCGTCCACCGCAGCGTCGACCTCCGGGACACCGAGGATCTGTTCGATCTGATCCTGCGGCGCGCCCTTGCCCACGTCGACGGTCTCGCAGCCGAACGTTCGCGCCTGTGCCAGCCTGTCGGCGTTCATGTCGCCGACGATCACCACCGATGCGCCCAGCAATTGTGCGCCGACCGCGGCGGCCAGACCGACCGGACCGGCACCCGCGATGTACACCGTCGCACCGGGTTTCACACCCGCGGTGACCGCGCCGTGATATCCGGTCGGGAAGATGTCGGAGAGCATCGTCAAGTCCAGGATTTTCTCCATCGCCTGATCCCGGTCGGGGAATTTCAGCAGATTGAAGTCCGCATACGGTGCCATCACGTATTCGGCCTGGCCACCCACCCAACCGCCCATGTCCACGTAACCGAACGCAGAACCGGGTCGATCCGGGTTCACGTTGAGACAGATGCCGGTCTTGCGCTCCTTGCAGTTTCGGCACCGTCCGCAGGCGATGTTGAACGGAACGGAGCAAATGTCGCCGACTTTCAGAAATTCGACGTCTCGTCCGACCTCGACGATCTCGCCGGTGATCTCGTGGCCCAACACCAGACCCTCGGGTGCCGTCGTGCGTCCACGGACCATGTGCTGGTCGCTGCCGCAAATGTTGGTCGAGACGACCTTCAGGATCACGCCGTGTTCGCATTTGCGGCCGACATTGGCCGGATTCACGCCGGGGCCATCGGTCAATTCCAGGCCTGGAAAAGCGATGTCCTGAACCTCGACTTTGCCTGGTCCGGCGTACGTCACTGCTCTGTTGTCTGCCACGATGTCTCCTGTTCGACGGTATCCGGCTGCGATCGACAGGCCGAAATCACTTGCGCAACAACTGTTTTCATCTCATCGAGACGATCAACACGCAGTGATGTGGCCTGCATCACACCATAGTATGCGCACCTACGAATACACGGTGCGTCGCCCGCCGCACGAAGCAATCCACGGACCGATCTCACTCCCCGGAGCTATCGTCGACCGGTGCCTACCGACGACGCTCACAACGAGACCATCACCATCGGAAGTTCGCCCGGGGTACAGGTGGAGGTACTCCCCTACGGCGCGACCCTGCAACGAATGTCGGTGACCGGAGGAGACGGCGAGCGCCGCGACGTTCTCGTCGGCGTGGCGGGCGAGCGCGAGCTTCGTTCGTCCACTGCCTATTTCGGCTCCACCGTCGGCCGGTACGCGAACCGGATCAAGAACGGCCGGTTCGAGATCGACGGACAAGCGGTGCAACTGACGATCAACGACGGCACCAACCACCTGCACGGCGGAACCGACGGCTTCGACTCACGACACTGGACGGTGATCGGCCGATCACCGGACTCGGTCGAATTCGAGTTGATCAGCCCCGACGGCGATCAGGGCTACCCGGGCGAAGTCCGTGCGCGGGCCCAGTTCTCCGTCACGCCCGAGAGCGTACGGCTGGAGTCGACGGCAACGACCACCGCGCCGACGGTGTTGAATCTGACGTCGCATGCATATTTCGATCTGGACGGCCAGGGCATCGACGATCACACCCTGCAGGTGTTCGCCTCGGCGTACACCCCGGTCGATGCCGAGGGAATTCCGACCGGTGCCGTCGATCCCGTCGACGGCACCGCGCTGGATCTGCGCAGGCCCGGACGGGTCGGAGACCTGGCCCGAGCCACTCATCCGCAGTTGCTGACCGCCCGCGGTGTCGACCACAACTTCGTCGTCGACGGTGGAGGGTTCCGGCGTGCGGCGATTCTGAGTTCCGAGCGCAGTCGAACGGCCCTGGAACTGTGGACCGATCAGCCCGGCGTGCAGGTCTACACCGGCAACTTCCTGGACGGTAGCGACGTATCCCGGCACGGCGCGATGCTGCGTCAAGGCGACGGCATCGCGCTGGAACCCCAGCTGTTTCCCGATTCGCCGAATCACCCGAACTTTCCCTCTGCGGTGCTGCGACCGGGCCGGACGTACCGATCCGTGATCGAGTGGAGGTTCTCCACCCTGCAGGCCTGAGTGAGCGCTCACAATTCCTGAATGAAATCTCGCTCCAAGTCTTGACGCCGTCTGATGTTAACGCTCACACTGTGTTGCACACGTCACAGTGGAGTGGCGACATTGAGGAGATCACCATGGCGTCGAAGACAATTTTTGCGGCGAGCGCTCTCATTCTGAGTGGTGCGATCGTCCTGAGCGCATGCAGTAGCGGAGGCAGCGGCGATGCATCCGGCGGCGGTGACGGCGCAACGGTGCTGGGCTTCTCCCAGGTCGGTGCCGAAAGCGGATGGCGCACGGCCAACACCACCTCCATCCAGGACGCGGCCAGCGCTGCCGGCATGGAGTTGAAGTTCTCCGACGCGCAGCAGAAGCAGGAAAACCAGATCAAGGCGATCCGCACCTACATCCAGCAGAAGGTCGACGTCATCGCTTTCAGCCCCGTCGTCGAGACGGGATGGGAGCCGGTTCTCCAGGAAGCCAAGCGCGCGAACATCCCGGTGATCCTCACCGACCGCTCCGTCGACACCACCGACGATTCGCTGTATGCCACGTTCCTCGGCTCCGATTTCGTGGAAGAGGGCAAGAAGGCAGGCGATTGGCTGGTGCAGAACAGCGCCACTGCAGACACCACCGGCGACGGCAAGATCAATGTCGTCGAACTGCAGGGAACCACCGGGGCCGCTCCCGCCATCGACCGGGCCGAAGGATTCCGCGACGCCATCGGCAGCCAGTCGAACATCGCGATCACCGCGTCACAGACCGGCGATTTCACCCGTGACGGCGGCAAGCAGGTGATGGAGTCGTTCCTCAACTCCAACCGGGGCCAGATCGACGTCGTCTTCGCGCAGAACGACGACATGGGCCTGGGCGCAATCCAAGCCATCGAAGCAGCCGGGCTGGTACCCGGAAAAGACATCAAGATCATCACCGTCGACGCCGTCAAGGACGGAATGCAAGCACTGGCGGACAAGAAGATCGACTTCATCGTCGAGTGCAACCCACTTCTCGGACCGCAGCTGATGGAGCTCACGGACAAGGTCGTCAAGGGCGAGGACGTTCCCAAGAGGGTCGTCACCGAGGAGACCACCTTCACGCCCGACCAGGCGGCAGCAGTACTCGCCGACCGCCAGTACTGAAAGTCGACGAATGCATACCGACACCGTTCCCACCGCGGAGCCGATCCCCAGCACAGAGCCGACTCTGCTCGTGGAGATGAAGGACATCTCGATCACCTTCGGTGCCGTCCGAGCCCTCGACGGGGTGTCGTTGCGGCTCTTCCCCGGCGAGGTGCATTCGCTGATGGGTGAGAACGGTGCCGGTAAGTCGACGTTGATCAAGGCACTGACCGGGGTCTACTCGATCGACAGCGGAACCGTCACGATCGACGGAACCGTGCACGAGTTCGCCACTCCCAGCGCGGCCCAGGCTGCAGGTATCAGCACCGTCTATCAGGAAGTGAACCTTCTTCCGAATCTGACCGTCGCAGAGAACATGCTCCTGGGCCGCGAGCCCCGACGCCTCCCCGGAAAACTGTTGGGGGCCATCGGCGGTATCGACACGCGAGCGATGAACCGCCGTGCCCGAACTACTCTCGACCGGCTGGGGCTCGACATCGAGCCGTCGTCGGTACTCGGCGACCATCCGATCGCCGTGCAACAGCTCGTCGCCATCGCCCGTGCAGTCGATGTCGACGCCCGCGTCCTCATTCTGGACGAGCCGACCTCGAGTCTGGACAAAGACGAGGTCGAAACCCTGTACTCCGTCATCGAACGGCTGCGGGAAGACGGAACTTCGATCGTCTTCGTGTCGCACTTCCTCGACCAGATCTACCGCATTTCCGACCGAATGACGATCCTGCGCAACGGAAAGCTCGTCTCCGAGCGCCTGGTCGCCGACACTCCGCAGTTCGAACTGGTCGAGTTGATGATCGGCCGGGAACTGGACACCTTGCGCGAACTCGACAGCCGCGAGCCGGTGATAGTTTCCGACGAACAGACGCCCGTCGTGGAAGTGTTGGGCATCGGACGCAAGGGCGCACTGGAAGCAACCGATCTGCGCCTTCATGCGGGACAGGTCGTCGGCATCGCCGGTCTGCTCGGGTCCGGCCGTACCGAGCTCGCTCGCCTGCTCGGTGGTGCCGATCGATCGGACTCGGGATCGATCGAAGTGCATGCGACCGAGCACCGCATTCGCAGTCCACGCCAGGCCGCCGATCAGCGCATCGCCCTCACCAGCGAGGATCGTAAGGCCGACGGTGTCGTGGCCGATCTGACGGTGGCCGACAACATGCTGCTCGCTCTGCAGGCCAAGCGTGGATGGCTTCGTCCCATCCCTCGTGCCACCCGCACCAAGCTCGTCAAGGAGTACATCTCTGCACTCGACATCAGGCCCGCCGATCCGAACGCGTTGATGCGCAACCTGTCCGGCGGCAACCAACAGAAGGTGCTCCTCGCCCGCTGGCTCATCACCGAACCCGAACTTCTGATTCTGGACGAACCGACACGCGGAATCGACATCGGTGCGAAAGCGCAGATCCAAACCCTGGTCGCCGATCTGGCCGCGCGCGGAATGTCGGTGGTGTTCATCTCCGCCGAGCTCGAAGAGATCCTGCGCCTCAGTGACCGCATCGTGGTCATGCGAGATCACCGCAAGATCGACGAACGTATCAACGACGGTGTGTCGGTCGGTGACGTGCTCGCCACCATCGCAGCCGGGGCCCGCACCGACGAACCCGTCGCGGCCACTACTTCGACCACCGACAGGAATGTCGCATCATGACCCGCACCCTCGAACCGTCGGCCACCGCGCCGGCACGCGTACGCGCCGCGTTCTCCCAGCCCGTCCTCTGGCCGCTGCTGGCGCTGATAGCTCTGATCGTCGTCAATGTCGTTGTGACACCGGATTTCCTCGATATCAGGATCGAGAACGGTGGCCTGTTCGGAAACATCGTCGATATCGCACGCAACTCCGCGCCGCTCATTCTGGTGGCCGTCGGCATGACGCTGGTGGTGGCAACCCGCGGCATCGACCTCTCCGTGGGCGCAGTGGCAGTCATCGCTGCCGCCGTTGCGTGTACTCGCATCGTCGCGGCACCGGACGAGAGTGCCACCACGACGATGATCATGGCTGTCGTCTGGGCACTGGGAGCATGTTTGTTGCTGGGTCTGTGGAACGGGCTTCTGGTGTCGGTCTTCGGGATTCAACCCATCATCGCGACGCTCATTCTGATGGTCGCCGGTCGTGGTCTGGCCATGTTGATCACCGACGGAAACATCACGACAGTCAACAACCCGGCCTTCAGCACGCTCGCGTCGGGCACACTTCTCGGACTTCCACTGGCCCTGATCATCGCTCTCGTGGTCGTGGCAGCAACCGCGCTGTTGACCCGGCGGACCGCACTGGGGATGCTCGTCGAAGCCGTCGGAATCAACCCGGAGGCAAGCAGATTGGCCGGTGTCCGGTCGCGGACGATCGTCTGGACGGTCTACGTGTTCGCCGCGGTGTGCTCGGGAATGGCCGGTCTGATCATCGCTGCGAACACCAACTCGGTGAACGCGAACAGTCTGGGCCAGTGGATCGAGCTCGACGCCATCCTGGCTGTCGTCATCGGCGGCACGGCTCTGACCGGTGGTCGTTTCTCCATCGCCGGCACCGTCGTCGGTGCCCTGCTCATCGGCACCCTCACGCGCACCATCACCAATGTCGGTATCCCCTCCGAGGCCAACTACCTGTTCAAAGCGGTCGTCATCATCGTGGTCTGCCTGTTGCAGTCACCACGAGCCCGCGCATCACTGCGGACGTGGTTCCGCACCGACTCCACCAAGGCGGTACGACCGTGAGCGACCTCATGACTGCTCCCCCCGCGACCACCGCAGCAGCACCGAGCACCGCGCCCTCGACCTGGGACCGTATGAAGCGGTACTCCCCACCGTCTCGATTTCTGCCGGTCATCGCCACGTTCGCGCTGTTCGTCGGTCTGTTCGGACTCGGCGAATTCCGCTACAGCGGCTTCGCCGATCCACAGGTGTTCCTGTCACTGCTGATCGACAACTCGTTCCTCATCGTCCTCGCAGTAGGGATGACCTTCGTCATCCTCACCGGCGGAATCGATCTCTCCGTCGGGTCCGTCGTCGCACTGTCGACGATGATCGCCGCGCGCACACTGCAATTGGGCTGGCCACCGCTGCTGGTCATGGCCGTGGTGTTGCTGTGTGGCGCCGTGCTCGGCACCGTCATGGGTGCCCTCATCCACTACCTGCAGATTCAGCCGTTCGTCGCCACACTCGCTGGGATGTTCCTCGCCCGGGGCCTGTGCTACATGATCGGTGTCGAATCGATCCCGATCACCGACGACACGTTCTCCTCCATCGCCTTCGCCGTCATCGAACTACCCGGCGGCTACACCATCACCTGGAGCGTGGTGATCGCGCTGGTCACGGTGGCAATCGCTGCCTACGTGTTGGCCTGCACTCGTTTCGGACGTTCGGTCTACGGAATCGGTGGCAACGAAGCGTCAGCGCTGCTGATGGGTCTGAAGGTGGCGGCCGTCAAAGTCGGTGTGTATACGATCAGCGGATTCTGCGCGGCGCTTGCCGGCCTGCTGTTCTCCTTCTACGCACTGTCGGGCTACAGCCTCAACGCCGTCGGTATGGAGCTCGACGCCATCGCCGCGGTGGTGATCGGTGGAACGCTGCTCACCGGTGGGCGCGGGTATGTCCTCGGCTCGCTGGTGGGAGTCCTGATCCTCGGTGCCATACAGACTTTCATCGCATTCGACGGAACCCTGAGCTCGTGGTGGACCCGGATCACGATCGGAGTGCTGCTCCTGGTGTTCGTTCTCGCCCAACGTCTGCTGACGGCGAGAAAGAGGTGACCAACACAGGGATCGACGGTAAGGCACCCGTCATGACCGACGTCGCCCGATTGGCCGGGGTATCCCATCAGACGGTCTCGCGGGTCATCAATGGTCAGAACAACTTACGTCCCGAAACCCGCGACCGGGTACAGAATGCCATCGACCAACTGGGCTATCGTCCCAATCGGGCCGCCAGGGCACTGGTCACCAAACGCTCCGCGTCGATCGGAATCATCGGCTCCAAAGGCGGGTATTGGGGGCCGAGCACCACGCATCGCACCGTACAGAGCGCGGCACGTGATGCCGGATTCTCCGTCAGCGCAGTCAGTCTCGCAACGCTCACACACGACGAACTCGTCGGCGCACTGCATCACCTGCACGACCAGGGCGTCGAGGGCATCGTGTTGATCGCCGCCACCGACGACGCTGTGACAGCGGCTCGATCCGAGGAGTCCGTCGTTCCCGTCGTGGTCGTCGAAGGTGACCCCACCACCTCGACCTGGACCGTGGGCATCGATCAGGTCGGCGGCGCTCGGTTGGCCACCCGACACCTGATCGAGGCAGGTCACGAACGCATCGTGCACCTGTCCGGACCGCAGGGATGGACCGAATCCCGCGGCCGTGAACAAGGGTGGCAGGATGCGCTCGACGAGGCCGGGCTGGCGTGGACACCGGTCCTCCGTGGCGACTGGTCCGCACGCAGTGGCTACGAGAACGGTCTCCGCCTCGCCGAGGACCACACCGTCACGGCCGCTTTCTGCGCCAACGATCAGATGGCCCTCGGGTTGTTGCGCGCGTTCCACGAGAGCGGCCGCCGTGTGCCCGAGGATTTCGCCGTCGTCGGATTCGACGACATCCCCGAGGCGGCTTTCCTGATTCCACCACTGACGACGGTCCGCCAGGACTTCACCGAAGTCGGCAGACGCGCGATCGACGTCCTGCGCGCGGCACTGGACAACACTGCCGCACCCGAGGCGTCCATCGATCCTGAACTCGTCGTTCGATCGTCCAGCACCACTGCACCCAAACCGACCACAACAGTTGCACCGCAACAAGGAGAATCGCATGTCCAATGACCGCTACACGGTAGGAGTGGACTACGGCACACTCTCCGGCCGTGCCGTAGTCGTCCGTGTGTCCGATGGTGCCGAAATTGCATCTGCCGTACACGAATACAGTCACGCCGTACTCGAGGAGACTCTGCCCGGCAGTACCGTACGACTACCCGACGCGTGGGCTCTGCAGGTGCCGGACGACTATCGCGACGTCCTACGCCGCGCCGTCCCCGCTGCGATGGCCGCCGCGGGCATCGCGCCGGAGCAGGTGGTGGGCATCGGGACCGACTTCACCGCATGCACCATGGTGCCGACCTACGCGGACGGCACGCCGCTCAGCGAAGACCCGCGGTTCGTCGATCGCCCACACGCCTACGTCAAACTGTGGAAACACCATGCGGCGCAGGGACAAGCCGACCGCATCAACGAACTGGCCGCCCGTCGCGGCGAGAGCTGGCTCCCCCGCTACGGCGGCTTGATCTCCTCGGAATGGGAATTCGCCAAGGCGTTGCAGATTCACGAGGAAGATGCCGAGATCTACGAGGCCATGGACCGGTGGGTCGAGGCGGCCGACTGGATCGTCTGGCAACTTTGCGGAAACTACGTGCGTAACGCCTGCACCGCGGGATACAAGGGCATCTATCAGGACGGCAAGTATCCTTCCGTCGATTTCCTGACCGAGCTCGCGCCCGGGTTCGGTGGGTTCGTAGCCGAGAAACTCGACCAACCCCTGGGCGAATTGGGCTCGCGTGCAGGCACGTTGACCGCCGAGGCCGCAGCATGGACGGGATTGCCCGAGGGGATAGCCGTCGCGGTCGGAAACGTGGATGCGCACGTCACAGCCCCGGCTGCGGGGGCCGTCGAGTCGGGCCGCATGGTCGCCATCATGGGAACATCCACCTGCCACGTCATGAGTTCGACCGTGTTGAACGACGTTCCGGGTATGTGCGGCGTCGTCGACGGCGGCATCGTCGCGGGGTCGTACGGGTACGAGGCGGGCCAGAGCGGGGTCGGCGACATCTTCGGGTGGTTCACCCGCACCGGAGTTCCCGCGTCCTACAGTGAAGCGGCAACTGCCGCAGGCGAGTCCGTGCACGAATACCTGACGCGGCTCGCGGCGGCCCAAGAGGTGGGCGAGCACGGTCTGGTCGCGCTCGACTGGCACAGCGGCAATCGGTCGATCCTGGTCGATCACGAACTGTCCGGCCTGATCATCGGATCGACGCTTGCGACGCGGCCCGAGGACACCTACCGCGCACTGCTCGAGGCAACGGCATTCGGCACCCGCGTCATCGTCCAGACGTTCCGCGACAGCGGCGTTCCCGTCGAAGAATTCGTCGTGGCGGGAGGGCTGGCCCGCAACCCACTGCTGATGCAGATCTACGCCGACGTGCTACGAATGCCGTTGTCCGTCATCGCGTCCGCACAGGGCCCCGCCTTGGGCTCCGCCATCCACGCGGCAGTGGCCGCAGGCTGCTACCCGGACGTGCCGGTGGCGTCGAAATCGATGGGCAAGGTTCGCCGCGGTGCATTCGTTCCGGACGAGTCCCGGTCGGAGGCATACGACTCGCTGTACGAGATCTACCTGGAACTGCACGACCGCTTCGGTCGGGACGTACCGACCATGCGCCGGCTGCGATCACTGCGTCGCGCAGCCCTGACGAGGAAGCTGGAAGCGAAATGACAGTTGTCGACGATGTACGCGAGGTCGTCGAGGAGATTCGCAGGGACGTATGCGCACTGCATGCGGAATTGGTGCGCTACGGATTGGTCGTGTGGACGGCGGGCAACGTGTCCGCGCGCGTTCCCGGTCGAGACCTCATGGTCATCAAGCCGAGCGGCGTCTCCTACGACGACCTGACACCGGGCAACATGGTGGTGTGCGATCTGCACGGTCGAGTGGTCGAAGGAGACCACGCGCCGTCCTCGGACACCGAGGCGCAGGCATACGTCTATCGGCACCTCGACCACATAAACGGTGTAGTGCACACTCATTCGCCCTACGCGGTCGCGTGGGCCGCACGAGGAGAACCCATTCCGGTCGTCACCACGATGTGCGCCGACGAATTCGGCGGCGACATTCCGGTGGGTCCGTTCGCCGTGATCGGCGACGACTCGATCGGGCGCGGCATCGTCGACACCCTCGCAGACAGCCGCTCTCCGGCAATACTCATGCAGAACCACGGCGTCTTCGCGGTTGGCCCGTCGGCCCGATCTGCGGTGAAAGCGGCGGTCATGTGCGAGGACGTGGCCCGATCGGTGCACCTGTCATATCAACTGGGACAACCACTTCCCATCCCCCGCGCGTCGGTCGACGCACTCTACGACCGCTACCAGAACGTCTACGGCCAGCGCTGACCGGCGCCACGCATTTTTCCACGGAAGGCACATTCTCCATGTCCGAAGTATGGTTTCTCACCGGCAGCCAAGGCCTCTACGGCCCCGAGACGCTCGAGCAGGTGGCAGTCCAGTCACGGGAGATCGCAGACAAACTCGACGGCGCACTGCCGGTATCCGTCGTCTGGAAGCCGGTGCTGCTCGACGCGTCCGCGATCCTGCGGTGCATGCGCGAGGCCAACGCCGCCGACGACTGCATCGGCGTCGTCACCTGGATGCACACCTTCTCGCCGGCCAAGATGTGGATCGCGGGCCTGGATGCACTGGATGTTCCGCTGCTGCACCTGCACACGCAGGCCGGAATGTCGCTGCCCTGGTCCACGATCGACATGGAGTTCATGAATCTGAACCAGGCTGCGCACGGTGACCGCGAGTTCGGGCACATCGAGTCCAGGGTCGGCGTACTGCGCACCACCGTCGCGGGCCACGTCGACAATCCATCGGTACGGACGCGGGCCGAGCAGTGGGCGCGCGCGGCACTCGGCCGGGCAGAATTGCGATCGCTACGACTCGCCCGCTTCGGCGACAACATGCGCGACGTCGCGGTCACCGAGGGCGACAAGGTGGAGGCGCAGCTGCGCTTCGGCGTCTCCGTGAACACCTATGGCGTCAACGATCTCGTGGACGTGGTCGACAGCGTCAGCGAGTCGGCTGTCTCGGAACTCGTCGACGAGTATCGGTCGCTCTACGACATCGCACCGAGCCTCGACAAGGACGGGGATCGTCACGACTCTCTCCGCTACGGCGCACGCGTCGAAGCGGGACTGCGGCAGTTCCTCACCGACGGTGGGTTCAAGGCGTTCACCACCAACTTCGAAGACCTCGGGGGGCTGCGTCAGTTGCCGGGATTGGCGGTGCAGCGACTGATGGCGGACGGTTACGGCTTCGGCGGCGAGGGCGACTGGAAGACGTCGATGTTGTTGCGGGGCATGAAGGTCATGGCCGAGGGACTGGAGGGCGGTACGTCCTTCATGGAGGACTACACCTACCACCTCGTCCCCGGTGAGGAGAAGATCCTCGGCGCACACATGCTGGAGGTGTGCCCGTCCATCACGACGTCTCGCCCCACACTGGAAATTCATCCACTCTCGATCGGCGGACGTGAGGATCCGGTGCGGCTGCGATTCACTGCCGATCCGGGGCACGGTGTCGTCGTCGGACTGTCCGACGTCGGTGAGCGATTCCGATTGACGGCCAACGTGATCGATGTGGTCGAGCCCGACGAGGCGCTTCCGAAACTACCCGTGGCATGCGCAGTGTGGGAACCGCAGCCCTCACTGTCGGTGTCGGCCGAATCGTGGTTGACTGCAGGCGCACCCCACCACACGGTGTTGAGCACCGCCATCGGTTTGCCTGTGCTGGAGGCGTTCTCGGACATGATCGGTGTCGAGCTGCTCGCCATCGATTCCGGCACCACGACGCGTGGGTTCCAGCAGACTCTCCGATGGAACGCGGCGTACCACCGACTCGCAGCGAGGTTGTGAGCTGGTAGTGCCCGCCGTCTAACCGTGTCGAGCGCGGTATTCCTCTTCGGCCCCGGGGTGCAGAGGAATACCGCCCGTCATGACCAGCGAGCGTGCGTCGAGAAATTGGCTGCCGATCGCTTGCCCTGGGACCAGCGCCGACGATCGGTCGAGTAGAACGCTCACCAGTGCGGCGACAACTCGGTTCGGCACATCGGGGTGGGCCAACAGCAGATTCGGGATCCCGACGGTCGTCACCTCCGGGTGCGAGCCGTACACATTCGCCGGAACCGGGACCGCCTCGTACGCGGTGCCGAACGCACGACGCAAATTCGGAACGAGACTGCCCAGATCGAGCAACCGGATCTCGGCGCGCGGGTCGGCGAAGGCCGGGGTCGGCAATCCACCCGCCCACATCACCGCGTCGATCTCGTTGTCGGACAACGCGGTCGCTGCCGCCTTCATCGACAATTGAACTTCGCGAACTGCATCCGGTCCCGAGACGCCGGCCGCGTCGAGGATCCGATGCGAGAGAACCGTCGCCCCCGATCCGGGCGCGCCGGTACTCACTCGTCGGCCCCGCAGATCACTCGCGGCCACGATGGTCGAATCGGCCCGCACCGCAACCTGGAAATAGTTCTCGTAGACGCATCCGACCGCCGCCAGGTCGGTACTCGGGTGGCTGTATGCGGCGTCGATCAGCGTCATTGCCAGTTCGGCGCGACCGGAGATCAACGCGTCGAGGTTGTCGAGGGACCCGGATGTCGTGAGCGGCACGACCTCGACCTCCGACAGTCCGGCAGCCGCGTCGGACAACAGGCCGGAGAACTCCCAGAAGAAGCCGCCCACCTCGCCCGCCGCCAGGTGCAGTTGCATCGGCGGGTCCGACGCGCAGGCTCCCATGACCACCGCGGTCAGCGAAACGACACCGGCCCGCAGAGCTGTTCTTCGTGAGAACAACGCAGCGGGCCGGAGCATGTCACTCACTGTAAGTCGTCACGGGTCACGCGAAGGCCTTGCCCTGCTCCCTGTCGAGGACGGTCTCGGTCTTGTTCCGCAGCACGAAGATGTACACCAGGAGCGAGATGCCGATGACGACGGTCACGTACAGAATGAACCACCCGACGTGCCCACCGTTCTTCGCTGCCTGGTAGATCAACGGAGCGGTACCGCCGAACGCGGAGTTCGCCAGCGCGTAACCGAGGCCGACTCCCAATGCGCGGATGTGCGAGGGGAACAATTCGGCTTTGACGATCGCGTTGATCGAGGTGTAGCCGGTGAGGATGACGTAGCCGACGCAGACCAGCGCCAAGGACTGCACCACCGACGTCGCCGACGGCAGGTACGTGATGAGCACGTAGGTGTAGAGCACGCCGCCGATGCCGAAGAAGACGAGCAGCGGCTTGCGACCGACCTTGTCGCTGATCAACCCGCCGATGGGCTGGAGCAACATCAGGAAGATCAGCCCGAACAGGTTGATCCAGGTTCCGGTCATTCCGCGGTCTTCGTACGCTGCTTTGATCATCGAAGGTGCGTTGACGCTGTAGGTGTAGAACGCGATGGTGCCACCGGCGGTCACCATGAAACAGATCACCAGAGCGCGCCAGTGCTTGCCGACCAACTCCTTGAGAGATCCGGACGCCTGGTCGGCGCCGCTACGAACTGCCTCGAGCTGATCCTTGGTCAACGACTCGTCCATGCTGCGGCGCAGCCAGAAGACGACCACCGCGGCGACGCCACCGATGAAGAACGCTATGCGCCAACCGAAGTCCTCGATCTGCTCCCGCTCGAAGAAGACCTGCATGAGCAGCAACGTGACCTGCGCCAGAACGTGGCCGCCGATCAGCGTGACGTACTGGAACGAGGAGAAGAATCCGCGACGCTCACGAGTGGCGGCCTCGGACATGTACGTCGCCGATGCCCCGTACTCACCACCGGTGGCGAAGCCCTGCACCAGACGGCAGAGGATCAGAATGACTGCGGCCCACACACCGATGCTCTCTCGGCCGGGGGTGAACGCAATGACCATCGAGCAGGCCGCCATCAGCGAGACGCTGAATGTCAGTGCGGCTCGGCGACCGTTGCGGTCTGCGTAGCGTCCGAAGAACCACGAACCGACCGGACGCATCAGGAACGTGACCGCGAAGATCCCGTAGACGTAGATGGTCGAATTCTTGTCCGCCGAATCGAAGAACTGATTCTCGAAATACGTCGCGAAGACGGTGTAGACGTACACGTCGTACCACTCGACGAGATTGCCCGACGACCCACGCAGTGTGTTGTAGACGGCGCGACGGGTGGCTGCGGGAGACGAGACCGGCGGGTTCGCACGAGACGAACCAGCGGTCGAAGTGGCCTCGTTGGCCATGGGCAGGTCCTTCCACAAAGAGCTTTCGGGTGGGTCGCCGAACGCATGACGGCAACCGAAGTCCTTCTACTGTGACCCCCGGCACAGCCAGAACCAAGCTGTTTCGAGTTTCCTAACACTCCCTTAGGACAGGGAGCCGCTCGAACCGTGACGTGGGAGCAACAATCGGACGATCAAACCGGACGGTCGATAAGCGTCGACCTCGAGGCGCCCGCCCACGCGCTCGATCAGGGCCGCGACTATTGCCAGGCCGAGCCCCGTTCCGGCCCCGTGAGCACTCGATGCCCGAAAGAACCGGTCTGCGATCATCGGCAATTCGGCAGCGGATACACCCGGGCCGGTATCGGCGATCGACACCGCGACGTGATCGTCGCCGACTCGACAATCGATGTCGACATTCGCTCCCGAACCGGCATACTTGGTCGCGTTGCTCAGGATCGCGTCGAGCATGCGCACCAGGTCCTCCTCCGGCACCGCAGCAGTGTGATCGGCTCCCGCGTCGGGATCCGCGATACGGACGGTCAACCCGGCCACTGTCAGTGTGCTCGACCAGAATCGGACTCTGTCGGTGAGCACGAACAGCACGTCGCACGCGGTCTTGCGATGCAGAACCGGCGTCTCGGCAGCAGCGAGAACCAGAAGATCCTCGACGACGGAGTCGAGCCGATCGACCTCCAGTGTCGTTCGCTGGTGCGCTTCGGTCATCGACTCGGGCACCCGCATTCCCAACACGTCCAGTCGAATCCGTAATGCCGCCAACGGGTTACGCAATGCGTGAGCGGTGTCGGCCACCAGACGACGCTGCGCAGCGGTCGCGTTCTCCACATCGTCTGCCATTGCGTCGAACGCACGCGAGAGTGCTCGGACCTCGGGTGGACCGACGTGTGCGTCCGACTCGATACGTGGCGCGTCGTCGAGTGGCCGGCGATCGTGGAAGGCGTCGCCGAACGATTGGACTCGCGCCGACAACGACGTCAGTGGACGAACGACCCAGCGCGACAATGCAGCAGCGATCAGCGCCACCGTGGCCAGGATCAGCAGTGCACCGGCGGCGATCACCGCCCAACCGACCGCGACGTCCCTGCGGGCCGCGTCGGTGGAGGCTGCGATCACGACGGCACCGTCGACTTGCGTTCCCCCACCGACCGGTGCCGCCACCAGTACCGACGACGGCGACCACGGTGTCACACTCGACGGAAGGCCACCGCGTTGATTGCGCAAGGCACCCGCCACCGCCTGTTGCACGTCCGTGCGCGTCGTATCCAGACCCGATGCTGCACGCACCGCTCCGGTGCGGTCGACCACCACGATCCCCTCGCCGTACAGATCGTCGTAGCGCTGCACCGACTCTCGGATTCGAGAATCACCCGACTCGTCCTCCCGGGAGCTCAGTTCCGCGAAGTACGTTGCAGCGGCAGCTCGATTCTCACCGAATCGTTGGGCGCGTTCGCGACCCAGCAACAATCCCAGCGGAATCGAGAGCGCGAGAACGACGACGGCGGAGTAGACCATCAGCACCACGAGAACCCGGCGCCGCACGTCAGCTGTCCCAGCGGTAGCCGAAGCCGCGGATCGTGGCGATGGTCCCGGGTCGGCCGAGCTTCGCACGCAACGTCGTCATGTGCACATCGAGCGATCGTGAGATCGCCACGTACGCATCGCCCCAGATCGCATCCATCAGCTGTTCGCGGCTCACCGCTTCACCTCGTCGAGTCGCCAGATGCGCGAGCAGGTCGAACTCTTTGGTGGTCAGCCCGATGTCGCGCCCGTCGACTTCGACACTGCGCCCGACCAGATCGACGACCACGTCGCCCAACTCGAGCCGATCCACCGCCGCATCACTCGTGGCGCTCCGACGCCGCGCCGCCACTTCCAGCCTCGCGTGCAACTCCCCCAACCGAGCGGGCTTGACGACGTAGTCGTCCGCGCCCGCGCGCAGAGCTCGGACCACCGACCGCTCGTCGTCCCGCGCGGTCAGTACCACCACGGGCACCGAACTCAGGGTTCGCAGCTTACGAAGCGCCTCGAGGCCGTCCATGTCGGGCAGGCCGAGATCGAGGAGAACGACACCCATGCCGTGGTACCCGAGCAGCAGGTCGGCACCGCGGCGCATCCGGACAGGGTCGTGCCCCACCTCGGTCAGCGCGTCCACCAACGCGTCGCCGACGCCGTCGTCGTCCTCCACCACCGCTATTCGCATCGACCTCGAGATTAGGCCACCATCCGCTCTCGCACGCTCGGTGCCCGTTGGCCAGGCTTCGAATCAGGGTGATTCGAACCGTCGCTGCGAGGAATGGGACGGGTTAGCTTCGGTAACGATGCTCGATTCGTGGTGGACGTCGGTCCGCCCAACAGTGAGGACAGTCGCACCGCATGGCGCTCAACAACGGAACTCTGATCCACCTGGTCGCACGTGAGGGAAAGCAGGACGAGGTCGCCGCGATCCTGGGCGAAGCGCTCGGATCGGTGGCGCGGGATCCGCAGACCGCGACGTGGTACGCGTATCGAATCACCAACACCGAGTTCGGAATCTTCGGTTCGTCCGAAAGCAAGGTGCCCCTCGGCCAGGACGGCCATCCGGTGCTCACCCGACTGTCCGACGATCTGCTCGCGCACGCGCCGTCGGTGCAGTCGTTCGATGTGCTCGCCGCCAAGGTCTGATGTCGACCGACCTGCGATGAGCAGCAGGTTCACCCCAGTTTTCCGACCCGCTGATCGAAAGAGCCGAACATGAACGCAGGGCCCGACACCACACGTAAGCAGCTGGTACTGAGTGCTTTCGACATGGCGTGCGTGGTGCACCAGAACCCCGGCATGTGGACCGACGCCGATGACCAGACCCACCGCTACACCGATATCGAGTACTGGGTGGAATTGGCGCAGACGCTGGAAGCAGCAGGTTTCGACATCCTCTTCCTGGCCGACGTCCTGGGGTTCTACGACGTGTACGGCGGCAACCGAGACGCCGCACTGCGTACCGCTGCGCAGGCTCCTGTGGCCGATCCGCTGTTGACGATCTCGGCCATGGCCGCGGCGACGAAGACGCTGAGTTACGGTGCGACGGTCTCGTCCACGTACGAACTGCCGTACAAGTTCGCCAAGACCATGACGACACTCGATCACCTCACCAAAGGCCGCGTCGCGTGGAACGTCGTGACGTCCTACCAGCAGAGCGCAGCAGTCAATCTCGGCCTGACGCAGCAGATCTCGCACGACGAACGGTACGAGATCGCCGACGAGTTCATGGAGGTCTGCTACAAGCTGTGGGAGGGCTCGTGGGAAGAGGACGCCGTGGTGCGCGACCGCGCTCGTGGCGTCTACACCGAGCCGTCCAAGGTGCACGACATCGACCATGCCGGTAAGTACTTCACCGTTCCCGGTGCGCATCTTGGCGAACCGTCCCCGCAACGCACGCCGTTCCTGTTCCAGGCCGGGGCGTCGGCCCGGGGGCGCAAGTTCGCTGCCAAGCACGCCGAGGCCGTCTTCCTCGTCGGAGTCAACCCCCACGATGTTCGCCCCATCGTCGACCAGTACCGCATGTTGGCCGCCGAGCAGGGACGCGATCCGCGGAGCCTGAAGATCATCATGATGCTCACTCCGATCGTCGCCGAGACCGACGAACTCGCGCACGAGAAGCTGCTGCAGGTTCAGAAGCACGCTCAGGTCGACGCCGCTCTGGCACTGTGGGGCGGCTGGACCGGGGTCGATCTCTCGGGAGCCGACCCCGACAAGCCGTTGGATCAGTTCCGAGGCGACGGCATCCGCGCGTTCAGCGACATGCTCACTCGGGTCGACAGCGAATTGGTCTGGACACCACGCAAACTGGCGGAGTGGCTGTGCGTGGGCGGAATGAGTGCCAGCATCGTGGGCTCACCGAAGACGATCGTCGATCACTTCGAGGAGTGGATCGAGATCGCCGACGTCGACGGCTTCAACATTGCGCGCGTCACCAACTTCGAAACGTTCCGCGACTTCGGTGAATTGATCACCCCAGAACTCCGTCGCCGCGGATTGATTCCCGACACCAACCGCACCGAGGCCACCTCCCTGCGAGAATTGGTACTGGGGCAACCGCGTCTGCGCGACGACCATCCCGGTGCAGCCTTTCGGCCCGCCGCGACGACAGGTCCCCGCCCGGCCCCGCCGACGACCATTCGCGTCGCACCCCGCAATGTCGGCCTCCTGGTCACCCTCACGGCCAAGCCCGACACAGCAGACGCCCTGGAAAACTGGCTCACCGAGATGCATGCCCACGCGCTCGACGAACCGGGCACCACAACCTGGTACGCAATCAAGTTGAGCGAGAACACGTTCGCGATCTACGACACGTTCCCCGACGAGGACGGCCGACAGGACCACCTCCACGGCAGCATCGTGAAGTCACTTCGAGAACGTCAGCAGGAGCTTCTGGCCGAGCCGCCGACCATCCGTCAGGTGGACCTGCTCGCAGTCAAATCCCTGTTGACGGTCTGATCCACGGACGTCAGCGGCTCATCTCACCTACTGTTCTTCGAAGGGGAGCACCGGGTTTCTGGGCCGCGGGTCTGCGGGGCGGCCGAACATAATTCGGTATCGCCCCAGCACGCTCGTATGCCAGCCTGAAGCGATGGAATGGCAGGCTTTCGAATGCGTCGAGGAGTGGCGCCTTCCGTTCGTCCCGGACTCCGGTCACGGCGCACCCACTCAGCTCGTCGACGCGTGCGGTGCCGTGGGGCGGGATCTGTACTGCCGCAAGCACGGCAGCGAAGAGCACATCGAGCGGTCGGAATGGACGATCGCACTGATGGAAACCGGGGACTGCCATGTCGGACTCGAACCCGCCCTGCATCACCGGACGCCCGCCCTCGAGCAGTTCCGGGGCTTTTCGTTCGGCGCGTTGCACATCGATGACACGCTCGCCGAGGCAACGGTCGTCGTTGCCGACTCGGTGCAGGGCGAACTTGCAGGCTATTACCCGTTCATCCAGTGGCCGATCCAGGAGAAGCGACTGCTCCTGCCGGTGGTGCGCGACGGAACGGCCGTGTGGCGGGACCCGCGGACCGACCTGACTGTTGCCGAGATCGGGCTGCTGACCGACTGACCACGAGATCCGCAGCGCACCAAAGTCATTCGGTAGAGCTGGTACGAGAAACAGGCGGTATGGTCGCGACCAATCGATCGATCACCGAACGGACGACCTCCGGAGCCGGGGCGTGCGTCAGCAACCCCTCCACGACGAACGTTCCGATCCGCAGCATCGCATCGGCTTCGGACCCGGACAGTCCCGCCTTCTCGATATCAGCAGCGAACAACGATTCCGCAAAGTAATGGAAACCGTTGTGCCAGTTCTCGATTGCAGCCGACTTGGCGACACGGTCGTGCACTGTCGACACCAGAGGGCCCACTCTCTGCAGCCGCTCCACGAGCCAGACCAAACGGTCGGCCAATGATCGATCCGCGACGGTCAGATAGTCGGCCGCATCTTCGGCCGCGATGACGGTCAGTACTGCGACCAGGATGTCGTCCTTGTCGTCGAAGTACCAGTACACGGTGTTCGGGGTGATCCCGACAGCTTTGGCGAGCCGGCTGATCGATGCGCGGTCGAAACCGTCGGACACGAACATCTCACGGGCAGCCGCGACGATGTCGTCTCGCTTGGTCTCCCTGTCGTGCAGTCCGCGGTTCTTGGGCATGCCCCAAAGTCTATCTTGAATGCCATTCAAGACACTGATACCGTTCTTGATGACCGTTCAAGAGATGGAGGCCCGAGAGATGCCCAGTTCCGGACGCACAGCCCTGATCACCGGCGCATCCGCGGGAATCGGCGCGGCCTTCGCCCGTCACCTCGCCGCCGAGGGACACAACCTCGTTCTGGTCGCTCGTCGCGAGGATCGGTTGACTGCACTGGCAGACGAGCTCACCGCTCGCCATGGAGTGCGGTGCGACGTGGTGGCCGCGGACCTGGCCGACCGCGACGCGCCCCGCGCGATCATGGAACGTACGCGGACCCTGGGAGTCGAAGTCGACATACTCGTCAACAACGCCGGAATGTCCGGAAATTCGCAGTTCGCGGACGCCCCCCTTCGAGTCGCTGGCCGCCGAGATACAGGTGATGGTCACCGCCGTGACCGAACTCGCTCACCTCACTGTCCCCGGCATGAAAGAGCGAGGATACGGTCGCATCGTCAACCTGTCCTCGCTGGCGGCCCTGCTTCCCCCCGCGGCCAGCCTGCTGTACACCGGCATCAAGTCCTACGTACTCGACATGTCGCAGTCACTCGACATGGAGCTGCGTCCCCACGGCATTCACGTCACCGCGCTCTGCCCGGGCTTCACGCACAGCGAGTTCCACGACGTCATGGGAACCAGGGAGGCGGCCACTTCCAAGCTCCCCTCGATCCTGTGGC
Organism: Rhodococcus sp. 1R11; assembly: GCF_004563845.1. Classification (NCBI taxonomy): domain Bacteria; kingdom Bacillati; phylum Actinomycetota; class Actinomycetes; order Mycobacteriales; family Nocardiaceae; genus Rhodococcus; species Rhodococcus sp. 1R11. Next base: position 206,809 of record NZ_SPNG01000008.1, on the reverse strand, counting down.
AGAACCCCGAAGACGTCGTTCGCGAGGGATGGCGCGCGGTCGAAAACGGCACTCCGGTGTGCGTGCCTGGGTTGGTCAACAAAGCGACTGCTGTTGCAGCCAAACCGATTCCGACACGTATCGGGTACTACCTCGGCAGGACACTCAATCCCTTCAAGTAACGAGTTTCGATCCATACAGTCTTTGCGGAACAGAGGAACGATCGCATGATCACCGACGACCACACCGGTTTCACCCGTACCGAGACGTCATTTCACTCGAACGGAGTTCGTTGCGCTACTACGGTTTTCCGGCCACGCAGCCCGGCCTCCGACCGTCTGCCGGTGATTGTCATGGCCCACGGGTTCGGCAGTCCCCGAGCCATGCGCCTGTACGCCTACGCGGAGCGTTTCGTCGCCGCCGGTTACGTGGTGTGCGTCTTCGACTACCGGTTCTTCGGGGACAGCGAGGGCGAACCGCGCCAGCTGTTGAACGTGAACGAACAGCTCACCGACTGGCGAAACGCAGTCGACTTCGCGCGCTCGTTGAACGGAGTCGACGACAATCGGGTCGTCGCGTGGGGGACGTCGTTCGCCGGTGGGCACGTATTGACGTTGGCGAGCAACGGGGTTCGATTCGCAGCCGTCATCGCCCAGGTTCCCCACATCGACGGCATTGCCGCTGTTCGTGCAACCGGGTTGCGACAAGCTGTGCGGCTGGCACCGGCCGCCATCTCCGACAGTGTCCGCGCTGTCCTCGGGCGATCACCGCGCTACGTCGACAGCGTAGGACTACCCGGCCAACGCGCCGTGATGGTCTCGCCCGACGCGATGAAGGGGCGTGACCGTCTAGTCCTCGAGTCCGGACTGTCCGACGGCGACTACCCCGAAACCGTCGCTGCACGAATCCTTCTGAAGATCTGGCGCTACTCCCCCGGAAAGACGATGTCGCGGATCGACTGCCCCACTCTGGTGCAGATTGTGTCCGAAGACACGGTGACCCCGGCGTCCGTCGCGCAACGCGCCGCGGCGAAAGTTCGCGGTGCGACGGTTCGCACCTACGTAGGCGGTCATTTCGACCCCTACGTGGAGCCGTTGTTCTCCTCGGTGATCCGAGATCAACTGGCTTTCCTCGCCGACACAGTGCCTCTGCAGCTCCGGGCTGTCCCCTCCGCTGACCGCACGTTCGGTGTACCCCACAGTTCTCGGATTGGATCACCATGCCCGACGGCGCGAGCAGCTCCGAACTTTGGCTGTTGCGAACATATTTCGGTGAGAACGACGACGCCACGTGGACGTCCTTGACACAGTTGGCGTGCAGAACACGGTCTTCCGTACCGGGTGCCGAACTGGTCGTTTCCTCGGACCGGACGCAGTGCCAGCAGCGCATTCGACGGGTCGTCGCGCGACTGGCGACACGAGCCGAGGCGAACGACGGACTGTATGTCGCGCTTGCCGACAAGCAGACGTTCGCGCGCCCGGATCGGTTGCTGCTCACCATCGACTGCTCGGCGGTTCCGCCGAGCGCCGAACGCTTACCCTCCACTCGGATGACTCCGGACAGGGCCTTTCGGTTGGGCATCGATGGGCACTCACCGAAAATCGAAACGGACCGGTTGCCGATACCGGAACGAGCACCTTCGATTCTCCATTCCGAGCAATTCGCCGCCGACCTCACCGACAGCGTCGGCGAGGCAGTCCGCGCCAGTCTGCGCTGGCGATCGGACATGACACGAGACGATCTCGGTGGGTAGACATCGGGAATCGCAGGCAAGACCTGCGGCCACCGATAGGCCGGCCGGCCTGCGTACGAAAGACGAGACACCCGACCCGCTGCTGCGGACGGGGGTTGTCGTTCAGACACTGCTGTTCGGGTTACTCGGCATCGGCACCACGTTCACGCAGGACGGCCCCACCCAAGGACTCGGCACCGTACTGACCTACGCCGTGTGCATCAGCACCATTCCCGTCGCCCGGATCATGAGCAAAGCCGAATTCGGAATGGACCGGTGGTCTCGCCGCGCACCCGTCAACAACTGGTTCGTCGTGTATTGCGAACTCGGTGTCACCGTGGGGACGGCAACCTACTCTGATCCTCTTGCAGCGCTTCAAGGTGCGATGCTTCTCGCACTGGTCGGTGCGTACGCCGCGCACTTCGCTCGGCCGAAGGTGCTCTGGTTTCACGTCGCATGGAGCACTGTGTACGTGCTCGTACTCGGAGCGTCGGCATTGGCGACAACCCCTACCGACTCCGTATCGGTCATCCTGCGAGTCGTGGTGGCCATCATGGTGATCAACGGCGCGGTCACGCTGCTGTCGGCGTTCTCACGAGCGGTGTTGCACTCGTCTCGGGTTCATCTGTCAGACGCGATGACCGACCCTTTGACCGGAGTCTTGAACCGGCGGGGCCTGGAAGCCGGAGCAGTCGGCACCGCTGACGGCCCCGTTCACCCGGCTCTTGTACTGATCGATATCGACCACTTCAAAGCCGTCAACGACCACCACGGCCACTCCGCGGGCGACGTCGTATTGAGGCTGACGGCAATGCGATTGACCATCAGCGCCGGTCGATACGCGACGGTCTCACGACTGGGCGGCGACGAGTTCGTCGTCCTCGTCCCGGATCCGACGCCGACGCTCGGGGAGTTCGCCGAGCGCCTTCGGCACGCCGTCCACAACGACGCAGACGACATCCCGATCACCGTCAGCGTCGGTGCCGCACTGCCACACGTGGATCCACGCTCCACCCACACCAGGTTCGACCGAACACTCGCCGCCGCCGACGAGGCTTTGTATCGCGCGAAACGCAACGGTCGCAATCGCGTCGCTCTTGCGCGTCCCCCGGACGACATCGCTCACTGACGACGGCGCGTCTTTCCATATTTCCCGGGTTTCGCGACGACGACGGCGGGAACTCGGTTGTATGCCGCCCAACTCGCTCTGGCTCGATCGACCCGACCGCCGGCCTTACCGCGCCATCGATTTCGCACAGAAGTACGACACCGTGGTCATCGGGGCCGGACTCACAGGTTTGGTCACCGCCCTGCTTTTCGCTCGCGCCGGAGATCGCGTCGCGGTGCTCGAAGCCCGAACGATCGGCGCTGTCGCATCGGGAAACACGACGGCCAAGATCAGTGTGCTGCAGGGTACGAAGCTGTCGTCCATAGCGTCGAAACATGCGCAGCAGCAGGTGCGGCGCTACGTGCAGGGCAACACTGCTGGGCAGCAGTGGCTGCTCGACTACTGCGCGGAGCGGGGCATTGCCGTCCAACGCGAGACGGCGTACACGTACGCCACGACCAAATCCGGTCTCACCGCCGTTCGCGACGAATTGCGCGTCGCTCTCGGTGCCGGGTTGAACGCCTCCTACGGCACCGGCACCGAACTTCCCTTCGACATTGCCGGTGCCGTGTCCGTGCCCGACCAAGCTCAATTCGATCCGATGGACGCCCTCATCGCCTTGGCCGAGGACGCCTCGAACGCGGGTGCGGACATCACCGAGGGCACCCGAGCACTCGGTGTGAGACGGAGACTTCGGCACGTCGACGTCACGACGGATCAGGGCCGACTCCGCGGGTCCCGGGTCGTCTTGGCCACTGGCACACCCATTCTCGACCGTGGCGCATTCTTCGCTCGCATGGAACCGATGCGGTCGTACGCCGCCGCGTACGAGATCGACGGCGACGTTCCACGCGGGATGTACCTCTCGGCCGACTCCCCCAGCCGGTCCATCCGGTATGCGCCGACCCCGACCGGCGATCTGCTCCTCATCGGCGGGAACGACCACGTCGTCGGGCGCGAGTCTTCTCCGCAGGCCCAGGTGCACGACCTAAACGAATGGACCGAAGAGAATTTCCCCGGAGCCCGACGACGATACAGATGGTCTGCGCAGGACTACGGATCGATCGACGCGCTGCCGTACGCCGGACCACTGCTGCCCGGCGACGATCGCATCTGGGTCGCCACCGGTTACGACAAATGGGGAATGACGAACGCCGCAGCATCCGCGCTCGTCCTTGCCCAGCGGGCGTTCGGTGGTCGAACCGACTGGGCCGGCGCGTATGACAGCTGGAATCTTCGCCAACTCACCGGCATCGTCGACGCGATCCGTATCAATGCCAATGTGGGACTGAACATGACGAAAGGATGGGTGAAGCCGATCACCGGGGGCTCGAAAACCCCACTGGTCGAGGGTCAGGGCCACGTCGAGCCCGGCATCACACCGAAGGCTGTCTGCACCGTCGACGGCGTCACCCACCGGGTGTCTGCGGTGTGCCCGCACCTCGGCGGCATCGTGGCGTGGAACGACGCAGAGAAGTCCTGGGACTGCCCATTGCACGGTTCGCGCTTCGCTGCCGACGGCTCCGTGTTGGAAGGTCCTGTCACGTCAGGTCTGAATTCGATGTCCTGAACAACACACGATCGGATTCGTTCAGCGCGGTGCCTGTTGCAGTCCGGTCTCCACATCCTTCTGGGTATCGGCCAGGAATTTGTCGAACTCGTCGCCGATCATGAACGTCGTCGTGAACTTGCTGCGCTCTGCGATCTGCTTCCAGGTGGGTGTCTCCACCATCGTGCCCAGCGCGGTCTGCCAGTACTCGACGGCGTCGGTCGGCATATCCGGGGGCCCGTAGATTCCCCGCCAATTAGACAGTGTCACATCCAATCCCAGCTCCCTCGCCGTCGGAATGTCGAGACCGGGGATACGAGTATCGGCAAGAATTCCGATCCCCGTGAGGTTTCCGGACGACAGCTCGTCGACGAATTCGCTGACACCGCCGATGGCCACGTCGATCTCGCCACCCAGAAGTGCCGTGCTCTGTGCGCGGCCACCCTCCTGGGTGACGTACCGGACCTCGGACGGGTCGCCTCCGCCTGCCGAGACCAGGAGGCCGAACGGCAACTCGTCGTCGTGCGCCGCACCGACCACCACGCGCGACGGGTCGGACGCTATTGCCGCGATGACTGAAGAGAGGTCGGCGAGAGGACCGCCCGGACGCGTCACGACGACGTAGTACTCGGACATCAGGCGGGCGATCATCGTGACGTCGTCGTAGCCGTATTCGGACAGCCCGCTGACCTGGTTCACCATCATCGACAACGATGTCACCGCAAGCTGATCGTTTGTGCCGCGGTGGTCTTCTACCATCGTGGCCAGATAGTCGACTCCACTGCCGCCGGGTCGATTCTGCACCGGGAGAGCTGTTTCGACGATCTTCTCCTTCTGCAGTGCATCGACGACCGACCGGATGGTGAGATCGAAGCCGCTGCCGGGATCGGCTCCAGCCGTCATGGTGACGGGGCCATCGGGATAGGGGGCCGATTCGGATGTGGGTGTGGCATCGGAGTCGGGTCCGGAATCGGTACATCCGGTCATCAGGAGGGCGGTAGCGATCATCACGCCGAATACGGACTTCTTCATCGAATGATACGACTCCTCGGTCGACGTGATCGGGACTGGCTGCTGTGCATCATTTCTGGCGTTCGGTCGGCCGGTCTCGCGCGCTGGAGCCCAACTCTAGGATGCGGCGGCAGGTGGCGGAGCAGATTGGTGTTCGGACAGCTGCCGTTTCCCACGCACGACGAGTATGCGAATATCCGTCGCGGTGTCGCGGACTCACCTAGAGTTGCCCAGTGTCGAGCTGGATTCTGGGTCTGATCGTCGTCCTCGTCGTGGTCGTGGCCGTGACCGCCAAACTTGCTGCGCGTACCCGGGCACCGGACCCCGGTTGGTTCATCGACAGCACTCGGGCGGCCGGCGCGTTGACGGTGATCGGCACGATGTTCTCCGTGCTGTTGGCTTTCACCATCTTCTTTGCGCTGCAGAGTTATCAACGCGCGAGCAACGGAGCCAGCGTCGAGGCTGTTGCCGTGACCGAATTGCACAATGTGGCCGACGTCCTCGAGGGACACGACGGCGAACGGTTGCACGGCGGCCTCATCTGCTACGGCCGCGCGGTCGTCTCGGACGAGTGGTCCGCAATGTCGCGAAGTGAAACGTCACCGGCGGTCAATCACTGGGTCGACACCATGGCCGAAGATTTCGCTGCCACCACACCGCAGGGTTCGTCGCAGGAAGCGGCATACGGACAGTGGTTCGACCAGCAGGCCGAGCGCCGCGACGGCCGCCGCGATCGGCTGGCCGAAGCAACACCGTCGGTTCCTTTTCCGTTGTGGATCGTGCTGGGAATCGGGGCGTCGGCAATTCTCTCGTACATGTGCGTTCAAGCGGATCGTCGTGAATCCGCCGTCGTACAAGCTGTTCCGATCGCGTTCGTGTCGGCGCTCGTGGCCTCCGCCCTGGTTGTGGTCGCGTTTCTCGACCACCCCTACTCGGATTGGTCGGGGAGTATTCAACCCACCGAAATGAGCGTGACGTTGCAGTTCATCGACGACGGTCATCCGGTTCCGTGCGACGACTCGGGCAACCCGACCTGAGTAGAACTGCCCGCCCGCGTCTGACTACCGCACGATCGGCATGACCTGACGCACCTTCGGATCCCGTAGGTACAGCGCACCCCACGCGAGAATCCCGACGTAGACCGCGAACAGGACTGTGCTGAAGAGCGGCTTGTCGACCCGCCAGTTGGTGAGAACGGCACCACCGAGATAGCCGGTCAGGAGAACTGCACCCAGGAATGCGGTGCGCGGCACCAGGTACAGAACCAAGCACACCAGAAGTACGACGCCGATGACGGGCGTCATCTCGTCGCGCAACCCCAACTCCACCGTCGCGTCTTTCACCTGCTGCACATTCAGCAGTTTGCCGACGCTGTCGAAGATCAGAAACAACGCCAGCAGGCCGGTGAGGACCCAGCCGACTCGCGCTGCGTTGCGTGATGTGGTTGCAGATGTGGTCGTCGTGGTCATGATGTTCTCCGATGTTCGAGATGCACGGTGTCGCCGGTATCGACTGCCGTCGGTGCGGAAACTCACCGCGGCCCCGGATTCGGTGTCGACCGAACCACCGTCGCGGGTCCACTCGAACCCGGGGACAGTAAAGTCGAAGGATGTCAGTGCGAGCAGGTGTTGTGGTCACGGGAACCGAGGTTCTTTCGGGTCGGGTCTCCGACAGGAACGGCCCATGGGTAGCCCAACAGCTCTTGGAACTGGGCGTCGACGTCGCTCACATCACCGTGTGCGGAGATCGGCCCGATGATCTCACCGCACAACTTCGCTTTCTCGCCGATCAGCGTATGGATCTCATCGTCACCACTGGCGGGTTGGGGCCGACCGCCGACGATCTCACGGTCGCAACCGTGGCCGCGTTGTACGGTCGAGAACTTCGGCTCGACGTCGAACTCGAGGAGCGCATCAACACTATCGTTCAGCGGTGGCGGAGCCGCCTGAGTTCCTCGCCCGATTCGGAGCCCCTTCTCGCGGGCATCCGCAAGCAGGCCTTGGTTCCAGAAGGCGCACAGTCCATTTCACCGACCGGAACTGCACCCGGCGTCGCGATACCCGCGAGTGACTCCGGGATGCTGCCTGTCGTTCTGATCCTGCCGGGCCCACCGCGCGAGCTACAGGCCATGTGGCCCGAAGCTGTGCACACAGCGCCGGTCGCGCGGGTGTTGGCTCGCAGCACGGCCGTCCGTCAGGACACCATCCGCGCATACGGTCTGTCGGAGGCAGACCTCGCAGCGACCTTACGAACAGCAGAGCGCGAAGTAGCGGGATTCAGCGACCTCGAGATCACCACCTGCCTCCGCCTCGGTGAACTCGAAATGGTGACGCGCTATGCAGAATCAGCGGCGGCCGCATACTCCGACGTCGCAGCACTCATCGACGAACACTATGGCTCACAAGTCTTTTCGACCGACGGTTCCACTATCGACGACATCGTGGCGAGTCGTTTGGCGGGCCGTCGCATCGCAACTGCGGAATCGTGCACGGGCGGCATGATCGCTGCGCGTCTCACCGACCGGGCCGGGTCGTCGGCATATGTGATCGGCGCGGTGGTCTCGTACGCAAACGAGGCGAAGACAGAACTTCTCGGTGTTCCGGCCGAGGTCATCGACCGGCACGGAGCCGTGAGCGAACCGGTGGCTGCGCTGATGGCGGAAGGCGCGTTGAACCGGGTGGGCGTCGACATCGCTGTCTCGACCAGTGGCATCGCCGGCCCCGGCGGTGGCACCGAACTCAAACCCGTCGGCACCGTGTGCTTCGCAATTGCCGTCCGCGATCAGCCGACCTTTACCCGGACACTTCGACTGCCCGGTGACAGGGCAAGCGTGCGTTCGCTTTCCACCACCGCAGCGATGCACATGCTCGCCGATGCTCTGGAGCCGACGATCTGATTCTTGTTGTCAACAACCGACGATGGACTGCTCGATCGTCTTCGCCACCAGTGCCGCATTGTCGATCATCGGCACATGTCCGACATCTGCCAGCGTGACGAAATGCGCCCCCGGTAGCCGCTGACGGGCCGCTGGGACGAAATGTTCGGGCGGGAAGATGCGGTCTTCACTCGACCACGCCACGGTGACAGGGCACGGCATCTCGGTGAACGGTGCCACGCTCTCGCGGGTGTTCAGTAGGTCGTGAGCCGCATCGCAACCGACGAGGTCTTCGAACGAGCCGGCGGCCTGCTGGTGCGTCATCTGCTTGCCGCGCAACGCAATATCACGCATGGCGAGCTGGCGGACGAACCCGAACCGCATCAGCGGCGGCATCAGTGAGCTGGTGACGTCGGCCAGCTTCTTGGTTCGGATCAACGTCGCCCGACTCTTACCCGGATCGGCGTCGGGCTCCCAGAAACCGGCGGGCGAGAGCGCGCACACCGAACGGGCCCGGCCTCTGCGAGCGAGCTCGATGCCCATCCACCCTCCCATCGAATTGCCCGCGATGTGCACGGTGTCCAGACCACGATCATCGAGCAGCTGCTCTGTCACATCGGTCAAAGCGCCGATGCTTGCGTGCTCGAGTCGACGTCCACCGCGGTGGCCCGCTGCGGTCGGGACGACGAGGTCGTAGTTCCTCTCCAGCAACGGTGCAACGGTCTCCCACGCTCGAGCCGACATCGTCACTCCGTGCAGCAGCAGAAGTGGAGGTTTTATGCTCATCGTTCTTCTCCTTTCCTACGGTGGCACATCGGTGGGCGCTGTCGTCCGAACACCCGTGAACTGCCTGAGCCCGACAGGCTACGTCACCCGGACGCCGGATTCCGTGCACTCGTAGCGATCGCGGCGCGGGAGAACCGCCTACCCGTTGCAATCGCCGACAATCGCCTCACCAACCCACTGCGCCGTGCCGGTCGATGAACCGCCCGGAACCGTGGCCAGGCCCTTCGGTCGCGAGCTGCACGATGGCGTCGGTCCCCTCGGTGACAGTCTGCGGACCGCTGTTGCCGTTGAATTCGGTTGCGGTGTAGCCCGGATCGGCGGCATTGATGCGAATGTCGCTCAGGCCCTTGGCATACTGCGTCGTCAGCATCGTGACAGCCGACTTCGATGCAGTGTAGGCCGGAGCAACCACGCTGGATTCGACGCGAGACCGATCGTGAGTCGCCGCGAAAGAACCCATCCCACTGCTGACGTTGACGATGACGGGATCGCTGGAACCGCGAAGCAGAGGAAGGAATGCAGCAGTGGTACGGACGATTCCGAGAACGTTGACGTCGAGCACCGACTGGACATCCTCGGCGGTCAACTCGTCGACGGCAGTGTGCGGCCCAGCGATTCCCGCGTTGTTGATCAGCACGTCGACAACCCCCTCCTGCCGTTGTACGTCCGCAGCTGCCGATGCGACGGATTCGGCATCGGTGACGTCGATCTGCACGAACCGAGCACCCAGTGCTGCTGCAGCAGTCCTACCCCGCTCGGCGTCACGTGCTCCGAGGATCACGGTGTGGCCGTGATCGATCAGTCGTCGCGCGGTTTCGTAACCGAGTCCCTTGTTTGCTCCGGTGATGAATGTGATGGTCATGCACCCAGTGTCCACGTCGCCGGGTAGGTGTTCCAGGCACGCTTCGACGGTAGGAAAACCGGTACCACCCTCACACCCGCCCGCAGGGCGACAATGGTTCCGTGACCTGGACAACGGACGGACTCGGCGCGACGATCAGATCGTGGCGTGATCGACTCTCACCCGACGCTGCCGGACTACCGACCGGACACTCTCGACGGGCCGCCGGGCTCCGGCGCGAGGACCTCGCCGATCTCGCGGGCATTTCCGTGGATTACGTCGTGCGGCTCGAACAGGGACGCGCGAAGACTCCGTCGGTGCAGGTGGTGTCGTCCTTGGCGCGGGCTCTTCAGCTGACTCTTCCCGAGCGAGACCACCTCTACCGCTTGGCCGGTCATATTCCGCCGGCCGACGGGACTGTCTCCGACCACATTCCGCCCGGAGTGAGGCGGGTTGTGGGCCGGCTCGGCGACGGCGCAGTCGCGGTGTTCGCCGCCGACTGGCAACTGCTGTGGTGGAACCGACAGTGGGCCGCGCTCGTCGGTGATCCGTCGGCCGTCTCACCCTCCAAGAGGAACTTCGCGCGTGACTGTTTCCCCCTCGGCACGGACACACCCGGAATGTCCGCCTGGCCGGTGACGTCGTCCGGCGGCGAAGAATCGGTCCGCGCAGCCGTCGTATCCGACCTTCGGCGGGCGACCGGGCGGTTTCCCCACGACTCGAGACTCAGCGGGCTGATCGAAGAATTACGCACCAGCAGTTCCGAATTCGAGTCACTGTGGTCGTTCGGTACCGTCGGTTCACATCGCGAGGATCACAAAGTGGTCCACCATCCGACGGTCGGGCCGATCACCGTCGACTGCGACGTGCTCACCGACGGCGACGCGGAGCTCAAGATCGTCGTCATGACTGCCGCCCCCGGATCGGAAGACGAAACGAAACTGCGGTTGGCCGCCGTTTCCGGTTCCGTCGGCCAGACGCGGCTGCCAGTGCAGTAGCCGCGAATCGAGCGACCGATTCTCGTCGAGGCCGACAACTATTCGTCCGGTGCACCTGCCGGAGACGCGAGTGACTGTGCGAGCATCAGGATTATGCCGCTGGGACCGCGAATGTACGTAAGTTTGTATACGCCTTCGTAATTGGCAACACCGCGGAGCGGGTGGTAGCCGTGACGCGCTGCGATCGCGAGGGCGTCATCGATGTCGTCTACCGAGAAGGCGATGCGATGCATGCCGATATCGTTGGGCAGGGTGGGCGAGGTTTCGATGGCGTCGGGGTGGATGTACTCGAACAGTTCGATCTGCCCCGACCCGTCCGGGGTTTGCAGTACTGCGATCTTGGCGTGGTTTCCATCGAGCCCGACGGCGGTGTCGGCCCACTCCCCCCGCACCGTGTCACGGCCGAGCACGGTGAGCCCGAGGTCGGTGAAGAACGTGATCGTGGCCTCGATGTCTCGGACGGCAATCCCTACATTCACCAGTTCGATGGCCACCGCATGCTCCCTTGTGTTGTGTCGAACAACTGCTTCACCTCACACTGCCACGTAGGAACTCGATCTTCGTGCGGTTGTACTCGTCGGTCCACTGCGAGCCCGTGGTCATGAACGCATGCGGGAGGGCCGCCTCGTTCTTGCTGTACAGATTCAAGCGATTGGCAACGCCCATTCTGTCCAGCTTCGCGCTCAGTTCGGCAGCCTGATCGGGGAAGGTGCCGGTGTTGCCGTCGGCGATGAAGCTCGGTGGGAAGTCGGACGTGGCGTTCTCCGTGACGTTTGCACGTGCCAGCCAAGCAGCATCGGTGGTGTCGACGTAGCTGCGTGCACCGATGTCGTACAGGAAGCCGTTCGACGGGCTCGGAGATTGTGGCGAGCCGGCCCTCCCCACGTCGAGGACTGCACTGTCGAACACCAAGGCCTTCAGAGCGCTTCGATTCATCGTCGCTTCGATGCCCAACGCCTGCGCGTAATCGGGGTTGGTCTGAACATTGGCGTAGCTACCCACGATCTGACCACCCGCGCTGCTTCCGGCGAGTACGACGCGGCTCATGTCCAGGCCGTACCGGTCAGCGTTCGTGTTCAAGAACTGCAGCGCCTCACCCAGCTGGATCGTCTGTGTGGGGAAACGGTATTGCGGTGCGAACGCGTAGTTCACCGACACCAGGTTGTAACCGGCGTCGAGTACCGGACCCGCTCCCGATGCGAAATACGGGCTGTTCGTGACGGATTCGGAATCACCGTCGGCCTTGTCCCCCGCTATCCATCCCCCACCGTGCACCATGACGTACGTAGGACGGCTGACCGACGGATCGTTGTCGGCGATGTAGATGTCGAGAAACGAATTGGGAAGCGACGAACCGTATTCGATATCACTGGTACGACTTGCCCCATTCGAATCCGACATCGCAGTCGGCGCGGCAGGCTCGAAGGAATTGCTGTGCCCCAACGCCTGCAGTGATCGGACCAGCGGTGCCGGACTGGCGGCTGTGGTGATCATCAGTGCGGAAACCACCATCGCAATCACTGCAGCGAGGCCGGCCGGTACAGCAGCAGTCGCCCTACGAGGGTTACCCGAGGAGCCTGCCCACGCCGATCCGAGCAGAAAGAACCCGAGCGCAGTTGCCGCGATTGCGGTCACGACCCACAGCGAGTGAAAGTCCGTCACCAACCAGGCGACCTGAGCGACCACGGTCACGGCACCGAGCGAGGCCCCTACGGCAACATGCTTTCTGGCATCGAACGAGACAAGACAGGTGGCCACGACGGCCACAACGGTGACCCACAATCCCACCGCGAGCTGCTGACGAATCAGCAGACACTCGAGCCACGCAAGTGCCACAGTGATGCCGCCGGTCGCGACGAGTGCCGTTGTCGATGTCCTCGAACGCGGGTCTTCGACGATCTTGCTCATCCTCGCTACTCCGTGGACGTGTGACGTTGCCTGTGCAAATCGCGGACAGCGTCGCTGAACTCGGCGACCGGCCCGTCCACCAGCGCTCCCGGCACCACCTGCGTAACCGAGAGCGGCGTGATCGTGAGCGGCGGAGCACCGAATTCTTCGAGCCACGTGAGCAATTGAGCTGTCGAGGTGGCGTAGACGATACGTCCGAGCCCGACGATTCCGTGGCTCGCCGCGCACATCGCACAGTGCTCACCGGAGGTGTACACCGTTGACACTCGACGCTCACTGGGGTTCAGATTGGTCGCAGCCCATCGTGACAGGGCGATCTCGGGGTGCTGAGTGGGATCGTGTCGATCGCCGACGCGATTGCGGTCCTCCGCAAGCACTTCACCGCTGCCCGACACCAGCACCGAACCGAACGGATCGTTGCCCGTACTCACTGCGACTGCCGCCAGATCCACGGCACGCGCCAGAAATACACGGTCGCCGGCGGAAATACTCATGCTGCACCTCGTGGTGCGTCGACGATAGAAGTGTCCACAGCTCGACCGTACCGGTACGAAGCACGGCGAACTCCGCATCGATCCCACGCGCTCCCGCCGAATCGCAGGTAGCCGATACCGTCACCCGACTTGTCAGACTCCTGACAACGAGCGCACAATTCTTCACCATGGCACTGATCTCGAAGGGCTTCGTGGGCCGACGACGGGGCGACGACGGGCGCACTCCCCCCGGTCAGTATCTGACCAAGGACTTCCCCGTACTCGCGATCGGGCCTGCGCCCGTGGTCGCGACCGACACGTGGTCGTTCTCGGTCACCACCGAACGTGGCGACACGCGTAGTTGGACGTGGGACGAATTCGCCGCACTGCCGCAGGAGACTCCGACCGTCGACATCCACTGTGTCACCAAATGGTCGAAGCTCGACACCACCTGGCGCGGCGTGAGCCTGGACGTTCTGCTGGACGGTCTCGACACCGAGGCCGGGTACGTCGTGGTGCACGGCTTCGACGGTTACACCACCAACCTCCCCCTCGAGGATCTCGAGGACGGGAAGGCCTGGCTGGTCACCGAGTTCGACGGCGCTCCTCTGGCTCGCGAACACGGAGGTCCCGCAAGGCTTCTCGTTCCGCATCTGTACTTCTGGAAATCGGCGAAGTGGGTCTCACGCATCGAGCTGACCCTGGAGAACGAACAGGGCTTCTGGGAACGCGGTGGGTACCACGACTACGGAGACCCCTGGCGCGAGCAGCGCTACCAGGGCGACTGACGTGGCCGTGACGGCCGGGGCGAAACCCTGGCTCGTTGCCACGGTTGCGGCCGTGCGGCGTGAGACACCCACCGCGTCCACCCTTGTTCTCGACGTCGACGGTTGGCCCGGCCATCTCGCCGGGCAGCATGTGGACGTCAAGCTCACCGCCGAGGACGGCTACAGCGCGCAGCGCAGCTACTCTCTGGCGTCGGCACCGGACGGCACGTCGCGTATCGAGATTTCGGTCCAGAACGTCACGGACGGCGAGGTGTCGCCCTACTTGGTCGAGTCCGTCGAGATCGGTGATCGCATCGAACTCCGCGGGCCTGTGGGTCGATGGTTCGTCTGGCGCCCGTCCCAACCGTCGGAGACCCCGTCTCCCCCGATCCTGTTGGTGGGTGGCGGTTCCGGCATTGTTCCGCTCCGCGCCATGGTTCGCGCACAGGCGTCCGCGACGGGCGGACGAGTGCCTTTTCGGGTGCTGTACTCGGTGCGCGAACCCGCCGAGGTCTACTTCGCGGACGAGTGGGCTCACCCTCCGGCGGGAGTGGACGTCACCATGATCCATACGCGGCGTGCTCCGGCCGGCAACGCACGGCCACTCGGTCGAATCACGTTGGAAGACATCGATGCTCACGGATGGCCGGCGGAGTTCGAGCCGCGATGCTACATCTGTGGCCCCACGAGCTTCGTCGACACCGTGGCCGACATGTTGGTGGAGCGGGGTCACTCGGCAGCGAACATCCGTACGGAGCGTTTCGGACCGAGTTGAGACCCTCGAACCAGCGCCGCTCACGACGCTGCTCCGCAGTAAGCCATCACGGCAGTCACCAGGCTATCTACGAATTCGGGGTCACATGGCTGCCGGGTCAGCAGATGGCGAAAGTGGATCGGGGCGACCAGTATTTCGATCGCGGTGCGGGCATCGACATCGGTAGTGGTTTCGGACCGTTCCGCAGCGCGGTCGAATATTGCCGCGACAGTCTGAAACCGATGCCGCCAGAATGCATTACGCGCGTCGGCGGTGTCGGGTGAGTCGACGATCGAGGAAAAAACGCGAAGAAGTCCTTGCCCGACGGCAGTTTTCAGATATCCGTCGAGCGCGGTTGCGAACGCGGTCAAGTCGCCCCGAAGAGCGCCCGTGTCAGGTATCTGCAGCGTGCGCTCACTGGCGGTGAGGAGAACGTCGAGAACCAAATTCTCTCGCGTTCCCCACCGCCGGTAGATCGTACTGTCCTGCACTCCCGACCTACGACTGATATCCGGAATGCCGACCTTCTCGACCCCGATCTCCAGGACGACGTCGAGCACAGCCCGGTGGACAGCCTCGGTCACCTTGGCGGCGCGGCCGCCGGGCCGACGACGCTTTTCGTGGTTCACGGCTGCCTCGTTCACGCACCCAGGTTAAAGCAGACGTTCTTGCTTTTGGACATCAGGCAACCTACGGTGCCTCAAAGCAGAATTATCTGCGCGAAGGGACGGGGAACACACGCGATGGCAACGTTGATCGAATGGGGACAACGGGCGGCGGTCAGCGTCCGAGCGTTGACACACACCACCGAACAATCCGCTCACAGCCGCGGTGTCGCGCCTTTTCTACCGCGTTTGTTCGTGGACCGCTTCACCCATCTCGGCGGCATTCCCGACGCCGTATTCCGAGCCCAGCTGGCGCAGTGCCGCTCCTTCGAGGACGGACTGTGGGCTCCTTACTGGTCGAATTTCGCCGCTGAGCACCTCGAACGCGCCGACACAGCGTTGTCCCGACTGGGCGCACCCGTGAGTCGTCGCCTGCTCGGTACCCGCGACGACGCGATGCTGTCCGAGCTGGGTACAGCACTCGCCCCAGCAGCCGGCATCCTTGCCGATCGTGGAACGGTCGCCGACCCCCGCGCGACGGAACGATTCGTCGACGAGCATCCTGAGGCCTCCGACGCAGCGGTCGCGATCGACGGGTTGATCAAGGCGTTGGTCTACTACTTCGTCGCTGCGTGGCCGGGCGGGACACCGCGACGACTCGCCGCATATCTGAGGTCGGCTCGGTTGGCGGAAGCACTACTGCTGGCTCTCGCACCGACCATGGGGGACATCGTCGACGTGGTCGATATCGACATACCCGGTACTACCGACCGAGTACACGGCATTCTCGCGTTGCCGTCGGGACCGAAGCAGGTGCCGACGGTTCTGGTCACGAACGGCCTCGAGGGCACGATCGCCGAGACGCTATTGCCCCTGTTGGCACAACGAGACGCAGGCCTGGGCACATTCGTCATGGAGATGCCAGGAACGTACTCGTACGACAACCCCATGACTGCCGCGTCCGAAGCGGTGTACTCGGCGGTGATCGACTTCCTCGCGGCCGACGGGCGCGTCGACGCCGAGCGAATAGGCATGATGGGCTTCAGCTTCGGCGCTTACTGGTCCGCGCGTATGGCCGCATCGGATTCACGTGTGAAGGTGGCCGTGTCCAACGGGCCGTTGACTCATCGGAGTTTCGGTGCGCTCAACTCGATCGGGATGCCCGAGGTGATGGTGTCGACTCTGGTCCGCACGCTCGGTGCGACCGGAACTGCGGACCTGATGCGCAAGATATCGACACTGTCGTTGCGGGACCGCTACCGCGACATCGATATTCCGCTGCTCGTGATCAACGGGGCCGAGGACACGTTGGCCAGTACCCGCGACTCGATCGAACTCGCCATCGGCGCACCGCATGCCCAATTGGTGCTGTACGCCCAGGACGACCACTGCGCGATGGGCAATGCAGAACACTGGTCGGCACTGTCGACTCGATTCCTTCGCGAGCATCTCCTCGGCTCGCCGACCCCTACCGAGCTACTTCCGTGATTCACCCGTCCACGGACGTCCGTCAGCGATCTCGCAGCCATGAGCTGCATCGTCCGAGTAGTCCCCACCGAAGCATCTCGAGACTCACACGCGATACAGACGAATCATCCACATTTCGAGCAATGCAGTGGGCGGGGAATCCATCCCCTATCGAGCCGACTTCCCATACTGTCGCAACCATGAGCATCGATCGAGTACCGGTATCCGGCGGAGACGTCGTCGTCGAAACACACACCGGCACCAGCGAGCCGGTCCTCGTGGTGCACGGCGTTTCCAGCCAACGCATGCTGTGGGGCTGGCTGCGGGCGGAGTCGCCGCACCTGACCCTCGTCGCACCGGATCTGCGCGGCAGAGGTGACAGCGTGAACGTGACGGGACCATCCTCGTTGAGTCGGCACGCAGACGACCTCGACGCCGTCATGGATGCCCTGGGACTCGACGCCGCGCACGTGTGTGGAATGTCCATGGGTGGATTCGTGGCCGTCGAGTTCGCGGCCCGGTATTCGGCCAGAGTGAAGAGTCTCGTTCTCGTCGACGGAGGCGTGCCGGTGGCCCCGCCTGCCGGCCTCACTCGGGAGTCCGTAGGGGCTGTGTTCGCAGACCGGATTGCTCGAACTCAGCAGCACTTCGACGCCGTCGACGAATACGTCGAATTTCTGGTGTCGACGTCACTACCGATGCTCGACCCAGCCGATCCGCTCCTCCGGACGTACGCCGAACACGACCTGGTCGACGGATCGGTGCGATTGTCGTCCGCTGCGGTCGTCGCGGACGCCACGGACGTGTTCTTCGGCGCGTCACGGTTCCGAGAACTGGCAATGCCGATCCGATTCCTGCACGCGCAGTGGAGCGTTGGCTCGAGCTCGGCACCGATGTACTCGCCCGAGGACATCGATGCGCTCGACCTGACTTCCGTCGTTCCGATGCCTGGACTCGATCACGCCGGCACCATCATGACCCCGACCGGTGCCGCTGCAGTGGGACGAACGATCGACGAGGCACTCGACGTGGGTTGATCACTGCCGAATACCGGCATGTGGCGGGATCACGACGGTCGAGTCGACGCGAGCGTGACACCCGAATACTGTTCCCGCAGAACGTTCTTACGAATCTTGCCCGTCGGGTTGCGCGGATCTCGTCGACGAGGATGTAACGCTTGGGAATCTAGTACCGCGCCAGCCTGGTACGCACCTGATTTCCCGGCTCCGGGAACTTGCCACCCGTCACCCGCTGATCGGAACCGTGCACGGCTCGGGTCTCTACATCGGAGTGGAGATGATTCGCGATCACGACAGCCTCGAAGCAGCGCCCGAGGAGACACTCGCCATCTGCGACCGGATGCTCGAACTCGGCGTCCTCATCCAACCGACCGGTGAACGCAAGAACATTCTGAAGACCAAGCCGCCGTTGTGCATCGACATGGCGGGTGCCGATCACTACGCCGACATGCTCGATCGTGTACTCACCGAGGGCTGGTGACACCAACGGCCGTCCGAACGCGTGACCATGACGAACGCCGAAACGAAGATCTCGGTCGGCCGGTTCAGATCGGTGCGGAGACGACCTCGGCCCGGTGAAAAACGTGGGTGGTCGAGAACCCGGGCTCGGCCACATGTGACAGGAGAAGATCAGCGGCCGCTCTTCCGAATTCGTGCGGACGAAGGTCGACCTCGACGTCGAAGCTGTGCAGAGGCCCGATCGTCGGGTTACTCGTCGCTGTCGCTACTCGAATCCGAGATCGTCCGGAGGTTTCACTTCGATCGAAGAATATCAACCCGCGGTCCGCGATTTCCCTCCATCCGAAGAACACAGCGTCGATCGAGGGATCGGATATGAAGCGATCGAATTCGATCTCGAGCTGTCGGTTGGTCGGAAACGGCGGCAAGCTGACGACGAACGGCTCGACCCCGTGTTCCGAGCACCACTGCTGATAGCCGTCGCGCAGCAGCTGAGCCCACGAATGAACGCCTCGGGCGTCCGGTGCCACCAACGCGGGGCGGCGAACACCTCGGTCCCACAGTATGTCGAGTGCGTCGGCACACGCTCGCGCGTGCTCGATCTCGATCACTGCGGAAAAGCGCTCTGCCACAATGCCATCCACGCGACCCGCCGACACAACGGGTATGTTCGAGTGCACCAGAGAGGCGACTACCGAGTCCTGAGCAGTCGTATCGATGACGATGGCACCGTCCAGATGATCCCATGACTCCGTCGTCGATGCGGAGGACCTCGCAATCAAGGTGACGTCGTGCTCGCGGGTCGATGCCGCCTCGGTCACCCCGAATGCGAAAGGCATGTAGAACGGCATGTTTCGGACATCAGGAGCTATGTACAAACCGATCGTCTCGGAAGTACGGGTACGCAACTGCCGCGCACTCTTGTTCGAGACGTAGCCGGACTCCAATGCCGCCTGTCGCACTCGCGCGCGGGTCGCTTCCGATACCCGCCCGGAACCGCGCAGGGCGTCGGCCACCGTCGTCTTGGACAGACCCAATTCTGTTGCCAACTCGACCAGAGTTCTAGTCACACGGGCCACCGACACAAGTTATCACTGTCGCCCGAAGACACGTACGACGCCGCCTGCACGACGTAGGCCGACGCGAGCAAGGGTTGACAGCATCGCTGTGATTTGCGACTCTCTTGAAGCCGGATCGTTCCGGCAACCACCAACGCCCCATTCGAGGCAATGACCGCCCTCGCATTCCGGATCGATCCGGCACGTTCGACTGCGAAGCGATCTGCACGCCGCCACCCAAGTACTGGACCAGGAGAGCGACACATGGTGCTGAACAACGCAGCCGCAGCAACCGAGGGCGACCGCGACAACAGTGACAATTGGGATCTGGCATGGAATGCGCTGCAGCGCATGGTCGATCGTCTCTACCCAGATTACTGTCAGTGATCGGGACGATTCGGAAGCCACGGGCAGTGCTGGCCGATTCAGGATCCATCGATGTCGACGAATCGAAGGTTCCGGACGGTTGGGACTTTGCCGTCTCGTCCGACATTCCCTCGGGCCCTGGGATTGTGGCCTTGGCCGTCAACCCGGAGGTCGGGTCGATCGGCACTCGGCAACTCGCGGACCTACCGGACCTGAAGTTCCTCATCACGACCTCCGCAGGTACGGATCACATCGATGTGGAGGCTGCCCAGCGGGCCGGAGTCGATGTGGAGAACAACCCGGGCTACTGCACCGAGGAAGTGGCCGATCATACGATCGCGCTCGTATTGGGGTCGATTCGTCGGATCACCCAGTTCGATCGTTCTGTGCGCACCGGCGTGTGGGCACCCGGGCCGGTACCTCCGCGCCGAATAGACCACACGACGCTGGGCCTGTGGGGTTATGGGGCGATCGGACGCGCAGTCGCCCGCCGTGCCTGCGCATTGGGGATGGACGTGGTAGTTCATACGAGATCGGATCGCCCCCTGTCGGACGGCGTTCGCCGAGTCGACTGGCACGAGTTGATCACCACGAGTGACGTGCTGTCACTGCACGTCCCACTCGACGAATCGACGAGGACCGCCGTCGACGCCGGTGTCCTGCGATCGATGAAGCGAGGCGCATACCTCGTGAACGTGTCACGGGGTGGGCTGATCGACGAGAGTGCTCTGGCGGAATCACTCCGTTCCGGCCATCTCGCGGGTGCCGCACTCGACGTTCTCACGGTCGAGCCACCGGGGCGACCGCACGGACTGTTGGACGCGACCGACGCCGTCGTGACGCCACACATTGCCTGGCTGTCACTTCGATCGACTGCCGCTCCGTTCGAGAAGTTCGTCGATCTGTTGACCCGAATCGGATCGGTTCACGCACCCGGGGTGCCGCATTCCACACCGCAGAGGAAACAATGAAGATCGACACGATTCTGACCGGCGCTCAAGCCCTCACCATGGACGATTCGCGTCCGTTCGCGACGCGGATCGGAATCGATCGTGGGCTCGTCGTCGGGCTCGATTCCGACCTGGACGGGTGCACCGCCCGTACTACCGTCGACGTCGGACAGGCCACGGTTACACCGGGATTCAACGACGTTCACGCGCACAGCGTGTGGTTCGGACTTTCGTTGGACGAGGTCGATCTGTCTGCGGCACGGACGTTCGACGACATCTACGAGGCCATCGAACACGCCGCTTCCGGTGTTGCGCTCGACGGATGGATCGTCGCGGCCGGATTCGATGCGATGAGGCTCGGGGGCGTGCCCCGTATCGATGTACTCGATCGGGTTACCCAGGGCCGTAAGTTGTGGATCAAGAACCGATCCGGCCATGCGTGCGTCGTCAATTCGGTTGTGCTGGACACAATCCTGCACGGTGACACACCCACTCAGAGTGGTGGCGACATAATTCGCGACGCCGACGGCAGGCCCACCGGTCTGCTCGAGGAGAATGCGATGCGGCTCGTTCAGGATCTTGTTCTGCCGTACAGATCCGACGACATAGAGCGGGCGCTCGACCGCGCTACGGGGCACTACGCGACCGAGGGCCTGACGAGCATCACCGATGCGGGAATCGCCGGCGGGTGGATCGGCAACAGCCCGATCGAGTTCTCGGCGTATCAGAACGCGTACGACGCGGGCAGACTTCACACCCGAATGCAGCCGATGATCACCATCGACGCGCTGCAGGATATCCGGGGACACGACGACGAACCCCGACAGCACGGGCTGCCGACCGGGATACGAACTGGCTTCGGCGACAACATGCTTCGCATCGGGCCGACGAAGATTTTCACGGACGGATCGTTGCTGGGCGCAACCGCGGCTATGACGGAGGGCTACCACACCTGCCCCCACAATCATGGCTACATGCAGGGCGATCCGACCGACATGCGTCGCCGAGCGTTGGATGCTCACGCTGCGGGGTGGTCCCTCGCGCTGCACGCCATCGGCGACGAGGCCGTCGATCTGGCTATCGAGACCATTCGAGAGGCTCACCTGCGCGATGGGCGTCGCACAGTTCCCAATCGAATAGAGCACGGTGGGGTAATCCGCCCCGATCAATTGATACAGCTCTCGGAACTGGGCGCTGTCGTCGTTCCCCAACCACATTTCATCGCAACATTCGGTGACGGGATGGCAGAGCTTCTGGGTCCTCGCCGCGTCGACTGGTCGTATCGCGCGCAATCCCTCCTGGCATCCGGCCTCGTCCTCCCCGGCAGCTCCGACCGCCCGGTAGCGCACGGCGCACCCCTGACAGTCATCCAATCGTTTGTCGAAAGACTCACCGAATCGGGAGTGATGTACGGCGCGGACGAACGATTGACGGCACTACAGGCGTTGCGCGCGTACACGGTTGGATCGGCTGCAGCCACCGGGTCCGCCGGGTTCAAGGGAAGAATCGTTCCTGGCATGGCGGCTGACCTAGCGTTCCTCAGTCACGACCCGACCGCCGTCGATCCCTCCGAGATCTCGAAGATCGGCGTCCTGGGCACCCTGCTCGGAGGGCGACCTACCTGGGACTCGGGGGCATTGTCAGGACTCGGTTCGCTGTCGACCCCCGCCTCGTCCGACCATCAAGAACTGTCGGCTGTCTGAGGCAAAGCGCAACGTGGCATTGGGCGTCGTGCGTATTACGACCTCGCGGTCACAAGCCGACCTTGGCGTCGGCAGGCATACTGGCAAAGTCGGTCGACGCCGGGGCAGTTTCGAGCACGGAGACGACACCACGAGCCTTCTCGATCCACGCTGCCACCTGACGTCCCGACGCGTTCTGAGGTACCTGAGCGAGTCTGAGTGTCAACGTATGTCGTCCCGAGGGGTCTCGTACGGGGAGCACAACGGATCCGACGTTGTATGCGCTGCGATCGTCGAGTGTCTGCGGTCGGTAGTCCACGGAGGTCCGGCCGATCTCTGCTCGAATCTCGCGTTCCTGCCTCGGAGTCAGCCGACCGGACTCGTACTGCTTCGTAGCCTCACGCATGCCCGAGTATGCGTCGGATCCGATGACGGGCAGAAACGAAATGCCGTATCCGTGTTCACGAATGAACTCGAGTCGATCACGGTGCACCTGGGTGTCCTGGTCCTCCCCCTTCAGTTTGTCGATCCATCGATTCTGTTCGACCTCGGGGAGGTCGAACACGTACGAGTCGCCGATGGGTGGGACAATCGGAATCCGTTGCGCCAGAGCGGCATCTCGGTCCACACCTGGTGCAGTTGCCGACAGAACCGTCGCCATCTCGTCGGCACTGACTGCCGTCAGAACCGACACTTCGCAACCGATGTCGGCTGCGAGTGCTTCTACCTCGGAGCGAGCAGCGTGGGCCGCGTGAATCGCCGGGAGAATTTCGTGGTCCATGCGAGCCAGCAGTGAGGTACAGACGAAACTGCCGTATCCGCCCTGGAAGAAGATCAGCGGTGACACCGGATTGGTGATCGCCATGTCCTGAACCTCGCACAGTACGATCCAATGATCTCCGGCATCGACGGTCTTCCAGATCTTCGTATCCATCCAACCGATGGCATCGGTGAGAACTGGGCTGCCGTGCGGGGATTCGTGCCAGTCGATCCCGTCGAACTTGTTCTCCCAACGCCGCGCGATGGACATCACTTCTCGTTCCTGATCACCGCCGACGATGTTGATGCACAGAGACGAGCACTCCTCCATCTTGGCGAAGGTGCGTGATGTCTTCATCGGCATGAACGACACCAACGGGGGGTCGAGCGAAACGGAGCTGAATGTACCGACGACGAGTGCCAGCAATTCTCCGGAGGGGTCGACGCCGGTTACCACTGCCACGCCGGTCGGGTAGTGCCCTGTCACTTCCCGAAACGTTCGCTGTGCTTCCTCTGTTGCCACTGCGTTGGGCATGGCGATCTCCTGAGCATTCGACGGACAACCGAATTGGTATGAGACCGAACTTAATTCCGACGTGCGCTTACAGGTAGGCGGGAAACCTTTAGCAGTTCAGTAACGACCGAGCTCCGTAGAATTCGCGACCGAGAGAGCCAAGACGCGAACTACCCTCATACCGTCACACGCCACGCCAGCACGTCCCGGACCAGTGTGCCCAGACTTTCCGCCTCGGTCTTGGCCTTGATTCTGGCTCGATGTACGTCGACGGTCTTCACGCTGGTGCCCAATCGACGGGCGATCTGCTGACTGGACATCCCTTCCACGACGAGCCGCAACACTTCACGCTCCCGCGGCGTGAGCGCTTCGAGTCGCCGAAGAACCATCGCCCGCTCCGCACGCTCGTCGAATACCCCGGCCGCCGAACGCAACTGTTCCTGGACGACCTCGAGCATGCGCTGAGGCTCGTACGGCTTTTCCAGAAAATCCACCGCACCCGCACGAAGTGCACGTACGGACATCGGAATGTCCCCGTGTGCCGAACAGAAGATGATGGGAGCGGGATAATCGCGTCGGATCAGCTCGTCCTGAAGCTCGAATCCGCTCATGCCCGGCATCCTCACGTCGACAATGACGACACCAGGCTCGGCCGCGTCCATTTCTTCGAGAAATGCCGTAGCGGTCGGGTAAGTCAGAGCGTCGATCCCCACACTCTGCAGCAGAAACACGAGCGATTGCCTGAGGTCTTCGTCGTCGTCCACCACGTGGACGACGGCGGGCTTCAGGGTGTCCATGAGTTCCGAGCCTAGCGGTGGTCGGTCCGGCCCACAGCGAAAGCCGCCGACCGACAGGCCGGCGGCTTCGGCGCGGTCCATCACAGGACGATCGTGACAGTCTTCGCCTCGGTGTTGGCCAGAATCCCCTCGTATCCGAGCTCTCGTCCCAAGCCACTGGCTTTGACGCCGCCCCAGGGCAATTGCGGTGCCAGAGGTGACCATCCGTTGACAGCCACGGCACCCGCCTGCAGTACGGCCGCGACGTTGTGTGCGCGTCCCAGATCGTTGGTCCACAGCGTGGCAGCCAGGCCGTACTCGCTGTCGTTGGCGAGCGCGACCGCCTCGGCGTCGTCGTCGAACGGAACGACGACGCCCACCGGGCCGAATATCTCTTCGCGGGCAATGGTCAGATCGTTGGTACCTGCGAACACCGTCGGCCGGACGAAGTGACCACGACGGTCGTCATCGATGCCTCCCTCGACGAGGCGGGCCCCTTCGGACTTGCCCTGCGCGATGTAACCGAGGACGCGTTCCTTCTGTTTCGCGTTCACCAGAGGGCCCATGGTCGTGGACTCTTCGAAGGGGTTGCCGAGAACTTGCGCCTTGGCGGCTGCGCCGAGGCCCTCCACCACCGCGTCGTAGACGGACCTGTGCGCAAAGATACGAGTACCCGCAGCACACACCTCGCCGGAGTTGGTGAACAACCCCATGGCCGCACCACCCACTGCGGACTCGAGGTCGGCGTCGCCGAAGATGATCTGGGGCGATTTACCACCGAGTTCGAGAGTGGTGCGCTTGAAGTCCGTTGCCGAGTTCACCAGGATGCGGCGACCGACTGCGGTGGATCCGGTGAAGGACACCTTGGCGATCCCCCGGTGCGTCGTCAGCGCCTCACCGGTGACCGCTCCGAGGCCGGGAAGGACCTGTACGACGCCGGCCGGGAATCCCGCTTCCTCGACCAACCGCGCGAGATGCAGGATCGACAAGGACGCATCCTCGGCAGGCTTGACGATGACTGTGTTGCCCGTCGCCAGTGCGGGTGCGAGCTTCCACCCCAGAATCATCAAGGGAGCGTTCCAGGGGATGATCGCGGCGATCACTCCGACGGGTTCGCGGCGTGTGTACGCGAATGTCGGCCGACCCATGTACCCGTCGTTGGGCAGTGTCTCCCCGTTGATCTTGTCTGCCCATCCTGCGTAGTACCGCAGCGAGGCAACAAGATTGGGAACGAACATCATCTTGCCGAGGAAGAACAGGCCACCCATGTCGAGAGACTCGAAACGGGCGAGAATTTCGGTGTCCCGTTCGACCAGGTCGGCCAGCCTGTTGAGCAATTGCCCCTTGCGCGAAGGCGGAACCGCCGCCCAGGATCCGGTCAGAGCAGCCTGCGCAGCGGCTACTGCGCGATCGACATCGCCGGCATCTGCGGAGGCGATGTCGGCAAGCTTGTCACCGGTCGACGGGTCGAAGGACTCGAATGTTCCGGCCCCGCCGCCGCTCCATCCCCCGTCGATGAACAGGTCGGTTGTGAAATTCGATACTGCGGTCATGGCCGCCTCCTGTGGTTGTGGAAGTTGTTGTGCTCTTGAAGCATTGAGGTAAATGATTTATTCGGAGACCTGTGCTGCAATCGTGTGGGAAATCCACGATGCTCCGGCCAGCAATGTCGACTCTGCGTTCGGGGCACCGATCACCTGGATCCCGAGTGGGAGCCCGTGTGCATCGGTCATTCCGGGCACTGTGACGACAGGCAAACCCCAGGCCTGCCATGCTCTGCTGAGCACCGGGTCGCCGGTAGCAGCCAAGCCTTTCGGGGCCGGCCCCGGTGCGGCTGGTCCCACTATCACGTCGATATCGTCGAACAGGCGCACAATGCGCTCGCGCGAATCGGCGATGACATCGCAGGCCGCGTAGTAGTCCGCAGTGGTAGTGCTGGCGCCGCGCCGTAGCAGCGCTGCCAACGGATCACTGATCCGGTCCATGTCATCGAACAGTGCGCGTCGTTCCAGTGCTGCCTCGTAGGCCATCACCACCGCATGAGCCGCCGTGGCGTCGGCGATGTCCTCGGCCACCGTGCATGTCGTGACCTCCGCACCACTCGCCGCGATCGTGCGTCCGACACGTTCGACCGCCTGGGTCATCGAATGCTCGACGACGCCGAGTTCGGTTGCCTTCCAGAGAAGTACGCGTGGCCGAGCGGGCGGCAGAACATCCTGGCCGGCAAAAGCAGACCACGCGCAGGCCAGATCGCGTACTTGCGCGGTATAGATGCCGTGACTGTCGAGACTCTGGCTCAGCCCCGTCACACCCGCGGTCGAGTGACGTCCCCGGGTCATCACCATCGCCGCGACGCCGCAGTACGAAGCCGGCCTCGTCACCGACCCGGCAGTCTGGGAACCGAGCGCCAGCGGCACCTGTCCTGCAGCAACCGACGCAGCCGAGCCGCTCGACGAGCCGCCGGGAGTGTGCGAGGGCGCCGCAGGATTACCGGTCGGGCCCGGCGAGAAGAACGCGAACTCGGTCGAGACCGTCTTACCTGCAGGTACAGCACCGGCACTACGCCACGCTCGCACGACGGCTGCATCGGAATCGGCAGGCCCACGAGTCGCATACAACTGCGTCCCGCACTTGGTCGGCAGCCCTGCAACGTCGATGATGTCCTTGACACCCATGGGTATTCCGCCGAGCACGCCGACATGCCCTGCGATTTCGTCCGGGGGCGCGTGCACTACCCACGCCGCGACATCGCCTTCGCTGGAGCCGATTCGAGACTGGGAGTGGCTCCATACCTGCGCAATGGTGGTCCGACCGGCATGCAGATCATCGACGACGTCGGCGAGCGACCACGGCCGGTACAACGGTGCGCTCGGCCCGGTCACACGTCACCCCAGACGGCGTCCGCGCTCCAATAATCCATGCCGCTGACACTGACGGAATGTCGCCATTCGGAGACGCGTCTGAGAGCAGGTTCGGCGCGCGCAGTCGCGAGATCCGCAGCATCGGGCCCGTCCGCCTTTACCTGCCAGTGCACCCAATTGAGCTCGTTTCCGTCACGGTCGTGCATGAACAGGTCGACGTGTCGCCATCCGTACCCGTGAGTGTCGTTGTAACACATCAATGTCAGCTGCTCGCGTGTGTCGTCCATAGGTCACTTCCTCGGATAAGTACAGTCACGGCGTGCTCGGCAACCGAAGATCATGGGTCGACGTTACGAGCTACTCGGGCGAACCGGAATGAAGAGTTCCTTCCCGAGCCTGAAGATTTCCCCTAGACCGGCTGCACATCGATCCCGGTCGAAGCGGCCTTCTCGTCGACGCTCGGCAGTACGAACCCGAAAACCGAGCCGCCGGCCGACCCGGGTGTGTACCAAATAGTGCCGTGCTGCCGGGTGATGATCCGGTAACTGAGCGCAAGACCGATTCCGCTCCCCGACTGCTTGGTCGTGAAGGATTCGTCGAAGGGGTTGCGCTGCAGTCCCCTTCCCCTGTCGGTGACCGAGAATGCGCCGCCGTCCTCGCGTCTTCCGGTAGAGAGCGTGATCGTTCTGTCCTGTGGTGCGCACTGGGACATCTCGTCGATCGCGTTGAAGCAGAGATTGATCATGACCTGACCGGTCAACACCCGTTCGCAGCGCACTTCGACCGGCTCTTCGGCAAGATCGAATTCGATTCTTACGGAATGGTTTTCGGCACGGAGACGGATGAAGTAGAGACACTCGGCGACAACGGTGTTCAGATCGACAGTCTGATCGATCTGCTCGAGATGCCCCACGAACGTCCGCAGAGTGGCGACGATCGTTGCGGCCCGTGAATTTGCCGGTGGGCGGACGCGAGCCCGTAATCGACTCTCGGGTCGAGGGGACCGTCTCCGGTCAGGATCGTTTCGATCCCGGCCAGGAAGTTGCCTGCGGCAGCGAGTGGCTGCCCCAGCTCATGGGCGATGGCCATCGCCATGTCGCCCATTGCGTTGTAGCGAGCAAGGTAGTTCTCCCGCTGCAGTTCGAGACCCCGCATCTCCTCAGTGCGCACCCGATCGGACACGTCGTGCAACAACATCAGATAGGCGTTGGTCTCGTCCTCCTGCAGCCTCTCCACGCTTCCGTCCATCCACAGTGTCTTCCTGTCTCCCGCTGAGACTTCCAGCCGAACGGAGGCCACCGGATTGGCTTCCACCACAAGCTGACTCCACGATGCTCTGCGGCCCGCGACATGGAACGATGCGTACGACGCAAGGGACCGCCCTGACGGAGGTTCGACGCTCGGGTCGATACCGAGATGCTCCATGGCGGTGTCGGTCGCGAATCCGATTGCGCCCGCCTCGTCCAGAACGAAGGCGATAGTGGACGTATTTCTGGCCAACGCGTCGACGTACGTCGTGGTCAAACGCAGTGCACGTTCGGTGCGCTGTTCGTTCTCGATGTCTCGGAATTGCACCATCACCGCTGGGCCCTGGGCCAGTTCGATTCTCCGTGCAATTGCGTCGGTCGGGATGACGCGACCGGACTTGGACCGATAGTGCCATTCGATGCGACTGCCGCCGTGTTCGACTGCTTCCTGCAACCAGGCTCGACCGACCACCCGGTCGTATTGCTGGGCGGAACTGCTCATGTCGTTGGCCTTGAGTGGGCGAATCTCGTCGAGATCGAATTCCAACATTGCGCAGGCGGCGGGGTTGGCCCACAGAATGCTCTTGGTGTCGCCGTCGTGGATGAGTACGCATACCTGTGCAGCGTTCATCATCTCGACGAAGTCGGCAGGCACCAACTCCGGAAACTCTGGGTCCATGGCCATCTTCCCGAGGGTATGCGCGTGGGGCAGCAGATGACCTCGTTTCGGTACCGGCGCTGAAGGAATTACCTATACGACTGATGGACGCACCCCCTGTCCACCGCACTGATTACCGATTTCGACCGAACGTGACTCGCATTACGGTCGAACCAACGAAAGATGCGCACGGCTTTCACGCAAGGAGACGATCATGACACTCACCCAGCACGCCCCACCCGCCGCGACTACGACCACCCTCGCCGACGTATTGGCCGAACTGGCGCAGCGGCGGACGGAGTTTCGCGATCAGCGCTTCGTTTCCCCGGACTTCATCGCCCGGCTCAAGGATCTCGGTGTCTATCGATCGGCTACGCCGAGACGATTCGGCGGTGACCCTCGGCCCCCCGCAGAGTTTCTTCGCACGATCGAAGCCATCTCCGCAGTCGACGGATCCACCGGTTGGGTCGCCAGTTTCGGCTCCGCTCTGGTTTACCTGGCCGCTCTTCCGGTGGAAACCCAGGCCGAGCTGTACGCAGACGGGCCGGATGTCGTATTCGCAGGCGGGTTGTTCCCGGTGCAGCCGGCGGCCGCCACAGAACGTGGATTCCTGATCGACGGTCGGTGGAAGTTCGCCAGTGGCTCGATGGGTGCGGACATCCTCGGAGTCGGGATTCCCGGTGACAGTGATACCGGAGGAAAACCGCGTACGGCGCTACTCCGACCGACAAATGTGCAGATCGTGCAGGAGTGGGATGTCGTCGGTATGCGCGGCACCGGTTCGTTCGACCTGGTCGTGAACAAGGTCGAGGTCGCTCGCGAGTGGACCTTCATTCGTGGAGGCGCGCCCACCATCGACGAGCCGCTGTACCGCTACCCGACAATCGCCTACGCCGCACAGGTTCTCGCTGTGGTCGGTGCCGGCGTCGCTCGTAGTGCACTGGACTACGCCGTCCAGGTCGGTGCCGGAAAGTCCGGCATCACCGGAGCTCCGAAGCTCGCCGACCGCCCGTACTACCGCATTGCCGTCGCCGAGGCCGAGGCCGCGTTGCGCTCCGCTAGAGCGTACTTCTACGAGGTCTCCGAGGAGGTGTGGGATTCGGTGGTACGGGGCGACGAACCCACCGATGCCCAGAACGCCCACCTCAGGCTGGCGTCGAGACATCTCGCGAAGACATCGGCGTCGGTGGTCACCAAGATCGTCGAAATCTCCGGCACCGGGGCCATTTACGCATCGCATCCGCTCCAGCAGTGGGCGGGCGATGCGCTCGTTCCCCAGCAGCACGCCTTCCTGGGCCCGGCGATCCTCGACGCCGCCGGCGCAGTGTTCATGGGCCAGCCGCCCACCGTCCCCGGTTTCAAGTGACCCTCGAAGGAACAATATGACCACCACACCGCTCCGCGTTCTGTTCTGCATCGGCATCAACCAGAACTTCTTCGATCTCCCCGAGGCCGGAGTCACCACCGGTGACGTCTGGACGGCGTTCGTCGCATTGTCCGACGGCATCAAGGGTCTCGACGGCGTCGACTTCATCGGCGATATCGACGACGACTCCACCATGGTCGGCCCTTCGGACTCGTGGCCGTGGACGTGCTACCTGCTCGCCGACGTCGATTCGCACGACACCGTCAAGCAAGCATGTAATTTCCTCCGCACGATCCAGGTGGGCTCCAGCGATTGGAAGCTGTGGAAATACCTCAAGATCGAAGCACGCATCGGCCGTGCACTCACTCCGCGCACGTACTGACCTAAAGCGCGTACTCATGCTCCACCGAATGGCGTTGCTCGGCTTCGCTATTCGGTGGCCACCACTCACAACCTCGACAACGTAAGAGCCTTGGAGACATCGATGACCGTGCACGACACCGAAGAGACCGCACCGAAGTTCCCGGCGTCCGATCTGGTGATGGGCGATCGTGTCGCGGGTCGTATCTACACCGACCCGGACGTGTTCGACGAGGAGATCACCAAGATTTTCGAGAGCACCTGGATCTGGGTCGCTCACGAATCGGAACTGCCGAAGCCGGGCAGCTTCAAGTCCACTCACGTCGGCCTGCAGCCAGTGATCGTGACCAAGAATCGCAAGGGCCAGATCAACACCCTGCTGAATCGGTGTAGGCATCGCGGTGCCAGCATCTGCGAGCAGAAGACCGGCGTAGCAAACGGTTTCACTTGCCCTTACCACGCGTGGTCGTACAGTCTCGACGGGCAGCTCCGCGGAATTCCGTACCCCGAAGGTTACGAGGGCGTCATCGAAAAGGGCGAACTCTCTCTGAAGAAGCTGCGCACCGAATCGTACGGCGGGATGGTTTTCGCGACGTTCAACCAGGACATCGAATCCCTGGAGGACTTTCTCGGTGACGCCAAGCTCTGGATCGATCGCTTCATGAAGCAAGGCGGCGGATTCCCCATCAAGGTTCTCGGTACGCACCGGTTCCGTTTCAACGGGAATTGGAAGATTCAGCTCGAGAACACAACGGATGGTTACCATTTCCCCATCGTGCATCGGTCGTGGATGGCATCTGTCGATGCCGAAACGGCAGACATGATGTCCTTCATGACCAACCCGGAAGCCGTCACCCACGACCTCGGCAACGGCCACAGTGTCATGCAGATGGTGCCCGAGCACTCCGACCTCGATGCCGACGACGGAACCGAACCACTTCAAGCGCGTTTCGACGACCTCGTCGCCGAATTGTCCGCTGCGGGTCTCGACGAGGCGGCGATCCGTAAAATCGTCCGCGCCATGCACGGCACCGGCTTCAACCTCAATCTTTTCCCCAACGTCTCCATGTCGGCCGCGTTCTTCCGCGTGCTCGAGCCCACCGCGGTCGATGCGACAACCATCGAGCATCTGGCGATCGGTCCGGACGGACCGTCCGAGGTGGTGGATCCGGTGAACCGGGCTCGGTTGCGAGTACACGAGCATTTCCAGGGTCCGTTCGGTTTCGGCACGCCCGACGACGCCGAAGGATGGGATCGCGTTCAACGGGGCGCTCAGGGTGCACCCGACATGCCGATTCTCGTCAATCGTGGTGCCGCTCGGGAGAAACCGAGCGCAGAGGGGTGGCCTACCTCGCACGTGACCGACGAGACCGGCATGCGCGCAGCCTACGCACAGTGGAAAGAGATGATGAGCCATGACTGACACCGCCGTCGAAACGTTGTCCATCGCAGACACCCGAGTTGTGCGAGCGATCGAATTGATCTGGCGTGAGGCCGATCTGCTCGATCGCAAGCAGTACCAGACGTGGAAAGACCTGTACACCGAAGACGGTCTGTACGTCGTCCCGATCGATTCGACCGGGGACGACTTCGACAATCGACTGAACATGGTCTACGACGATGCGCGTATGCGCGACATGCGCGTGGTGAGGATGACCGAGGGGTATGCAATAGCGGCCGTCGACGCGGCCGTCACCACCCGAACTGTATCCAGATTCGTTGTCCAACCCTCGGGAGACGACGAGATTCATCTCCGCGCCGCGCAGATCATCGTCGCGTTCAAACGCGGGAAGCACGACTTGTGGGCCGGAGATGTGGAGTACCGCATTCGACTCGGCGTGGACGGAAGTGCCGACCGAATCGCTCTCAAAGTGATTCGGCTCGTCGACAGCGAAGACGCAGTTCCCGCAGCCGGATTTCTGTTGTGAACGCCCCGGTTGCCGTCGTCACCGGCGGCGCGAGCGGCCTCGGCGAACTCATCGTGCGCAAGCTTCACTCCGTCGGTCACCGGGTCGCCATCGCAGACATCGACCTGGCCTCCGCGGACTCGTTGGCAGCCGAACTCGGCTCCGCCGACTCGGTCCGCGGATACCGAGTCGATGTCAGTGACAGGTCTGCGCTGGAGGGTCTTCTGGCCGGAGTCGTCGACCACTTCGGATCGGTGGAGGTACTGGTCAACAATGCCGCGAAGACACAGGCTCGTTCGTTGATGGACATCACCGCCGAGGAACTCGACTCGGTGATGTCCGTCGGATTCAAAGGCACGTTCACCGCATGCCAGGTCTTCGGGAAGTACATGGCCGCCAACAAATACGGCCGCATCGTGAACATGGCCTCCTTGGCGGGACAGAACGGCGGCACGGCGACCGGCGGGCACTACGCGTCGGCCAAGGGCGCAGTGATGTCGTTGACGAAAGTCTTCGCTCGCGAACTGGCACCATCGGGCGTCACCGTGAACGCGGTGTCACCGGGGCCTCAGGACTCCGCGATCGTTCGGGAAATCGTCGGCGACGCCAATCTCGAGTCGTTTGCCCACACCATCCCTGTCGGTCGTCTGGGCGATCCGGCATTCATCGCCGAAATGGTCTCCCTGCTCGCGTCCCCGGCGGCCGCGTCGGTCACGGGTGCGTGCTGGGACGCCAACGGCGGACTCTACATGCGTTAGGAAACGCCGTGACCAGTGTCAAAGTTGTTGTCGCGCAGATCGTAGACGAGACTCCGAGTATCCGTTCCCTGCGTCTCGTCAGGGACGGCGGAGGCACCCTCGGCCCGTATCAGGCCGGTGCCCACGTCGACGTGACGGGTCCGACGGGTGTGCTGCGGCAGTACTCGTTGTGCGGGCCGCCGACCGAACCGGATTCGCTGCTGATCGCGGTGAAGCGGGAAGTAGAATCTCGCGGCGGATCCGAAGCGCTGCACAGCATTCGAGAAGGCGACATTCTCGAGATCAGTGAACCGCGCAGCCTTATCGGAGTGGCAGCGAACGCCGAACACCATCTGTTGATCGGCGCCGGTATCGGCGTCACTCCCCTGCTCAGTATGGCGTATCACCTGCACGACAGTGGCGCGGACTTTCAGCTTCACTACTTCTCACACAGTCGGGAGCACACCGCGTTCCTCGAATTGCTGGAGGAACGGGTCGAATTCCGCGACCGTGTCCACCTACACATCGGGATCACCCGCGCAGAGCAGAAGGCAGTTCTGGATGAGCTGACCGGCGAGGCACGCCCGTCTTCGGCCGTGTACACCTGCGGTCCGGAAGGTTTCATGGATTCGGTGGCATCCATCTTCACACCGACCGTGGGGCCGAACAACGTTCACATCGAACACTTCGTCGCTTCCGACATCGACACCTCGGGGGACACCGAGTTCACCGTCGAAATGGATACCGGTGAATCCTTCGAGATTCCCGCCGACCGAACCATTCTCTCCGTGCTGGAGGAGAACGGCATCGAGGTGTTCAAATCGTGCGAGGAAGGCATCTGTGGATCGTGCGTGTCCGGCGTTCTCGAGGGTGTGCCGGAGCATCGAGACAACTGCTTGTCGGCTGCAGACAAAGCTACGGGCAATCAGATCGCCCTGTGCGTCTCACGCGCCTTGTCGAGCAGATTGGTCATCGAGCTGTACTGATCCCAGCCGAGACCACGACTCCCCCGCCTTCGGACGGGGGAGTTTTTACATCTACGTACGTTGACAAACAACGTGACACGGAGCACAGTGGACTAACTTGGATCCGCGGCTCTCCGATCCGTCCGGAACAGCCAGTTTTGCACTTACGACGCCGACCGTGTGACTTCAGTTCGTTACATACAGGCATCGAGCCGGCAACGACTCGCGACGATTATCAGTCAACACACGTAGCCCAAAGTAAGGAAAACGAATGCCTGCTGAGAAAGTCCGACCCGCTGTCGACCGCGCATCCGACGGCACAGCGACCGCTGGAAGCCTCGCGCGCGGAAAGCTCGGCACCACCGACCTCGTAGCCCAGTCCTTGGCCGTCGGGCCGATCACCTCCGCGGCCCTCCTCGGTGGCATCATCGCCGCCAAAGGCGGTAGCGCCGGGCCCTTGTATCTCGTGATCGTGCTACTGGGAGTTCTGGGACTCGGAGCCGTCCTCGTCATGTTCGCCCGGCGCTACACCAGTGCTGGTGTCATGTACGAATACGTCGGCCGTACGCTCGGACCGACCGCCGGTATCTCCACAGCAGGCTTCTACTATCTCGCCTACATCATCCTCGGCGGCCCGACCATGCTGATCGGTGCGGGTGTACTCGGCCACGATGTGATGATGACGTACGCCGACGTCGATGTGCCGTTCTGGCTGATCTCCCTCGGAGTACTGCTGTTCGTCACTCTGGTCAACATTCGCGGTGTCGATCTCTCGGTACGCGCACAGCTGACCATCTTCGTGTTGTCCGTCGTGCCGTACCTGATCATCGCCGTCACCGTGATCGCCAAGGGTGGTGCCGACGGCAATACTGCTGTGGTGCTGGACCCGACGGCTCCCACCGCAGGCCAATTTCTCCCCACGTTCATCTTCTGCGCACTACTCTTCGTCGGCGTCGAATCATCGGCCTCGCTGGGTGAAGAAGCCAAGGACGCACGAAAGTCCGTACCACGCGCCATCATTGCGACCATCCTGATCGTCGCGGGATTCTGCCTTCTGATGCAGTACGCGGGAACCATCGGTTTCGGTGTCGAGAACGTCGCTCAGGATTGGGCTTCGGACCCACTCGGTCTGTCCACCCTGGGAACCACATATGTAGGCGAGTGGATCGCTCCACTGGCCCAGCTGGGCCTCGTCCTCGACATGGTCGCGGTGGCGATCGGATTCATGGTCGCTTCCTCGCGCGGAATATTTGCACTTTCCCGCGGACGCCTCCTCCCCCGATCGGGCTCGAGCCTGAGCAGGTGGCAGACGCCGACCGCCGGCATCGGGGTGTTCGCGGCGGTGTCCGTCCTCGGAATAGCGTTGGTGGCGTTGATCAGCGCGCGCACGGACATGGATCCCTACGTGGGCTTCGCCGTGGGCGCTACCTTCGGCGGATTGCTCGTCATGAGTGCGTATTTCGTGTTGATCATCGCGGCGATCAAGCTGTTGCTGCAGCGTGAATGGCACTCAGCCGGATGGATTGCGGTCGCGGCCGCAATTCTGACCGTCGGCGCAGGAATTGCCGGATCGATCTTCCCGCTGCCCGCAGACGAATCACGGTACGGAGTCTTCGCGGCTTTGGTCCTGATAGCGGTGTGTGTCGGATGGGGCATCTATCACGGAGTTGCCAGGCACCACACCCTGCCCGAACTTGCAGTAGCCGAACACGATCTCGCACCGACCGATGTGCCCCGCGCTCATATTCTCTGAAGGAACGATGCTGTGACCGACGAAAGAATGACCCTGTTCGACCTGCGAGTCACCGTGTGTGAGATCAAAGGTCGCTCGGTGTGCGGCATGAAAGAAGGTGACTTCTTCGAGGTTCGCAACAGTGATCAACTTACCCTTCCGGAGGGACAACCCTTCTGTTACTGGGCAATTCAAGCTGTCCTCCCCATGCTGCCGGCGAAAATGCGACGGCTCCCAGCAGCGGACTGGTTGGAGCAGGACACGATGGCGTGTTGTCCCGATCCCGAAGAGGGGCTCATCATGCGCATCGACCGCATCGGCGAAGTCACCATGCGCACAGAGGATCTGTCCTGATGGGGCACTACACGGAATTCGGCGTCGGGTTCGGCGGGACGCTGCCGCCCGCGGACTATCGCGCGTTGGCCCGATCGTTGGAGGCACACGGCTTTCACGTCGCGACCGCATTCGGCGATCTGATGATGCAACCCCCTGCCATGGTGCTGGCCGCCATGGCAGAGGCCACCTCCCGCTTGCGGCTCGGCGTCGGATGCTTCACGCCGTGGACCTTGCATCCGGTCGAGATTGCCGGCCAGATGGCCTATCTCGATCAACTCTCCGAAGGCAGGGCGTTTCTGGGAATCGTCCGTGGTGCATGGTTGGACCAGCTGGGTATCGATACCACCCGGGCGTTGACCGCCATAGCGGACACCCTCGGTGTGGTCGACGCCGTTCTGGCCGGTGACGGTCGCGGATACGACGGCACGAAGTATTCGGTCGGGACCGGTACTCGCCCCTACTATCCGGTACCTCGAAAAGCACTGCCGCTCATGATAGGAACATGGAGCCCCCGGCTTGCCGAGTTCGCCGGCCGACGAGCCGACGAGATTCAGGTCGGCGGCTGCGCCAACCCTGCCATGATCCCGCTGATCCGCGGCTGGGCCGAACCCGGAGAACGGGCCGCGGGAAAGCTCCCGGGAACAACGAGGATTGTCCTCACGGCAGTGACCGTCGTCGACGAGGACGGCGACGCTGCGCGCCGTCGAGCCCGCACCGAAGCCGCGTTACCGATGCATGCGATCGCAGCGCTGGATCGAACTGTCTCGATCGAACCCGAACTGCTCGACCGCATCGGAACACTGCTTCGGCAACATCGCTACGAGGATGCCGGACTGCTGATTCCCGACGACCTGCTGACGAAGTTCTCCTTTTGCGGCACTCCTACCGAGGTTGCCGAACAGGCCGCCGCCGCCTACGACGCCGGGGCCACACGGGTCGAATTCGATTCACCGTTCGGCATCACCGAAGCCGGTGGAATCGACCTCCTGGGTAGCAAGGTCCTGCCGATTCTTCGTTCGCTCGGGTACGGCTCGTGACCGACATCGGGCAGTACGAAATCGGAGTCGGCCTCGCGGGAAGTTTCGCACCACAGGACTACGCACCTCTGGCCGCTCGTCTGGAAGCGGCAGGTTTCGATGCCGTCACAGTATTCGGCGATCTGATGTACCAGCCCCCGGCGCTGGTGCTGCACAGCATGACCGCGTCGACATCCCGGATGCGGCTCGGTATCGCCGCGTACACGCCGTGGACGCAGCACCCGGTGGAAGTCGCGGGGCAAGTGGCACTCCTCGATGCCGCCTCCGGAGGGCGAGCCTTCTACGGCCTGGTACGCGGGGCGTGGATGGAGCAGTTGGGCAACGATCAGAGCCGGGCCCTTTCGGCGATCGTCGACACTGCGTCGATCGTGACCGCACTACTGGCCGGGG
The DNA here is from genome assembly GCF_004563845.1 of Rhodococcus sp. 1R11. Taxonomy (NCBI): domain Bacteria; kingdom Bacillati; phylum Actinomycetota; class Actinomycetes; order Mycobacteriales; family Nocardiaceae; genus Rhodococcus; species Rhodococcus sp. 1R11. The sequence continues at coordinate 168,777 of NZ_SPNG01000008.1, read as the reverse complement.
ATACATCCGGTTACGAAGGAAAGGTGTACTCACTCGCTGCGGGCACCACGGCGATGTACCCCGTACTCCGCCCGAAGGTTCCTCTGCTGATCGGCTCCTGGAGTCCGCGACTTGCAGCCATCGCCGGGCGTATCGCAGACGAACTGCAAGCAGGCGGTAGCGCCAATCCAGCCATGGTGGGCCGCCTGTCCGCCATGGCTGCGGTCGGTGATTGCGAGCAGACACCGGGGATCTGCCTCAATGCGATCGCTGTCGTCGACGAAGATGGACACGCCGCTCGTGCCGCAGCCAGAACCGCTGCGGCACCGTACTTCGACGTTGTGGCCTGCCACGATCCGACGGTCGAGTTGGATCCGGAACTGTCCAAGCGCATCAACATTCTGTGCCGAGCCGGCGATCATCGAGCCGCAGGTCTCCTCATCCCCGATGACGTGCTGAACAAATTCGCGTTCGCCGGGACACCCACCCACGTTGCCGAACACGCGGCGAGCATCATCCGAGCCGGCGCACGCCGGGTGGAGTTCGATACCCCGTTCGGCCTGACCACCGGTAGCGGCCTTCGGCTGCTGTGCGAGGAGGTTCTGCCCACAGTTCGGGCCATTCTCCGAAACTGAAACTATGCAATCGTCGGCACTCGATTCATCTGTGCAACAACAACTATCACCCGGCGCGGCCGGGTAATCAACAGAAAGCGTTATCGATATGACCCCATCTACCGCCACCACGACACCTCCCTCGGTCGATACCGATCGTAAGAAGGTGATCGTCGTCGGGGCCGGATTTGCCGGTCTGACCGCAACCCGAGAGCTCGAAAATGCAGGATACAGCGTCACCGTCTTCGAGGCCCGTGACCGGATCGGCGGCCGCGCGTGGACCAATTCCCTACTGGGCGGCCACCAACTGGAGATGGGTGCTACATGGGTGCACTGGATGCAGCCTTTCGTGTGGACCGAGATCACTCGATACGGCCAGAAGATCTACCCGAGCCCGGACATAGAGAACGCGTACTGGGTCAGTGAGGGCACCGTTCATTCCGGAACCGAACACGATCTCGATGTCGCACTCAGCGCGATCCAAGAAAAAATCTTCGAGGGTTCTCGCGAGTTCTTCCCCTTCCCCCACGAGCCCCTCAGGGTGCTTGAGGATCCGAACACCCCGGACGAGCTCCGTGCACGCTTTCTCGCTGCAGATGAAGGCAGCGTGCTCGACTGTCTACGTAACGGTGAATTCACCCAGGAACAGATCGATCTCGCGGACTCGTACTGGTCCGCCGGGTATCAGGGGTCGACCGCAACGGCGTCGCCTCTGATGGCAAAGCACTGGGCGTCGTTGAGTGATCATCGCAGTTCTCTCATGGACGAGCAGACTCTCCGTTTCAAGCTCGTGGACGGTATGCGCGGCTTGTACGAGGCCTTGGCGGCAGACATCCGTAGCGACATCGTGCTGGATACCGCCGTGACACGAGTGGAACACGGCCCGACGTCGTCCTCGGTGACGCTGGCCGACGGCACCGTCGTCGCCGCCGACGCCGTCGTCGTCACGGTCCCGATCGGCGCGCTGAAGAACATCACGTTCTCCCCGCCGCTCGGAGCAGAACAGCAGACCCTCATCCGCGACGGATCGAACTCCACGGGTTTCAAGATCTGGGTCAAAGTCGCCGGTCACCACTCGGTCATCGCCGGAGCTCCCGGTGAGCACCCGATCTCACTGCTGCGCAGCGAGTACTTCCTCGAGGACGAGGACGCCACAATCCTCGTCGGATTCGGATCGGACCACACCGCAATCGATCTCGACGATACGGCGTCCGCGCAGAAGGCGCTCGATGTCTGGGCCACCGGGATGCAGGTCCTCGATTGCGGTGGGCACGATTGGGCCGCAGACGAATGGTCGGGACAGACGTGGGCAACACTGCGGTCCGGACAGTTCACCCAGGGCTGGAAGTCGTTCCACGGCAGGGAAACTCGGCTCCGATTCGCGGGTGCGGACATCGCTCGGGGGTGGAACGGAGTGGTTGTCGACGGAGCGATCGAAACCGGAATCACCGCTGCACGCACGCTGATCGCCGACTTGAACAAGGTGTAGATCTCCAGCGCGGCCGAACTGTGTCATCGGCGTCTCGCGACCGAAGCAACGCTCGGTCCCGAGACGCCGTGCGGGCTCACACCGACGTATTCGCCCGGCATCCATCGAGAATCGTGTCGATGAGCGCGAGCTGCGCTTTCCGAGACGTCCCAGAGTGCCCGAGCACTGCGGTGACCTGTAGGCCGATGATCGTCGTCATGATCAGGCTCGCGTGCACGTCGACGTCGATGTCTCGAAGTACACCGTCCTCGACCGCCTCTGCCAGATGGGCCGCAATTCGAGAACTCCACTGGCCGACGATGTCGTTGTTGGACTTCTCCATGTCCCTGTCGGTCAATGCTCGTTGCCACAGCGAAATGGCAATCCGTGCTTCGAGCCGAGTCTCTTCGGTCAACGGCATGATCTCGACGCAGACCTTGCGTAGCGCCTTCAGCCCACGATGAGTTCTCACCGAACTCTCGATTCGAGAATTGGTCTCCTCGAGCACCAACTCGAATGCGGCGCGCAGAATTTCGTCCTTGCCCGAGAAGTATCTACTCAGCGCTCCGTTGGTGTACCCCGCCTCGGCCGCAAGGTCTCGCATGTTGACGCCGTCGATGCCCCTGGCCGCGATGAGACGCCACGCGGCCGCAACGATGGTGTGGCGACGCTCGTCGCGATCGACCACTTTCGGCATGATGTCCTCGTCTCGGTATCGATTGTGTAGCAACCGTACCAAGACGAGGACTCCGTGCAGGACGCACTTGTGCTCGCTTCCGAAACTCGTCGGATGAGATCGCCTTCAGGAAGTTGTGGCCGAATCTGCTGCAGCAATTCGGCTGCGCTCCAACCGAACCGGTGCAGTCTCAGGGAGAATCCACAGACAGGTCAACGAGATGACGCACGCCCCGGCCAGGTAGTAGCCGATGTTGGAGGCGTCACCGGTGAAGGCGACGATCCGATTGGCGATCAATGGCGCTATTCCGCCGCCGAGTACCGCGCCGACGTGGAACGCGATGCCCATGCCCGTCTGGCGTTGTTCCTTGGGGAACAGCTCGGTGAAGTAGGTGTACATGGGCCCGAAAAGGAAACCAGTGGTGGTGAATCCGATCATCAAGCCGAGGACGACCGAGGTGACGGTGCCCCATTGAGCCATGTGAAAGATGGTGAGCGCGGCTGCGATGGTGGCTATCGCGCCGCCCATCATCACCGGTCGCCGTCCGATTCGGTCCGACAACAGAGATGCGATCACCACGGCGACGCCGTGCAGTACCAGTGCGGCAATGCTGCCGTAGACGATGTCGGTACGTGGCAGGCCGAGCCCTTCGGGTGCCTTCGCGGTGGCGTAGGACAGCATGAAGATCGCCAGCACGAAGGTGGTCGAATTCAATCCCACGTTGACGCCCGCGGCGAGCAGCAAGCGCCGCCAATTGCTCTCGATCACTGCCTTGAACGGCATCTGCGCACGCACGGCCTCTTCACCGCGGTCGGCAATCATCTGTTGGAACACCGGGCTCTCGTGAACGCCCCTACGAACCCACAACCCCATCACAAGCACCAGGCCGCCGAAGAGGAACGGGAGCCGCCAAGCCCAGTCCTGAACGGTATCCGCTGGTAGCAACAGCACCAGGGCGAACGATACGTTCGCGAGGATCGTTCCGATCGGCGATCCGAGAGCTGTGAAAACTCCGTACCGGGCCCTTTGATCGTCGGGCGAATGCTCGATGGCCAGTACCGCCGCGCCACCGGTCTCGCCGCCACGACTCAAACCGTGAAGGAGCCTGAGCAGGACCAGACATACCGGTGCCGCGACGCCTACCTGCGCGTACGTCGGTAGCAAGCCGATGATCAGGGTGGCGGCACCCATCCCGAGGAACGTCAGTTGTAGAGCGCGACGACGACCGTATGTATCACCCACCCAGCCGAAGAACACAGCTCCCAACGGAGCCATCAAGAACCCGATGCCGAACGTCGCCAGCCCCATGAACGTTCCGAACCACGCGTTACCCGTTCGAAAGAAGTTATCGGTGAACACGAGTGCAGTCGCAGTTCCGTAGATGGCGAAATCGTAGAATTCCAATGAGGTTCCGACACCGCTGGCGAACGCAATGCGCGTCAGACTCGACCGCTGCGGGGGCGACTGGACTTCGGTCTCGACAATTTTTTCGGACATCGGTTCGCTCCTGCTCGGTTGAACGGCCGCCGGACTGAACAATGACTTTCACGGCGCTGTAGACAACACTGTCGACTGTTCGAGTGGAAATTTCAGCGCAAGTCCAACGAAATAAAGGTTTCTCTACACGGGCGATGCAACCTCCCTATTGACATGTCCGCTTCGATCCATCACGGCTTCAGCAACACCGAGGTGCTGGGGTAAGCCTCCGCGAAGTGGTTCGGCAGTGGTGCCACGAAGACATTTTCGGTGCGGGTACGAGAAATGAGCCACCTGCCGTCTACCTTGCGGAAAGCATTGTTCAATCGACTGGATCGCAGCAGACTCTTGCCGTCGGCAAACAGCCAGGGCTGCATATGAATCCATTGACCTTCTGCTGTGTCGCCGGTGACGTGGATCTGTTCGGAGGTGAGGTAGTGCGCGTTGAGCAACAGTGCGGGGTCGTTCTTTTCACCCCAGAACCTGTTGAAGTGCGCCCGAATTGCATCCTTGCCCTCGGCGCGACCGAATTGGCCATCGTAATATTCGCCCACGCCTTCCCACACCGCATCCTCGGTGTACAGGTCGAGCACGAGTTCGATTCGATGGGCGTCGTCGTCCACCCCGAATTCGGGACACGGCGTATCGCACAGAAACATGTACCGCGCTTGAATGCGTCGGATGTCCGCCTCGGACTCGAGTACCTCGAGTCGAGCTGTCAATTCGGCGATGGTCGCATCGGTCATTTTTATTGTCTCTCCTCGATATTTGTTCACGGTCTGCTCCGCCTGGACGCTACGTCGTCGGCGAACGCGTCGACATAGGCAAATCCTTCAGTGACCCGGGCGCAGGAGGGGCTATGACGGCGGTAAAGAAAATGACTATGTTCGCCGGGCCTTTGCGGTCGTAGCCTCCTACCTTATCGGTCAACACACGTAGAGCCTTCGGCCTGAAGTTCGTGTGCGTACCACTGAGCCCAGCGCAAGGAGCAGTACACATGTCCGTCAATGCGAATCAACTACGGGGATCGATCGGGGTCGTCGGCATCGTCTTCCTCGTCGTGGCCGCCGCCTCCCCCCTGACTACCGTCGCGGGGTCACTGCCGGTGATGATCGCTCTCGGCAACGGTGCCGGCGCACCGCTGACCTACGTCATAGCGGCGCTGGTCCTCTTGGTGTTCAGCGTCGGTTACGCCACCATGAGTGCCGCGGTCACCGACACCGGAGCGTTCTACACGTACGTCACGAAGGGGCTGGGCAGCAGCGTCGGCGTCGGTGCCGCCGGCCTCGCGGTGTTCGCCTACACCACTGTCCAGGCCGGTGTATACGGGTTGGCCGCCAACACCATTCAATCTTTGGTCGTCAAGTACGGTGGGCCCGACCTTCCTTGGTGGGTGTGGGCGTTCGTCCTGATGGCTGTCGTCGGTCTGGTCGGCTACCGCAACATCGACGTGGGTACCAAGGTCCTCGGGGTGTTGCTGGTGCTCGAGTTCATCGCCATCGTCGCACTGTCGGTGGCGGTGTTCTCCAAGGGCGGCGCGCATGGAGTCGACTTCGACTCCTTCACTCCCGACGCGTTCTTCTCTGCCTCGCCTGGCATCGCGATGATGTTCGCCATCGGGTCGTTCATGGGTTTCGAGGCCACCGCGATCTACAGCGAGGAGGCGCGCAATCCGAAACGGACCGTGCCCGTCGCCACCTATGCTGCAATCATCGTCATCGGCGTGCTGTATGCAGTCGCCAGCTGGGCCGTCGTGCTGGCATTCGGTAGCGACCGAGTTGCCGCTGCTGCCGCTGCAGACACCGCAGGCCTGACTTTCGACGCTGCAGCGTTGTACCTCTCCCCCGCCGCCGCTGACGCGATGGCAATCATGCTGGTGACAAGCCTGTTCGCGACTCTGCTGGCATTTCACAGTGCTATCTCGCGCTACGTACTTGCGCTGGCGCGCAAGGGTTTCGCGCCACAGCGCTTGGCCGCAATCCATCACAGGCACGGTTCACCGCACGCCGGTTCGTTGCTGCAGAGCGCCTCCGCCTTCGTCGTGGTCGGCATCTTCGCCATCGTCGGCGCCGATCCCGTATTGCAGTTGTTTACCTGGATGTCAGGGGTGGCGATCGTCGCGATCCTGGTCTTGATGGTGTTGACGAGTGTCGCGATCATCGTCTACTTCCACCGCACCAGCAGCGACAACCGGTGGTGGCACACCCGCATCGCTCCGTTGCTGGGCAGCCTGGGCTTGATCGCCATCACCGCACTGGTCGTAGACAACTTCACGACCCTCATCGGTGGTTCGGACACAATTGCCAACGTCTTCCTTGCCGGCGTTGCCGTGGTGTTCCTGGTCGGCGTGGTTGCGGGGAAAATCGTGGCCGGCCGTCGGGCCGGTGCCGAGCCCCAGAAGATCGAGCCCCAGAACGTCGAGCCCGAGAACGTCGAGCGCACCCCGTCCACGAGCTGAGTACCCATCACCGCTACCCGACTGTCCGCTCGGGGGCACATCTTGCAATCGAAAGGCTACTCATGTCAGGCGGCACGCTCATCGAGCGGCGGTTCAACGTCATGGGGCGCAACGCCCCCCTGTTCTACGACCGGCCTGTGCACTTGGTGCGCGGCGAGGGGGTGTGGGTCTACGACGCCGACGGTCGCCGCTTTCTCGATGCGTACAACAATGTGCCCCACGTCGGTCACTGCCATCCTCGTGTCGTCGAGGCCATCGCACAGCAGGCAGCCACACTCAACCTGCACACCCGCTACCTGCACGAAACCGTCGTCGACTACGCGGAACGTCTTACATCCATGTTCGCCGAGCCGTTGGACACCGCGATGTTCACGTGCTCGGGAACCGAGGCCAATGAACTCGCCCTGCGAATGGCACGCTTCGCGACCGGGCGTGCGGGCGTCATCGTCAGTGATTTCAGCTATCACGGCAACTCGGCAACCCTGGGCGCGCTCACGACGTGCTTCCCCGTGGTGGAGCAGTTCCCCAGTTTCGCGCGCACGATCAAGGTTCCCGACCCTCGGGTAGACAGTCACGGCCTGGACCAGGACGCACTCGCCGACCGCTACGTCGGGTATGTCGAGGATGCGGTGCGATCACTCCAAGCGGATGGAATCGGAGTGGCAGCCCTGCTGATCGACTCGTTCTTCGCCAACGAGGGTCTGCCGGACCCGGTGCCCGGATATGTCGCCGGAGCCGTTCGTGCCGTCCGCGGCGCCGGCGGTGTCTTCATCTGCGACGAAGTACAAGCCGGCTTCGGGCGCACCGGCGATGCGATGTGGGGCCACGAACTCAGCGGGGTGGTCCCCGACATCGTCACCCTGGGCAAACCGATGGGCAACGGTCACCCTCTGGCCGGGGTCATCGCGTCCAATGAACTGGTCTCGGATTTCCAGGCGGCCTCGACCTACTTCAACACCTTCGGCGGCAACCCGGTTTCGGCCGCTGCTGGAAGTGCCGTCCTCGACGTCATCGAAGAGCAGTCACTGCAGGACAATGCCCGGTCAGTCGGAACGCATGTCCGCCGTGGCCTCGAAAAACTGAAGTCCGAGCATACGATCATCGCCGGCGTTCGGGGACGCGGTCTGTTCTTCGGGTTGGAACTGATCCACCCCGACGGCCGACCCGACCCCGAGGTCACCAAACTGCTGGTGAACATGATGCGTGAGCGGGGAGTGCTACTGAGCCGCATCGGCCGCCACGACAACGTGTTGAAGATGCGGCCGCCCATGGTCTTCACCGTCGCGAACGCTGACCTGCTGCTGTCCACCCTCGATGATGCATTCGCGGCGCTGTGAACGCCGTCGAGCACTTCTACGGACTCTCCGACGCCGATCAGGCGGAGAGACTGATGTCGTTGGCGCATGCAGCCGGCCGATTCTGGGAGGGCGGCTTCACCGACCTCGAACTCGTCAAATACCGTGAGAACGCTGTCTTCTCGGCACGCCGACCCGATGGGCAACGAATCGCGGTTCGCGTCCACCGCCACGGCTATCACTCCGATACCGCGCTGTGGTCGGAGCTGCACTGGATGGGCGAAATCGGTTGTAGCGCAGAGGTCGACGTGCCTCCCGTGCTCAGTGCTGCAGACGGACGTCTGCACGTGCTGGTCACACACGTTGCGGTACCCGAGCCGCGTCAGGTGTCTGTGCTGGGGTGGTTGTCCGGCTCACCGGTCGGTACGTCGGAATCGGGTGCCGACCTGGACGATGCCGCGGCCGCCGAACTCTATCTGCAGGCGGGGAGAATTGCCGGCGTCCTGCACGCCCACGCCGTCTCGATGGATTTGCCGGCAGGCTTCACTCGCCACGCGTGGGATGAAGCGGGACTGGTGGGTCCCGACCCACTATGGGGTCGATTCTGGGAATCCCCGACTCTGAGCCGCGAACAGCGAGATCTACTGCAGCAGGCCCGCATTGCGGCACAAGAAGATCTGACACAATTCGGCAAACACGCGAACAACTACGGACTGATTCACGCCGACTTCGTGCCGGAGAACCTTTTACACGAAGCCGGCCGGTTGAAACTGATCGATTTCGACGACGCAGGATACGGCTGGCACCTGTTCGAACTGGCTACCGCCTTGTACTTCAACGTCGACGAGCCGTGCTACCCCGGTATCTCGACGGCGCTGCTCACCGGCTATCGGACCGCGCGGACGCTCGACGAACGCGACGAGGATCTGCTTCCATTGTTCGTGTTTCTGCGCGGCAGCACATACCTGGCATGGGTTCAGTCCCGACCCGAAACCGAGACGGCCAAGACGATGGGTCCCATGCTCGTCGAACGTGCCTGCACGGCCGCCGAGCGCTATCTACTGTCGCGGCCGTGCGGAGTCAGCGGTGACGTGTCGGCCGACGAATGCCGATCGACGGGCTGAATATCGGTGGTCTCGGTCCACCGACCTTTGCCCCGGGCCAACGTCGGGTGATTCATTGATTCCACTTATCAATCAACGGAAAATAAGTCTTTGTCAATGATGGATCCCCCACCTACTGTGGTCAGGGTCACCCCATACATAGAAAGGCTCGGTCATGGAACTACGGCACCTGTACCACTTCGTGGCCGTTGCCGAGACTCGGCACTTCGGGCAGGCTGCTACGCGGCTGCACCTGGCTCAGCCGGCGCTCTCGCAATCGGTTCGCCAGTTGGAGGCCGAGCTGGGTGTGACGCTGCTGGCCAGAACGACCCGTCAGGTGAGCCTGACTCCGGCCGGGGAGTTCTTCTATCGAGAGACACTTCGTAACTTGGACAACCTCGAGCAGAGTGCGCGGGGAGTACGACGGATCGCCGACGGCCGATACGGATTGGTGCGCATCGGCTTCACCGGAACAGCCGCCTTCGATCAACTGCCGCCGATCGCGCGCGCGATCAAGCAAAGACTGCCCGGTATCGCGCTCGAAATCCACGGGGATCTACTGACCCCTGCGCAGGTCGACGGTCTGCGCGCCGAACATCTCGACGTTGCGGTGCTGCGGCCTCCTGTTGCTGGTGACGATCTGGAGCTACGGAAGATCACCACGGAATCGTTGGTGCTCGCGCTGCCCGTCGATCACCGGTTGTCCACCGAACCGGCGCTCGACGTCACCGATCTCGCGTACGAGGACTTCGTCATGTATGCCGACACGCATTCGGTGGTCAACGACGCTGTGGCGACGAGTTGTCGCGCAGCGGGTTTCAGCCCGAGGCGTGAGCACGAGGCCCCGGACACCTCGGTTCTCCTCGCACTCGTCGCGGCCGGGTTGGGCGTTGCGTTGGTTCCCGAGTCCGTCCGCGCCCTGCAGTTGAACGGCGTCGTGTTCCGCGACATCTCCGGCGCGAGCACTATAGATCTGGCGTTGGCCTGGCACCGAGATCGACCGTCGGCGCTCGTCGACGCGCTCGTCGGCGCCCTCGAGGATGCGGGAGTGCTCCCGCGACTCGAACCATCGGTACCTTCTGCTCCGTTCAAGGACATGTCATGAAAATTGTTGCAGTCGAGGCTATCCCGTACTCGATCCCGTACCGAAAACCACTGAGGTTCGCCAGTGGTGAGGTCTCGGCAGCCGAGCACGTTCTCGTCCGGGTGCATACCGACGACGGCGTCGTCGGTGTCGCCGATGCTCCGCCTCGGCCGTTCACCTACGGCGAGACCCAGCGGGGAGTGGCTGCCGTGATCGAGACCCTGTTCGCTCCAGCGATCATCGGCCTCACCCTCGTCGAGCGCGAGGTGGTGCATGCGAAACTGGCTCGCACCGTACGCAATCCGGTGGCCAAGTCGGCAGTGGACATGGCAATCTGGGACGCCCTGGGGCAGACCCTCGACCTCCCCGTCACGCACTTGCTCGGCGGATACACCGACCGGATGCGAGTGAGCCACATGCTCGGGTTCGACACCCCCGCTGCGATGGTCGACGAAGCCACCAGAATGCGCGAGACCTACGGAATCGAAGTCTTCAAGGTCAAGGTCGGGCGTCGACCCGTCGACCTCGACACCGCCGTCGTCCGCGCGCTCCGAGAAGGACTGGGCGACAGTATCGAACTCTACGTGGACGGCAATCGCGGATGGACCGCAGCCGAATCTGCGCGTGCGATGAAGGACATGTCGGATCTGGGGCTCACCCTCGCCGAGGAACTGTGCCCGGCCGACGACGTCCTCGGCCGCCGCTGGCTCGTCCAGCAACTCGACATCCCCTTCGTGGCAGACGAATCCGCGACCACCCCGGCCGAGGTCACCCGCGAGATCCTCGGTGGTTCCGCAACTGCGGTGAGCATCAAGACTGCGCGCACCGGATTCACCACGTCGCAGCGGACCCACCATCTGTGTGAGGGCCTCGGCATCGACGTGGTCATGGGAAACCAGATCGACGGGCAGCTCGGCACCGCCTGCACCGTTGCCTTCGGCGCGGCGTTCGATCTGACGTCCCGTCGCGCCGGCGAACTCTCCAACTTCCTCGACATGAGCGACGACCTGCTCACCGAGAGCCTCGAGATCAGGGACGGCACGCTCAGCGTCCTGCCCGGCTCGGGACTCGGTGTTCGCATCGATCCGGACAAACTCGCGAAATACCGCACCGACCAATAATTTTCGGCCCCCGAGCGCAACTTTTACACAAGGAGTTCACTATGAGCATCGACCACGCAGCATCGACAGAGGTCTCCGCCGAGGTTGCCACCGCCGCCGCGACCGGCGCGAACGCCACCGAACGCTTCACCTCCGACAAGCAGTTGGCCGCCGACACCCCACCCGAGCGCGTGAGTCTGCTTGCCCGCCAGGTTCTCTCGGCTGTCCACGACACGATCCGCGAGCACAAGGTCACCTACGACGAGTACAACGCACTCAAGGCCTGGCTCATCAACGTGGGACAGACCGGTGAGTGGCCGCTGTTCCTCGATGTCTGGGTCGAGCACGTCGTCGAAGAAGTGGCGGGCGAGTCCCGCGAGGGCAGCAAGGGCACTATCGAAGGCCCCTTCTACGTCCCCGGTGCCCCCGAACTCGGATCGGCTGCGATCGTGCCGACGCGGGACAGCGAACAGGGCACCCCGCTGTTGTTCCAGGGCAAGGTAACCAGCGTCGACGGCAACCCACTACCGCACGCCGTCATCGAAATCTGGCACGCCGACTCCGACGGCTTCTACTCGCAGTTCGCACCCGGAATTCCGGAGTGGAATCTGCGCGGCACGGTGACCACCGATGATCAGGGCCAGTTCTGGATTCACACCATAAGGCCTGCGCCCTACCAGATCCCGACCGACGGTGCCTGCGGCAATCTGATCTCCGCAGCCGGCTGGCACCCGTGGCGTCCGGCGCACCTGCACCTCAAGGTCGCCGCAACCGGGCACCAGCAGGTCACCACGCAGCTCTACTTCCCAGGTGACGTCCACAACGAGGACGATGTCGCCAACGCCGTGAAGCCGGAGCTCATGCTCGACCCTCGAGAGGTCGACGGTGGCCACGAGGTGACCTACGACTTCGTACTCGACAAGGACTGAGACACATGCTCTTCGCCGTGAAGATGAATGTCGCGCTGCCGCAGGATCTCGACGCGGACGTACGAACCGACACTCTCGCCCGAGAGAAGGCGTACTCGCAACAACTGCAGCGCGACGGTGAATGGGTGAGCATCTGGCGCATCGTCGGCCAGTACTCCAACCTCAGCATCTTCGACGTGCGCGACAACGAACGGCTCCACGAGATCCTGTGGAATCTACCGCTGTTCCAGTACATGACAATCGAGGTATCACCGCTCGCACAACACCCGTCGGACATTTCTGCCGTGTGAGGACTCTTGCCGAACTCGAAGTTATGGACGGAGTCTGCCCAGAATCCATCCATAACATCGAGTTCGGCGGACCCTACAGCTTCGGCTGGGCCAAACAACTCGGCGGCGGATCCATCACGTATCCGTTCGTGGCGATGCTCGCAGCACAAACGCTTGCGGGCGTCGGTATCTACATCGCATACCGCACCCGCCCGGACCGGGACGACTTCGACGCTCCGGTCAGCGGTCCGGTCGTTGCGAAAGGCAGCACTCCCGTCTGACGGCCTCCGCCCGCGCAGCACCAGTGCCAGCGATCGAATCAAGGATGACGACGATGAAGTTTGCCCCGTCCCCCGCAGTACGCGATCGTGCTGTACGTCGAATATGCGTCATATCGAGCACTCGCACACAGCGTTCGGCTCCGTTGCGATTTCTGGTGTGCTGATTGCGCTTGCGAGGGATGGGAGTGCGGCCTCTGGCACCCATCGAGCTGTTCGGTCAGGACGGCTTCAACTGCAGCGTCGATGTGGCTCCGGCGCGAGTATGAACCTGAACGACCACACTGTCGGCGCGGTAGAACTCGATGCTGTACTCGAAGATCTGTCCGGACTCCAGCTGCGCTGTTCGGTGAACGATCAGAAGAGAACTTCCGATAGGAACCTGCAAGATCGCCGCTTGATGCCGGTCGGCCGCAGCCGCGGTGACCGTTTCCAAGGCCTCGCCTCGGCGCATACCGTACGAATTCTCCAGAAGGTCGTACAACGATCCTGTCAGAGAGTTGTCCAGGAGCCAAGCGTACATGGACGCTGGGAATAGCACGTCTCGATACTCATCGGCAGACCGTCGGCAAGCCGCGACGCACGGTGCCGCTGCCGGTCTGGCTTGCGGAACGGATGCGGGCTTACCTCGCGGAACACCACCCGAGAGCCATCGAGTCGACCGCTCCCCTATGGCCGTCGCGGAGGAACGGCGGTGGATACCGCGCAGCAGGCGAACGCTGCGCAGTCCCACTGGACTGGTCGCAGCCGTTGGCGCTGGGATCGTTCTACGACACGATCTTCCGACCGGCATTGGTGGCCGTCGGCGTACCGGCAAGCGCCCCGGCGAAAGGCAATGCCCGGCCACTCGCGGGGTCCATCTACACGAACTCCGCCACACGTTCGCCACCATGCAGTTGATGGCCGGTACCCACTTCACGCAGGTATCAAAGTGGCTAGGTCACAACACTTTCACGCTGACGCTCGACACATACGGCGATTGGATTCCCGAGGAGGACGGCGGCGCGGGCAATAACCTGCCCGAGCCAACCGACCTACCGATGACGCCCAACGCCCAGCCGTCGAACGTCGTGCCGCTTTTCGGAAAGAGGTCCAGCTAATCCGACGCATCGGGTAAACGCAGCAGATGTGCGCCAAATTTCCAACCAGTTACTCGACTTAGCCGAGTTCGGAGAAAGTCGTGTTCGGAAGGCGAATTATGCGATCTGGCGCGCCCAGCGTGTCAGAGAACGAACACTGCACATCCTCGAGGGTGAGATACGCCGTATGTTCGAGAACCTCTACCAATTTCTCATCCGTGTAATCACGCTCTGCCAACGATTCCATGCCCTTGACGGCTGGGTCCAGATAGACCTCTGCGAAGCTGGAAGCTGCCTGGTTGTCAGGCTGTGTTGCTCGAAGCAATTCCGCATGCGCGCTGAACATCTGACCGTTCGCGCACGTTGTACCCGCAGCCATCCCCCACGGCATGAAAAGCGTAATGGAGATCTGACGACCGTAAGCATTGGCCGCGTGCGCGATCCTCTGCAGCTGAAAGTCAGGCTGTAAATACCAATCGATCGTCGGCGTGTGAGCCGGGAAAATCGACGCTTCCGAAGTGTTTGTCGGCTCGTTCGTTTCAGGTCCGGTCATGGGTTCAAGTATCGCACCAGGGTACGACAAGCACTCGATGGCGGACGTTGCGCTTTATTGTCAGTTCTTGCTGATAGGTTCTCCCGCATGGAGAATGAACCGACGGACACATATGGCACTGATTTTGGGTGGAGATTGAGCTCAGTAAGGTCCATCTGGAGTCGCTACCTGGCTCAAAAATGAAGTCCGACCTAGCGGCCATGAACTAATGCTCATACACGTTGGGTACCAACGAGAAAGAGCTGAGTTCACACATGAACGTGGTCCTCCAGAGCAGCGCCCGCCTTCAATCTACGCCCGAGAATTACAGGATTATCGGATCCATATGGACCCTGGTGCCCCCAGCCGGACTTCAACCGACACTTGACGGATTTCAACTCCCTAGAGGTGAATTCACGAGAAGTGCGATGGACTCGCTAATTCCTTATTAGAAACGCTTTTCGTGCATCGGGGTCCGCCTCGGTCAATCGCCGAACGTACCGACTTGTGCCACTCCGTGACACCGAGCTCCACGCAACCCAATCCGAGCGGACGATGGTGAACCGTGCCATACAGCAGCGGATCAGCACGGCATGGCATCGATCTGCTGAGCAGGAGTACAGCTCAAGACATAGTTCATCCTATCGGCGACGCAGCAGTGTGCGAACGAAAGGCTGCGGAAAACCGCGCATATTAGATTCGCAAGTCGACGTCGGTTGACTGTCCAACAATCTCCCGTAGTGCTTCACGCAGGCCTCGACGCATCGACAACTGCCCAGCGTCCGCCGGTATCTACCTACAGCGGGCTCGACGGACCCGCAGCAGCAAAGGCTCCAGCAAGAGTCTCTGACGAAGATAAGTGCGGAGAGTGAAAACGAGTCGGCATCAACCGCGACGGCACTTTATGCAGAGGAGCCATCGCGACCGGCACAGGCCAGCACGCCAGCGGGAGACTAATCGAGGTTAGCCCCACCACGTTATATGTAGCCGTGGTATCTCCTCTGCACGATGGCGCCCTGAACCCAATCGATCATACTCATGTAGTCGAATACGGGTAGGCCCACCGCGTCTTGAACTGAGTGCGAGACTGCTGGAAACAGAGTGCACTCCAGTAGAATTGCCCCGATAGTGGGGTCATCCTGCACCAGTTGCTGCGCTACTGACACAATTTCGCGCTCGAGTTTCTTAGGATTATATCCTCCCGAGTTCGTGAGAATCAGATCCATTTCTGGCATTTCGGAGACATTCCCCCCTGCAATCACAAGACGCGATTCTTCAGCGATTCCGCAGTTGCGAAGGGCAGCCGAGCCGGGAAGCGCGAGGCCGTCCGCGCAAATAATTGCAACCTTTCGGTCGGACGCCATGCTGTTCAAAATCATCGGCAGTTGCATCAGGCTCGACATAAAGCACGGCACCGACACGGCCTCACGGACTTCCGGTATGTAATTCCCGAAGTACCCGCATCCGCCGATAATCGCTCGACAGCCTTGATCGACAAGCTCCTGAGCTGCTTCGATGAGATCTTTCAAAACCTCATCATTAAGCCCCGGGCGTACAACATTGTCGACGGTTGCCGACGCCACCGACCTGAAGTGAACGGGGTACTTGTAGGTCGTTGCATTCTCCACGCTGCCGGGCGGTAGAGCGTATCCCGCGACTCCGAAGAGAAGCACACCGATTGCCACCCCGCCGAAGGTTCGTCCGGGCTTGTTGACAACGAGACGATCAGGATACTCGTTGGTTGGTGTATACATCTCGTTGATCATCCGGTCCGCCTTCGGGTTGAAGTTCCGAGCATTTTGTAGGTGCGACGTTCTCGCTCATCAGCGGACCTAAACACCGTCGCTAGTGGTTCGGTCCTGACTGCTGACTCCAAGATATTGGTTTGAAGGTTCACCCCGCAAGGCGCGCCTACAACAGCGACACCGAGCAACCATCGACGTACTCAATGCCTAGTCGTCGACCACCGCCCGCAAATGACACCAAACATCTGCCTTTAGGTCGTAGTTCCTGTTCGACAGGATTGCGTTTCATCACAGTCCTCCGGTATCGAGTTGCCAAAACTCGTTGAGTAAATCCAGGCTTCGAAGAATTTCACGGGCGGGCGAGCGCTTGGTCAAGAGTTCGTAAGCCGAGCATGCTCGGTGTGACCCGATAGGTCAAACGATAGATCCTGCAGGAATCCATTCAGTATCTCTACACGAATACGGCACCGTTACCTCCAGCTAGATCGAGCTCCCCCCCTTCTGGCTCGTTCGCGTCCGCGCGCCCAGAATCAGGACGCCTCGTTGGCAAGTCGTCGGTACGTGACGTCGTCTACCACGACGTCGACCACCGCGTCCGACTTGCCGTCGAATGCGGATAGGTCGGCACCGTATTCCGCACCGAGTCGCTCGAAATGGCGGGCAATCCGATCAGGTAACTCTGCACCGACACTCGCGAGGTCGATTGAGATCACGAACATTCCGACACCTGGACTCCGACTTCCTCGATCGAACCGAGGAGCATCGACAGACCAGTTCGATCCCGCCATGACCGCGAGTAATTCCACTAGCAGAGCGATGTTGGCCCCCTTGTAGCCGCCGAAAGGCAGGAGTGCACCGCGAAGGGCGGCTGTCGGATCGTCGGTCTCGATCCCGAATTCGTCCACTGCCCAACCGGAGGGAAGAGAGGCGTTTTGCGCTGCTGCGGACCGGACGTTGACGTACGCCGTCTGGCTGGAGGCCTGGTCGATAGCGAGCACCGACCGCCCGTCGACCGGGCACGCGAATGCCAACGGGTTGGTTCCGATTGTCGGGCCTGTCGAACCCCCGAAGGTCATCAAGGCCGGACTGTTGGCTCCTGCAATTACCAAAAAGCCATCTCCTGCCAATCTTCTTGTGTAGAAGCCTAATTCACCCGCCGTGAATGACGAAACCACGTTCAGCATCCCAATACCGGAGTGCCTGACCGCTCCGGCATATTCGTCGTAAGCCATCTCGAAGGCCACTTGCGCGGCCCCGGATCGCGCGTCGGCCACGACTATGGCATCGGTGACGCGCGAAATCTCCGGCTTCGCTGTCGGGTCGAGCCTTCCGTCCCGAATGGAATCGAGGTAATCGAACAGGTGGGAAATGCCGACGGCACGCTTCCCACGTACCTCAGCCTGACAGGTTGCGCGAGCCAGCACCTCGGCGACGATCTCACTGGCACCGACGTTCTGCAACGCGTTGCGGCACAACGCTCGAACGTGTTCGATCGAACAATAGTGGCCCATTATCGCCATCCATTCTCGCTGGTTGGGGTGCGATCCACTGGTTCGCGGCGGCGACTGATCGAGGGTTCCAACCGATCACCGTCGAGATGTTCTCGGCAGTCCTCCGCACCGCATCGACCTTCACAGGCATCGCATCACATCGACTGCTAGCGGCGCGGAATCAGACGATGTTCGTCTCGCCACGCTCGATGTCCGCCGCGGAGAATCGGTCGAGTGCGAACGAGCGAATGTCGTAGCTCGGTTCCTTCCCCAGGTACAGGTCCCGCACGATCTCCCCGGTTGCCGGCCCCATGAGAAATCCGTGTCCGGAATACCCTGTAGCCACGAGCAGACCCTCGACGGCTTTACATCGATCGATGATCTGGTTACGGTCCGGAGTCACCTCGTAGAGGCCGGCCCACCCTGTGGCGATGCCGTAGTCCAGGATTGCCGGTGCTCTGGTTCCCGCTATCTCGCCGAGGCCGAGAAGCCAATCGTCGAGCTCGAACTTGAGGTTGAAGCCCTCGGGTTCGTCGGGGTCCGACCATCCCAACAGCAGCCCCTTTCCTTCCGGATGAAAATAAAAGTTGGAGGGGAAGTCGATCGTCAATGACGGGGATGTCGCGGGGAGCTCACGAAGGGGTTCGGTGAACGCGATCTGTCGTCGAACCGGCGAGACGGGAATATCGACCCCGACCATCGCTCCGATGGCACGCGACCACGCACCGGCAGCAACCACGACAGTCGAGGTCGCGATCCGGCCGTGCTCGGTGACCACACCGGTGATTGTGCCGCCGTCACTGTCGATGCCGGTGACTTCGCAATGACGAATGATGCGTGCGCCCTTTCGCCTGGCCGCGGCGGCGTACCCCATGACCACCGACTCCGGCGTCGCTTTGCCGTCGTGTGGAGACCAGGCCGCACCCAGCAGACCGTCGGTGTCGATCAACGGTGAGATACGCTGCGCCTCCTCGGGACTGACGATGACGCTGGGTACTCCGTGTGCATTCTGCAGAGCAACACTTTCGGTGAAGACATCGAGGTTCTGCTGGTCGGACAACAGGTACAGGTACCCGTCTCGGCGGAAGTCGATCTCCTGCTCGAAGTCGCGCGCGAATTGTGCGTACGCCTCGAGCCCGCGTAGCCCGATCGCGATGTTGGCAGCGTTGCTGAACGAAGCCCGAACCCCGCCTGCTGCTTTGCATGTCGACCCGGCGGCGAGTTCATCTCGCTCGAGGAGCACGACGTCACTCACTCCCGCTTCCGCGAGATGGAAGGCGATGCTGGCGCCGATGACGCCACCGCCGATGACGACCACTGCGGCGTGGTCGGGGAGGTCCTTGCTCATGACGCCTGCTTTCTTGGATCCGACGAGCACGTGTGTGGGAAGCGTTGGTGAAACTAGAACTAGATCGACTTCGGCGAACGTCCCCGCAATCGCATCGCTTCGCGAACTCGATCCTGGGCAGTCCGACGTGCCACGTCGTGCGTCGTCGCCGATTGGCTTTGCGAGGCGACCAGCGTCTCGACCGTGCTGGCGCGCAGTTTGCCGGAGATTGCGTCGTAGACAGCAGCGGCATCAGGTCGAATCCCTGAGTGCCGAGAGTCCATCGCGATCGCAGCTGCAACCACCCCACCTGCGTTGGCAATGAAATCCGGTACCACCGTCACTCCACGCTCGAACAGAATCTGTTGTGCGCCGGCACTGCTGGGCAAGTTCGCCCCCTCGACAACGATCCGGGCAGGGATGGTGGCGGCCAGCTTCTCGTCGATGACGTCCTGCAGTGCCGCAGGCACCAGGATGTCCGCCTGCACGGACAGTTCTTCGCCGGAGGCGAGTGGCTTGGCCGCACCACCGTAATGGTTCACCAAATCGTCACCGTGCAATCCACGCAGCGCGAGCAACTCGGCCACATCGAGCCCGTCCGGACTGTGTATTCCGCCCTGAGACGTCGAGACCGCAACCACGGTTGCACCGAGTTCGGCCATACGCTTCGCGGTGGCCGCTCCCACTGCCCCGAACCCCTGAATCGACACGGTCAACTCGGCGGTGTTCAGCCCGATCGTCCGCGCTGCGGCGTCCGCGGACTCCGCGACGCCGTGTCCGGTGACGCCGAGCTCGTCGTACGGAAGACCGCCCAGCGCACTGGGGGTGCCGACTGCGCCGCCTCGTCCGCCTACCTCGTCGAGCATCACGGCGGCGTCCTTCTCAGTCAGTCCCACGTCGAGTCCGAAAACGTACTCTTCCGGCACCTCGTTCTTCAGAGCGCGAACGAACGCGCGAAGCACGTCTTCTTTCGATGCCGAGTTCGGATCTGCCCAGATGCCCGCCTTCGCCCCGCCGTAGAACAGGTCGACGCCCGCCCACTTCCAGGTCATGTTGCGGGCGAGGCGGGCTACTTCGTGCACGCTCACCGTCGTGGACATGCGGGTACCGCCTTTGCCCATGCCGCGTGCGGTGTTGTCGATCACCAACACACCCCGCATACCGGTGCGGGTGTCGGAAACGCAAACAATCTTTTCCGGTCCCCACTCATCAATCAACTCGAACATCGTTGCAAATCCTCACTTTTCGGCATTCTCGATTTGAACAATGCTGGGATCAGGCGAAACTGACACCCTGTGCCAGTGGGAGTTCGCGGGAGTAGTTGATGGTGTTCGTCGCCCGTCGCATGTATGCACGCCAGGCGTCGGATCCGGATTCACGGCCGCCACCGGTGGTTTTCTCGCCGCCGAATGCGCCGCCGATCTCTGCACCCGAAGTGCCGATGTTGACGTTGACGATTCCGCAATCCGAGCCGTCCGCGGCGATGAAGAGTTCGGCTTCACGCTGATCGGTGGTGAAGATGGACGACGACAGTCCTTGCGGTACGTCGTTGTGCAGCGCGATTGCCTCGTCGAGGGTGTTGTAGGTGAGCACGTACAGAATCGGCGCGAACGTCTCTTGCTTGACGATGTCGCTCTGCGCCGGCATCCGCACGATGGCGGGCTCGACGTAGTAACTGTCGGCGCTGCTATCACGGCGGGCACCGCCGACCAGTACCTCTCCACCCTGTTCGACGGCCTTGGCGAGGGCCGCGGTCATGTTCTCGTACGAACGGCCATCGATCAGTGGGCCGACAAGAGTGCCGTCGGAGAACGGGTCACCGATGGGCAGTCGCTTGTAGACGCGAGTGATGCGGTCGATCAGTTCGTCGGCGATGTCGGCGTGCACGATGGCTCTGCGCATGGTGGTGCACCGCTGTCCTGCGGTTCCCGCGGCCGAAAACACGATGCCGCTCGTCGCGATATCG
The DNA here is from genome assembly GCF_004563845.1 of Rhodococcus sp. 1R11. Lineage (NCBI taxonomy): Bacteria > Bacillati > Actinomycetota > Actinomycetes > Mycobacteriales > Nocardiaceae > Rhodococcus > Rhodococcus sp. 1R11. The sequence goes on along the minus strand of NZ_SPNG01000008.1, from coordinate 147,909 downwards.
AGATCGGCGGACTCGGCCACGACGGCGGCATTGTTGCCGCCCAACTCGAGGATGGTCCGTCCGAATCGTGCGGCGACACGCGGCGCGATCTGCTCCCCCATACGCTCTGAACCGGTGGCACTGATCAGGGGAACCTTGGGGCTGTCGATGAGGACCTGAGTGTCTGCGGCACTGGCTGCCACCAGGTTGTTCAGGTTGGCGGGGGCCCCCGAATCGGCTGCGGCTCTGTCGAACAGCGCAGAGCATGCCGCTGCTGTCAGGGTTGCCAGTTGCGCGGTCTTCCAGACCACCGTGTCGCCGCAGACGATGGCCAGCGCGGTGTTCCACGACCACACCGCCGCGGGGAAGTTGAATGCCGAAACAACACCGACGACCCCGAGCGGATGCCATGTCTCCTGAAGTCGGTGACCCGGCCGCTCGGACGGCATGGTTCGACCGTCGAGTTGACGCGACAGCCCGACGGCAAAGTCGCAGATGTCGATCATTTCCTGCACTTCGCCCAGGGCTTCCGAGCGGATCTTGCCGACCTCGATGCTGATCAGGTTCGCGATGTCCCGCTTGTGCTCGGTGAGAAGTTCGCCCAGGCGTTTCACCAAGAATCCTCGAACCGGTGCGGGAACGGTGCGCCACTGCAAGAACGCCTCGTGCGCCGAGTCGATCGCCTGCTCGACGTCCTGTGCGTCGGCACCTGGGAACTGAAAGAGCACCTCGCCCGTCACGGGGGTTCTGACGTCCACCGCGATTTTTTTGTCCGCCTCGATGACCGATACATCCACACCGCAGTGTTCGAGACTCGTGCGCGCAAGCTCACGCAGCGACTCGGTCGTGGGGAGGGATAGATTCTCGGAAAGCTGGGTGCTCACGGTGTGACTCCTGTCGTCGGTGCTGCGGGTAGTTCGGAAATTGTGGGCAGGCCAAGCTGCAGGGCAGACGACGCGAGTGACGCGCGACGGATGCCGGAGTACAGCTCGTACGGATCGTGCAACTGCCGGTGCAGCGCACCGGCCAACCAGGGCGCGTCGATGTTGTCGGCCTTGGTCGCGGAAAGGTCTCGTCGCCCTTCGGACGTCAGATTCGACTGAAAGATTCCCGCAGCGGACTTGGGCAGAAAGTCCTCGTACACAATAGGTTCGGGAGTCAGCCACCCCTGTTCGATCAAGTCCGAGAGAGAGCCACCAGGCTTGCTTCCATCGGCGACTCGGCGCGTCGGGGTGAACGTGAAGTATGCGAGGTCATGGAGGGCGAGCCCATATTCCGATGCCGGTACGGTGCGGTTCCACACCGATGCGGCAATTGCGGTGCGTTCCGTCGCCGACGCCGCACCGTTCGTACCTGCTTGGCGGACCTTGTCTTCGACCTCACCGACGAGTCGGTCGTAGACCTCACGACCACGTGGGGTGGCCGCGATGCCACGTGCTTCGACCTCGCCGAAGCGCACCCGAAGCGCGTCCTCGACAACCGTCCCGTCGGGTTCTCGGAACACCCGAGGCTCGGCCAGCGCACGAAACGAGGTCTGCCGCAGCAGAAGGTCGGGGCCCTTCCAGCGAGGCGGCCCCTGGATGGTGTCGATCATCTCGATCCCGCGCAGCTGCATCCGGTGGTAGAGCGCATCGATGTCGAGAACGCGGGGAGTGAGGTGGTTGATGTGAGTACTGCTGACACCACCTATGTCTGCCGCCACCGAGGACACCTCCTCCAGCTCCTCGTACCAAGCCCGGTCGACGGCTTCGGTCGAGAGCTCGAACGCACGGGTGGCGAGGGTCAGGAATGCTTCGGCGTCGGATTCGTCGAGTCCGCAGTACTTCTCGGCGCGATCGGCAAGGACGAGCAGTGCAGGGTCGAACAACGACCGCCTCCGCAGAAAGCTCTCGAGTCGTTGCTGGAGGTCCGCAGTGAAGAACCGCCGGTCCGACGGGACGAGCATCGAAGTGAAGACCCGGAAGGGGTTGCGAGCCAACTCCGTCGAATCGATCGGGCGAAATGCCGTCGACACCACCGGAACCGACGATACTGCGGCTTCGCGTAGATCGTAAAAACCCACCGGGAACATGCCCATGGCTCCGAAGATGCGGGCCACTTGAGCCATCTCATCCGGGGTGCCGACCCGAATCGCGCCGTGGCGTTCGGCGGTCACGCGATCGCTCGACCCGAGCCGCTCTGCGGCAGAACCCATTTCCGAGATCACATCGTCGTTGACGCTCTGGGAAATGTCGACCAACGTGTTGTACGCCGGAACTTCCGATCCGTACATCGTCGAGAGGCGGCGAGCGAATGCTGCTCGCAGCTCCCACTGCTGAATCAAGGGCATGACATGTCGCTCCAGGGCAGGCGAAAGAGACGGTCCGAACTCACGACGAATGTCGATATCGAATCGACGAGGCGAGGTCCCGGGAAACACCCGGGGCAGTGAGTTCGTAACGACTACCCTTGTCGATCCAACTCGATAGTTCCAGCGATAGATTTTGCGTCGAACCGTATAGAATCTCTATATGAACTTCTCGTTGGCGCAGCTGGTCGCACTGCGGGAGTTGGCGAGACACGGCACGATGACCGCCGTGGCCGACGCACTGGGCTACACACCCGGAGCTGTCTCGCAGCAGCTGGCCGCGCTCGAAAAGTCCGTCCATATGCCTCTTTTCACGCGCGTCGGACGTCGAGTGGTATTGACCGACGCCGGAGTCGTCCTCGCCGAGCACGCGCGGCGCATCCTCGACGCCGAGCGGTCCGCGTGGGATGCGTTGCGAGCGCTCGACGAAGACATCGCTGCTCCTCTGCTGCTGGGCACCTTCGGAAGTACCACTGCCGCGTTGTTGCCTCCGGTGGTCGCTGCCGTCAGCCGGGACCATCCGAAGCTCGCGCTGTCGAGCCGCGAACTCGATGTCGACGACGCGATGGCCGCCGTGCAGAAGGGACAGGTGGACATCGCATTCGGTCTGGACTATCCCAATTCGCCGCTGCCGCTGTCACCGGACATCGATGTCATCACGCTACGAAGCGAGCGGTTCGGACTCGCGGTATCGCCGGGGTCGTTGGGAATCCGAACTGCGTCCACGATCGACCTGGCTGCAGCCTCCGAGTGGGACTGGATTCTGCCCGCCCCACGGACCCGATTCGGTCAGGCCATTCGCATAGCCTGTCGCCAAGCAGGTTTCGAGCCGCGGGTGACTCACGAGGTCACCGACACCGCAGTGTCGCTGACGTTGGCGTCCACCGGCCTCGGTTGCGCTCCCGTCACCTCGATGATGCTGGACCTCAATCGCTCGGTACCGGTCCTGCGGATCGAGCTGGAACAAGAGAACACTCGGCGGATCGTGTTGATCCGCTCGTCCGGGTCCGCAGATCGCCCCACGGTTCGCGCCGTCAGCGAGACCATCCGCGCGGTGGTGGACGACTATCCGGTCTCTTGACACCGCGCGTCTGGACACCGATCTCTTCACGGTCCGGGGCGAAGGTCAGTCGCCCCGGCGGATCGCTGCAGCCAGAAGTTGCGCGAGGTGTTCGCCTCGTCGGTCTGTCAGATCGGAGAGTTGGGTTCGGCACGAGTACCCGTCGGCCAGAATCGTGGTGTCTGCGGCCGCTGCGTCCACAGCAGGAATCAACTGCTGTTCGGCGACTGCCACCGACACCTCGTAGTGCCCACGTTCGACGCCGAAGTTTCCCGCCAGTCCGCAGCACCCGCCCAGTCGGTCGACCCGAGCACCTGCCCGATAGAGAAGGTCGGCGTCAGCACTCCACCCCATGACGGCGTGGTGATGGCAATGTGGTTGCGCGACAATAGTTCTGCCCGACATAGACGGTGGTTGCCAGCCTCGATCGGTCAGTAGCTCCGCGAGAGTGCGCGTATTGTCGGCAACCCGCCTCGCATTGTCGCCGTCCAGCAGTTCCAGAGCGTCGGAACGAAGAACGCCGGTACACGACGGCTCCATTCCGACCACCGGGATCCCAGCCGCCGCGGACTCGGCCAGCGCATCGACGGTTCGACCGAGAATCTTCTTCGCTGCACCCAGCTGCCCCGTCGAAATCCACGTCAGCCCACAGCACTGCTGTTTGTCGGTCAGCCGCGGACTGAAGCCTGCTTCTTCGAGCACCCGCACGGTGGCCACACCCACCTCGGGGGTGAAGTAGTTGGTGAAGGAATCGACGAACAAATTCACCGGGTCTCCCCCACTCTTACGCTCGTTGTTCGTGGAAGCGAACCAGGACCGAAACGTTCGGTGCGCGAACGGCGGGATCGTGCGCCGTGCATCCACACCGGCCGCGGCCAGCGCGACGGGCCCGAGTCCAGGAATCCGCATTGCCGCGTTGACCGTCCGAGGTGCCAGGCTGGCCAGCTTGGCCCACCGCGGCAGCCAGCCGAGGGAATAGTGCGAGGCCGGCCTCACACGCCCCTTGTAGCTCTGATGAAGAACCTCCGATTTGAAGGCCGCCATGTCGACGCCGGTGGGGCAATCGGACGCGCAACCTTTGCACGACAGGCACAGGTCGAGGGCCTCGTGCACCTCGGGTGATCGCCATCCGCCCGATATCTCGGACCCGTTGATCATCTCCTGCAGTACCCGGGCCCGCCCGCGGGTCGAATCCTTTTCGTCTCGGGTGGCCTGGAACGAAGGACACATCACCTCACCGGACGCGGTGTTGTCCGCCCGGCACTTGCCCACACCGGTGCATCGGTGCACTGCCTGCGAGAAGTCGCCGCCATCCTGGCGGTAAGCCAAGGCCAAGTTGCGGCGGAACGGTAGCGCCGCGGGTACACGCAGATCGGCATCCAGGGGCCGGGGGTCGACGACAACACCTGGATTGAGCAGGTTGTCGGGATCGAAGGCATGTTTGACTGCCGAGAACAGCGCGAGCGCCTCCTTGGAGTACATCAGTGGCAGCAGCTCGCTGCGGGCCCGTCCGTCACCGTGCTCGCCCGACAGCGAGCCACCATATCCGGCGACGAGCGTTCCCGCCGCTACGAGGAACTTCCTGAACACGTCTGTCCCGCCAGGTTTATCGAGCGGCAGGTCTATGCGAATGTGCAGACACCCGTCGCCGAAGTGGCCGTACGGAAGTCCCGACACGCCGAACTCGTCCATCAACCGATCGAAGTCGCGAAGGTAGTCGCCCAAGCGAGCCGGCGGGACCGCCGCGTCTTCCCAGCCCGCATGTGCAGGCAGCCCAGCGGGACTTCGCCCGGCCAGCCCAGCGCCGTCGGCCCGAATTCGCCACAGCGCCGCAGCACGTACCGGATCGGTCACGACCAGCGAATCGTCCGCACCGCACTGATCTGCAACGTCGTGTGCTCGTGTGAGCGCCTCCGCCTTGGAGCCGCCGACAACTTCGACGAACAACCACGCCGACCCTCTCGGCAACGGGGGCACCGCGTCCGGTCCACGCCGCGTTCGGACGACGTCGACGATTCTGGAATCGATCCCCTCGCAGGCCGTGGGGGCGAACCTCAGGACCGTCGGTGTGGCGTCTCCGGCCGATGCAATGTCGGCATAGCCCAGCACGACCAGGACCGAAGACGAGGGCTCGTGCACCAGGCGGACCGTCGCCTCGGTCACCAGACCCAACGTTCCCTCGCTACCGACCAACATCCGTGCCACATCGAACCGGTTCTCCGGCAACAGGTGTTCGAGCGCATATCCTGACACCTGCCGACCGAACTGACCGAACTCGGTCCGTATCGTCGCGAGGCCACCTGACGCGATCGCGCTCAGGCGTTCGAGCACCTGTGAATCCGACGGGTGCGAGACGTGGCTGCCGAGAACTGCAGATCCGAGGCGCAGATGCTCGCCGGAACCGGTCAGGACAGCGAGGGCTGTGACGTTGTCGGAGGTACGCCCATAGCCCAGTGTCCGGGAGCCACATGCGTTGTTCCCGATCATTCCTCCGATGGTGCACCGGGTGTGCGTGGACGGGTCCGGGCCGAACCGGAGCCCGAGCGGAGCTACGGCCGCCTGCAAGGTCGTCTGCACCGTTCCCGGTTCCACCACGGCAGTTCTCGCATCCGGATCGATCGACAGAACACGGTTCATGTGGCGGCTGAAGTCCACGATCAACCCGGTGCCGACAGCATTACCCGCCACAGAGGTCCCAGCACCCCGAGCAGTGATGGGCACCCCGACGTCCCGAGCCACCGATACCAGCGCAGCGACCTCGTCGGCATCCCTAGGACACACCACCGCAGTGGGAGTTACCCGATACAGGGAAGCATCGGAGGAGTACGACGCCCGTTGAGCACCATCGGTGTACACGTCGGCGATCCCGGCTGCGCGGAGATGTTCGGACAGGAGCCCTACTGAAGTCATACGTAGCATGTTACAGACCGTGGCATGCTACGTAACGTCGATTGCTAGAATTCCCTCGTGTCCGACACCGAACTTCGCCTCGAACCCCTCCCTCACACGCCCGGGCGACGCGTCGAACAGGTGGCCGCTGCCATACGAGCAGCCATCGACGCCGGAGTCATGTCACCGGGGGTGAAGTACTCTGCGTATCAACTGTCCGATCTGCTCGGCGTATCGCGCACCCCGGTACGAGACGCGCTGCTTAGGCTGGAAGAAGTCGGTCTCATCCAATTCGAGGCCCGGCAGGGATTTCGTATCGTCTTGCCACACCCCCAGGAGATCGCTGACATCTTCGCGGTACGCATCGCCCTCGAGGTGCCCGCCGTTAGGCGAGCTGCCTCGAAGGCTGATCCAGCCACAGTCGAGGCTTTGGAAATCCATGTTGCACGTATGCATACAGCAGTTGACGCCGACGACGAAGCGGCCTTGGCCCACCATGATCTGTCGTTCCACGACGCAATCCTCGATGCCGCAGGCAACGAGAGCGCCCGGAAGATCGTGGCATCCCTCAGAGAGTCGACGCGATTGCTCGGGGCCACGACAGGGCAACGTTCGCGAACGCTTGCGGACATCGACGACGAGCACGCGCCGATTCTCAAAGCGATAGCAGACAACGACCCGAATGCCGCAGAGATCGCGATGCGGGAACACTTGGCCGCGACGGGTCGACTACTTGTCACCCAAGCGATCGACGAGCAAGGCCTCGAGCTCGATACCGAATCCATCTGGGCGAACGCAACAGCCGAATGACGTGCACATTGCTACTCGGTTCATGAACGATCCGCTGCCTCGATGAACTTGGGCGACCGTGCCGCCACCTCGCCCGTGACAGCCTGAAGTGCACGCACCGCGCCGGCGATCGCGGGATTGGCACGACTCGCTCTGTACATCGCCATGACCGTTCGATGAGAATCCAGATTCTCGATGAGGGTGTGATGGATGCCGTCATCGGCCTTGTATCCCAGCGCAGGTACCAGCGCCACACCCAGTCCCGACCGGACGAAACCGCGAATTACCGCATAATCGTTACTTCGACAGTCGATCTGAGGTACGTATCCTGCCGACCCGCACAGCCGCAGAAGCGTGGCCGCCCCCGGCGTTCCTTCCCTGGTGGCGATCCACGTCTCGTCCTGCAAGTCTGTCAGCGCGACCGGATGGCCCGCCATGAAGTGATTCGCCGGCAGCAACAACACCAGCTGCTCTCGTAGCAGGGTCGTGGTGCGAAAACCTTTGGGAACACTCTGTGGAATCTGGTCGTATCGGTACACCACTGCAAGGTCGAGTTCCCGGTCACGCAGTCGTGGAATGAGCTGGTCCGGCTCCCCCTCGTCCAGCAACAACTCGACACCGGGGTTCTCGCGGACGAAATCGGCCATGGCCAAGGGCATCACGTGCTCACTTGCCGTCGGGAAACTCCCGAGCCGGACGCGCCCGATCGCACCGTCCGCAATTGCCCGGACGTCCTCCTCGAGCTCGGTCAACGCAGACAACGCCTCCTGAGAGCGGGAGGCGAGGAAATCCGCCGCGGCCGTAGGTCGGACACTGTGCGGGTCTCGATCGAACAGTTGGAGTCGGACGTCCTTCTCGAGTGCACCTATCTGCTGGGATACCGCCGATCCCGTATAGCCGAGCCTCCGGGCAGCATCGGCGAAGGACCCGGTTCGGATGACCATCATGAACGTCCGAAGGTGCACTGGATTGAGCACAAGCACTCCTAACTTCTTCGAGGAAACAGCATAACTTTTACTACCTGTTTCCCGAGAGGTCCACTTACCAGCACCCGATGAATTAGAGGGGTACGTGAACCCGTTCGTTGAACCAGAATGGCTCGTCATAGCAAGACTAGACCTAGCTGCAGGTCAGCGAACACAGATCCGGCGCGAAACGCAGAATTTACCAGCCTGTCACGGCTCGATTCGACCTCGACGGGCATGCTCTATGTAGAGCTAGAATTTCTGTATCCCCCAACGAATCAGCATAAGTATCTCTTGCCACAGCTTTAGCATCAGTGGTACTAATTCACTCTCGCTCAGGGTGCAACTGATGCAGAGTGATGTCAGGATCTCCGCATCCCCCGAACTCGAGCACACCGTGCCGCTAAATCTGTCCGATTTCGTCAGCCCAGTCCAGGAGAACGAACTCCGATGAATACCTCTTCACCGAACAGTCCAGCGATTCATCTGGAGTCGGTCACCAAGAAGTTCGGAAACGTCACTGTCATCGACAACGTCTCACTCTCCGTGAAGGAGGGGGAAGTCGCGGCGATCATCGGACCGAGCGGTGCAGGCAAGAGCACGCTGTTGCGCTGCATCAATCTGCTCGAGCGACCCACCAGCGGTCGAATCACCGTCGAGGGCGTACAGATCGACGCGGAGATGACCATCACCAAGAAGGACCTGTCGCAGTTGCGACGAAACGTCGGAATGGTGTTCCAGTCTTTCAACTTGTTTCCGCACCTCGACGTCCTACGTAATGTCAGCCTCCCTCAGGAGCGGGTATTGGGACGCAGCAAGGCCGACGCGGACAAGAGGTCGATGGAACTCCTGGAACGAGTAGGACTCGCAACTCACGCCAAGCAGTACCCCAGCCGGTGCTCGGGTGGTCAACAGCAGCGGATCGCGATCGCGAGAGCCCTTGCGCTCGACCCGCACATCATGCTGTTCGACGAGCCCACGTCCGCACTGGACCCAGAACTCGGACTCGAAGTGTTGGCAGTCATGAAAGAGCTTGCGGCCGAGGGCATGACGATGGTGGTCGTCACGCACGAGATGCAGTTCGCACGCGATGTCAGCGACCACCTGGTGGTCATGGCCAACGGCGCAATTCTCGAAGAAGGCCCCCCGGAGCAAATCTTCACCGACCCCAGCCAGCCGCGAACACGGCAGTTTCTACGCGCAGTGCTGGAGCGCTGAGTCGTGGAAATGTTCCTGACCATTCTCGGCGGAGTCCCGATGACGCTCTTGCTCACGGTGTCCGCACTGGTGATCGGTGCCATCGGAGGGATTCCACTGGCCCTGGCCAGACGTTCACGCTTCGTTGTCGTCAGAGGCCTGGCACGAGTGGTGATTGAGTTTTTGCGCGGCCTCCCCCCCATTGTCTGGCTGTTCATCATCTTCTTCGGCTTCGGAACGCTTGTGCCCCAACTCGACCCGGTGTCGGCGGCGATCATCGGACTCGGCGCCATCTCGTGCGCATACATGGCCGAGATCTACCGGGGAGGGCTTTCTGCGATCAAAGTCGGTCAATGGGAAGCCTCCGCCGCACTCGGGATGACGTCGGGTTCCACTCTGTCGAGAATCATCGGCCCGCAGGTATTTCGGGTGTCGATACCTGCAGCAGCAACGTACGGAATAGGTCTGCTGAAGGACTCGTCCGTCGCCTACACGATCGGCGTCTCCGAGGTCGTCTTCTACGCCAATCAGGAGTCCCGCGCCACCGCCGACGCCATCGTTCCCTTTCTCTTGGCCGCTCTGGTTTACGTACTCATGACCATCCCCTGCGCGTGGGGAGCCAGAACTCTCGACGCTTCACTGCGAAAGCGGGTTGCTCGATGAACGGACTATTGAACGACTGGTCCACTTACTCCCCCGACCTACTGAAGGGACTGTGGGTGAGCGTCCGCCTCGCCGGCGCAGCTCTGCTGATCGGACTACCCTTCGGCCTACTCCTCGCTGTCGGGTCCAGCGCGGAGCAGCGTTGGGTTCGAACAGTGGTCATCGCGTTCGTTGAGATCGGCCGCGGTACACCTGCCCTGGTGGTGCTGCAGTTGTTCTACTTCGGACTTCCCTCTGCCGGAATGACTCTCACGTCGTTCGTCGCCGCATCTCTGGCGCTGGCACTGACCACCGCCGCGTACACCAGCGAAATTCTGCGCGGAGGTATTCAGTCGGTTCCACAAGGCGAGCTCGAAGCCTCCGAGGCGCTCGGCATGCCGCACCGCGACACTCTGCGATTCGTAGTGATTCCGCAGGGTGTGCGCGTCGCCCTCCCTGCACTGATGGGGTTCGCGATCCTGATCTTTCAGGCAACGGCACTTGCCTACACCATCGCACTCCCCGAATTGCTCAGCGCCGCATACTCGATCGGCTCTTCGACCTTCGAGTACCTGAGCGTACTGGTACTGGCAGGCCTGTTCTACGCGGCCATCACGATCCCCGCGAGCTGGCTCAGCGAACGAGCCGGCCAGCGAATGAGTCGACACCTTTGACACAGCTCGCCCCTGAAAGACCCACCGACCGTTTGGAGTGACAATGAAACAACACCGTCCGTACTTCGTGGCCATCGCCGTCACCTTTGCTTCTCTCACCTCACTACTCGCCGCCTGCGGCGGCTCGTCCTCATCCGGCGAGGTCAGCGCAGATTGTGTTCCGGCACATCAGTTCTCGACGATTGCTGACGGCACCCTCACTGTTGCGACGTACGACCTGCCACCGTTCTCGAAAATGGAGCGCGGCGAAATCACCGGTGTCGAAGGTGAAATCGTCAAGACCATCGCCGCCAAGGAGTGCCTCACGATCACCCCGAATGCGGTGGCAGCCGCCGCCATCATCCCAACCGTCCAGGCCGGACGCGCGGATCTGGCCGTTGGCGACTGGTATCGGACTGCGGCGCGTGAAGAGGTCATCTCGTTCAGCGACCCGCTTTACATCGATCAGATGGCTCTGATCTCCAAGGAGGGCTACACCAAGATTTCCGATCTGCAGGGCAAAACCGTAGGCACCGTGGACGGCTACCTGTGGGTCGATGACATGAAGCAGTACCTCGGTGATTCCCTGAAGGTCTATCCATCGAGCCTGAACATGAACCAGGACCTGCAGGCCGGCCGGATCGATGTCGGAATCGACAGCTTCGGCTCAGGAGCGCTCAACAACAAGGACTCGGACATCAAAGTGTCGGTCGCCGAACCGTTCGACGGTGTCGCAGCGTCCCAGGAGGGTGCGCAGGCCGGGCTTCCCGTGCAGAAGAGCAACCCTGAACTGCTCGCCGCGTTGAACGCCGATCTCGCGGAGATGCACGCCAACGGCGACATCGCCCGAATCCTCACCGAGAACGGCCTGGAGGCTTCCGCGGCAGATGTCGGAGAACCACGTCTCATCGGCTGAGTCTGTCCACTGTGCTCCTGGCGTCAACACCGACGCCAGGAGCACCACCACACGGAAAGACACCCGGGCGTCACAGTGCCCGTCAGCAGTCCATCAAGACAGCACAATTCAGCCTGAAGAAGAACGGATCACCTGTCGAATCGACGACGTGAAGCCGGATTTCACCAGACTCCTCGTCGAGACGGCCGAGCCCTGGGTGGCCACTCTCCTACGTGAGACGGTCACAAGCGCGACGTCGCGGCTGAAGCAGGCTTTCGTGTTCGGTCGCCCGCACGACGCGGAAGGTAGTGACACGGTCGAGGTCACGGCGTCGGACGCTGCTCGGCACCACACACTCGACGCTGTCGAAGCATCGCCGACCGATGCACATCTTGATCGCCTGCTCTCCGAAGCCCGCAGCCCCAGCAGCTTTCGCGCGATCACCACAGTCGATGCCGTCCGCACCATCTGCGGATACGGAACCGTGGCCGAGAATCTCGGAGTTACGAACGACTACATGATCGCCCGTGGAGTCGATGGTGCGATATTGGACAGACACTGCGTGAGGGTGGAATAGCGGAGCGGTCCTCGGCCATCACTCCATGTCGAGTTCGGCAAGCTGCTCGACCATGTACGCCACCGCTTTGTCGACCTTTCTCCGCCACAATTGCGTAACCTCATCCGAGTCCCGATCCTGCATTGCCCGCAGCAGAGCCGAATTCTCCTCGACGATGTCGCCCGCCGCGTAGGCGTAGTCCAACCCGAGAATCGACAAGAACATCCGCAGCTGCAACGACAGCCGAGCGAACATCTTCTCGATACGCGGGGCGTTCGCCAGGGCAGCCGCAGTGTCCTGCCACCGAATGTCGGCCTCACCGGCACCCGCAATATCCCCGGCTCGCGCGTACTCCACGATGTCGGCCAGTCCCGCCTCGAGCGGCTTCAGACGGCCGACGTCGCCCGAGGCGAGTCTGCGAAAAAGCAGTGCCCCCAACGGACCACGAGCAGTGTAAGTGTCGTACACGTCAGTGCGGGTGGGGATCGGAATGTATGCACCCCGATGCGGCTCCAGTTCGACCAGGCCATCCTCGGCCAGAATGTTGAGCGCATCGCGAATAGGCCCGCGAGACACGCCCAGTCGCCGGGCCAGCGGCGTCTCCGCAATTCGCTGGCCGGCCTGGAACTCGCCACTGGTGATAGACGCACGCAGCGCCTCGAGCACCGAAGCCGAGAACGGGGGTGGATGGTCGGTGCTCTGTCGATCCGAACGGGGGGTATTCCTCGCGGACCGTGCGAGCCGACGCCACGCGAACGCCGCCGCGGGGTCAATCGCCCATTCTCGAACTCGTGCCTCCAGCACAAGCAATTCCGACGACTGTCGAGGGTCCAGAAGTGCCAGAATCGCCTCGACCTGCGCAACCCATAGATCTGTTGGCACCGTGTGTATCTCGAAGCGAACCGACCGCTCGAGGCCTCGCAGGAGGGCAGGCGGAGCGGCTGCGTCCACCAGCACTCTCGCTGTCCGTCCCTGCGGAATGTCGGCGTCCAGACCGTCCACATTGTCGCGCATCCGTTGTGTGAGGTCCGTAGATGCAATACCTGACAAATTCAGGGCGTGATGGGCCGACAACGTCGTCCGGATCGACTCTGCGACAGCGCGGGGACGATCCGGCGATCCCTTACGCCAGGACACGAGCGGGGTGGCCGGCTCGTGAAATACGAGAAGTCGCAGAGGTAAGTCCACCACTACGCGAGCCAACACGAGTGGCCCCTCGACGATCGACAAGGGGTGCGGCGGTCTATCCGGGGGCCAGGTGAACGATCGGCGCAGAGCCCGGCTGGCGGCAGTCTGCGAGATCTCGAGCGCTTCGGCAATCGCACGAGTGGTCCACCCCGACGCGGGCGGGGGACTGAGCATCAAGCGTTGTATCGAATCGTTCATTCCTGCTGATGTCGTCGCCGGCCTCCCCGTTCGAGGGAGATCTGCAAGGGCCGCGGCACCGCCTGCCTCGTAGCGCGCACACCATTTGCGAACGGTGGCGGTCGTCACTCCCAGTTCGCGCCCCACCCACGCCGCATTGTTCGTCTCGCTCAACAGGACGATCCTGGCCCGTTGCGCTTGTTCTTGAGTGGTCCTGCGGGAGCGTTCGATGTGAACGAGCGATCGGCGATCATCCTCGGACAACCACATGTTCCCGCCTCTCGTTCACGGCAGTATTTCGCCTCGCGCCCACTTTCCTGCATGAACCGACGCAGTGAGTCAAAAGTACCTGACAGCAACCAACGGTGGTTGGCGCTGGGAGATCAGGGATGCGCCCAGTTCGAGGTGCTCTCGTGCCGAGAACCTTCTTTTCACCCTAGAAGTTACAACGCCGTGTCACGGGCTGTTCCGATTGTCGACATCGCCCCTCGAGCCCATAATCGTACGAGACCCACGTCACAGCGACCTTTCGGCGTCTGCCGCACCCTCGCACGTGAATTCGTCTGTACTGCAACGTTTGTCCAACCATCTTTTCAAGGAGCACCATAATGTCGAACATCGTCAACGTCTCGTCGTCGACCACCGTCGCCGGATCACGCGGAGAGATCGAGCACGTGAGGACCGACGGCTACTCGCTGAACTTCTGGAACTTGCGTGAGCTCGCCAAGGGCGCGCACCACAGTAACGAGTACGACATCGCGATCTACGTCGTCGCCGGAACGCTCCACGTCTACGACGAAGCCGACGAAGATCGAGTGATCGGTGCCGGAGACAGCGTGCTCATTCCCGCCGGTACCGAGTATTCGATGTCTTCGGAGTCTGCAGACCTCGTCGAATACCGGACCAACCAGAGCTGACCCCGGTTCTGGCGACCGACTCTCCCCGGGGCAGGGCGCATACCCGTCCTGCCCAACCGATACCGACCAAGACCCGACCACGCTACGGAGGACCCTGTGCAGAACAACGACCCGTTGCTGAGCGAATTCACCCTGAAGAACGTGACGCTTCGCAATCGAATTGTCAGCACATCGCACGAGCCCGCCTACAGCGAGAACGGGCTACCGACAGATCGTTATCGCGCCTACCACGTCGAAAAGGCGAAGGGGGGAGTCGGTTTGACCATGATCGGGGGCAGCGCACTCGTCAGCGCCGACAGCGCACCCGCGTTCGGAAACCTGCAGCTCTACCGAGACGAGGCGGTCCCACATCTGCGCCGGCTGGCCGACGAGGTGCACGAACACGGTGCGGCAGTGATGACGCAGATCACCCATCTCGGCCACCGCACCAGTAACTACACCCATGACTGGATCCCAGCCCTGTCCGCCAGTGCGGTGCGCGAGTCCGCGCATCGGGCATTTACCCGACCGGCAGAGAAGCTCGATCTCGATCGGATCGCCCGCGACTTCGCGGACACCGCAGCCCGGTGCAAAGAGGGAGGTCTCGACGGCGTCGAGCTGATGGCGTACGGCCACCTGCTCGATTCCTTCTGGACCCCTACGTGGAACCACCGCGACGACGAGTACAACGGATCGTTCGAGAACCGAATGAGGTTCCCACTACAGGTGATTCGGGCCGTCCGCGATGCCGTCGGCGATGACTTCGTCGTGGGTATCAGGATGACTTTCGACGAAGAGCGCAAGACAGGGTTGCACGTCGACGAGGCAGTGCGCATCGCTGGAGTGGTCACCGAGGCCGGTATCGACTTCATCAGTGTCATCAAGGGCTTCATCGACACCGACGCCGAGCTGGCGCGAATGATCCCGCCCATGGGCACGCCTGCGGCTCCGCACCTCGAATTCGCGGGCAAGATCAAGAAGCTCGTCGATGTGCCGGTGATGCACGCGGCCAGAATCGGAGATGTCGCAACGGCTCGCTACGCGATAGCCGAGGGGCTGTTGGATCTGGTGGGCATGACTCGCGCGTTGATCGCCGATCCGCATCTTCCCCGCAAGGTTGCCGAACGACGCGAAGACGCCATCAGACCGTGCGTCGGAGCCAACATGTGCATCGACGGCATCTACACCTCGGGAGCGGCGCTGTGTATTCACAATCCCTCCACCGGTCGTGAACTCGGGCTACCTCATGTCCCCGCCGAGGCTCCCAAGACGAAGAACGTCGCGGTGATCGGTGCCGGACCGGCCGGGCTGGAAGCTGCACGCGTGCTGGGCGAACGAGGGCACACCGTCACGGTATTCGAGGCGAGCCCCAGCGCAGGCGGCCAGATCCTTCTTGCATCGGTGACCGCACGCCGCCGTGATCTCATCGGCATCATCGACTGGCGGATCGAGGAGTGCAAGCGTCGCAACATCCACTTCGAGTTCAACTACTTTGCCGACTCCGCCGACGTTCTGCAGCGCGATTTCGATACGGTCATCGTCGCCACCGGCGGCATGCCCAATACCGACGCAGGAGTCGACGGGCACGAACTGGCCATCGACACCTGGGACATCCTCTCGGGCAACGTCAAGCCCAAGGGTTCGGTACTGGTGTACGACGATCACGGCGGCAATCAGGCGCTCGATGCCGTCGAGTACATGACCAAGTACAGCGACGACATCCACTTGGTCACACCCGAACGCACGATTTCACCGGATGTCGGGGCTCTGACCATGGCCGGCTACATGCAGATGCTCGCCGAGAACGACGTCCGCCTCACACCCGCACAGCGACTGGTGTCGATCGAAAAGGAAGGTGCCGGGTACAAATCCACCTTCACGGTCGACGGCTCCTCCAAGCGCATCGAACGCCGCACTGATTCCGTTGTGATCGAACACGGCACAGCACCGGTGGACGACGTCTATGCCGAACTACAGAAGCTGTCGTTCAATCTCGGTGAAATCGACCTCACCGATCTGTTGGCAGTGCGCGAGCAGACCAACAAGCACAACCCGGACGGAAGGTTCTGGCTCTACCGAATCGGAGATGCAGTCAGTAGCCGCAACATCCACGCCGCCATTCTCGACGCCTATCGCCTGTGCAGCGCTATCTGACGAGAAGCCTCAAGTCTCATCCCCAAACGAACCCGATCGTTCACCGCACAAGGAGATTCATGAGCACCACCTGCAAAGGTGTCATCGCCCGGTCCAAGGACGCCGAAGTCGAACTCGTCGACATCGTCATCCCCGACCCCGGCCCCCACGACGTCATCGTCAAGATCCAGGCCTGCGGGGTCTGCCACACCGACCTCACCTACCGCGACGGCGGCATCAACAACGAATTCCCATTCCTGCTCGGCCACGAAGCCGCCGGCATCGTCGACACCATCGGCGACGCCGTCACCCACGTTTCCGTCGGCGACTTCGTCGTCCTCAACTGGCGCGCCGTCTGCGGAGAATGCCGCGCCTGCAAACGAGGCCGACCCTGGTACTGCTTCGACACCCACAACGCCTCACAGAAAATGACCCTCACCGACGGCACCGAACTCACCCCCGCCCTCGGAATCGGCTCCTTCGCCGACAAAACCCTCGTCCACGAAGGCCAATGCACCCGAGTCGACCCGACCGCCGACCCCGCCGTCGTCGGACTCCTCGGCTGCGGAATCATGGCCGGCCTCGGAGCAGCAGTCAACACCGGCAACATCTCGCGCGGAGACTCCGTCGCCGTCATCGGCTGCGGAGGAGTCGGAGACGCCGCCATCGCCGGAGCAGCCCTCGCCGGCGCATCGACCATCATCGCCATCGACCGCGACGACACCAAACTCGCCTGGGCGAAAGAACTCGGCGCCACCCACACTGTCAACGCCTCCCACACCGCACCGATCGACGCCGTCAAAGACCTCACCGGCGGCCACGGAGCCGACGTCGTCATCGACGCCGTCGGACACCCCGAAACATGGAAACAAGCCTTCTACAGCCGCGACCTCGCCGGCACCGTCGTCCTCGTCGGCGTCCCCACCCCCGACATGCGAATCGACATGCCACTGCTCGATTTCTTTTCCCACGGAGGATCATTGAAGTCCTCGTGGTACGGCGACTGCCTCCCCGAACGCGACTTCCCCACCCTCGTCGACCTGTACATGCAAGGCCGTCTACCGCTCGAGAAGTTCGTCACCGAACGCATCGACCTCGACGACATCGAGGCCGCGTTCACCGCCATGCACGACGGCACGGTCCTGCGTTCGGTCGTCGTCCTATGACCATCGAAACACTCACCGACGCAGACGGACTACGCATCGAACGAGTCATCACCTCAGGAGTATTCACCCTCGACGGAGGCGAATGGGAGGTGCAGAACAACATCTATCTCGTCGGTGACGACACCGACGTCGTCGTCATCGACGCCGCCCACACCGCCGCCCCGATCATCGACGCAGTCGCCGGCCGACACGTCAACGCCGTGATCTGCACCCACGGACACAACGACCACATCACCGTCGCCCCCGAACTCGCACACGAACTCCACGCCCCCATTTTGCTGCACCCCGGCGACGATGTTCTGTGGAAACAAACCCACCCCGACACCACCCATTGGAGCCTCGACGACCACCAACGAATCGCCATCGCCGGCACAGACATTCAGGTCGTCCACACCCCCGGGCACTCCCCCGGATCGGTGTGCCTGCACCTCCCCGAGGCCGGTGTCCTGTTCTCCGGGGACACCCTCTTCTCCGGTGGCCCCGGTGCCACCGGGCGGTCGTATTCCGACTTCCCCACCATCATCGGATCCATCCGCGACCGACTCTTCGCCCTCCCCGAGGACACCACCGTTCTGACTGGACACGGCGATGCCACCACAATCGGCACCGAATCACCCCACCTCGCCGACTGGATCGCCCGCGGGAATTAGCGAGTTTTAGGGTCACGCAGTATGTTCCTCGACGCTGCCCGGCGAGCCGGTAGTTGGACAGCCACGGCAGCGATGAGGATCAGAACCAAGCCTGATAAATTGGCAAGCGTCGCCGGTTCATGCAGAAATCCGACGCCGATGATCGTCGCGACGACCGGCGGCATGTACGAGGCACTCGAGGCGGTGACGGCTCCGAGTCCTGATACGGCGATATGAAACAGGATGAACGCAAATCCTGTTACCGCGGAACCGAGGCCGACCGCTACTGCAATCAATGCCCCGAAGTCGCAGGCGATATCCGTGATGCCATCGAGATCGGTGAACAAAGCCAATACGACGGCTGCGAGGCCATCCGGCAGATCGCCGACGCACCCGCAGGAATGTCGAGCGGGCTGATGAACCGACGTGTGTATCTGAAAGACGGCCCTAGACCTGCCGATCCGAGCATCGTGAACAGCACACCGGAGACATTGTTGTTTTCCGCTGCCCACGGTTGAGCGAGCACGACGACGCCCATCACCCCGTCGCCGAGACCGAGGGCTATGTACCCCTTGAACCGTTCAGTTCGTAGTACCAGAACGGCGACGATGAAGGTGAACAGAGGGATCGAAACACTCAGCGCGCCGCCAATTCCGCTGTCGAGCGATAGGTTCCTGCGGCGTACGCGTAATTACCGCATCGTCCACAGATCTGGCTTTTCTGACCGATATATGGGAAGTATGACAGTATTCGACGCACCCGCACCAGACGTTGTGTGTCGTGGTCGAGGACGGCAGTCAGGTACCCGCCAGCTCGCTCGGGGGCGTCAGCCAGCTATCACTCCGTTGGTCAATGTTCCGATCCCGGATATGTCGATGTCGATCGTGTCGACGCGTCCTGTCTCAGTTGACCGTTGACGTTGCAGCTCAACCGGACTCCGACATCGAGGTCGAGTTCGGTCTCGATCCACGGGCCGCGGGCAGAAGGTGTCGAACCCTTGCCGCGAGTGAGCTGGGGATCGCTTCGTTGCAGATCCCGCGCACTGACGACATTGGCACACGTATAGCCGAAGATGTAGCCGGTCGCCTCGGCAGCCTAGACGAATCGTGTGGTCTTGCCGATGATGAACGCCAGTTCCGCTTCGTGCTCGACGTGAGTACTCATGTCTGTCGGTGGCAGCACTATATTGTCGCCATGCCCGATGATCGCCGACGGGCCCTTCATGAAGACAGACGGCGACCCGTCGTGCTCGTATCCCATTTCGGTTCGGCAGCGTAGTTTCTACCGACACAGAAGATCTTGGACGGCGTGACCGGGGCCGCTAGCCGTACCTCCTCTGCCGACAGTTCGATGCCCACCGACTCCCCACCCTCGTAGGGACTGCCGTCGAGCACACGAACATGTTGTCCACGCGCGCCGCCTACTTCACGTCTCTACCTGTCTCGATGCGGGCATATTTCATCTGCTCACTCCTTCACCGGCGCAATATCGCCAGGTCGGACCCGATCCACACCGCGAGTCGGGGCCCGCGTGTCGATAGGACTGGGTTACGTGTCCACCCGAGTACGAGTGCGGACACGATTGGCCGCTGTGTACAGCAGCACGATCGCGAGGACTCCGTAGAGCACCCAGGTGATGGGGCCGGCGACGAGAATGGATGCGTCGACACCGCTCGACATCGTCGCGTTGCGCAGGCTGGTCTCGGCCAGCGGACCGAGGACGACTCCGATCATCGCGGGCGCGAATGGAAACCCGTAGCGCCGCATCAGGATCCGACAAATCCAATTCCGAACAGAGTAACAGGTCGGTCACTGCGGCTGATGTGGCGTAGACACCCAGCGCGCAGAACACGGTGATACCTACGTAAAGGTATGGCCGCGGAATCAGTAGCACCTTTGCCCAGATCGGGGCGAACGGCACGTTGAGGATGAGCAGCATCACCAACCCGACGAATAGGCTGGCGAGCAGTGCCCAGACGAGGTCGGCGTTGCGCTCGAACAGCAGAGGCCCTGGTTGCAGGCCGTACTGCTGAAATGCTGCGAGCATGATCGCGGCGGTGGCCGAGGTTGGCAGACCCATGGCAAGCAGTGCGCCCATCGCGGTGCCCGAGGTTGCGTTGCCCGCTGCCTCTGGTGCCGCGACACCACGAATGGCACCTTTGCTGAATTGCGGCACATTGCGCCTACGGTCGAGTCGTCTCTCGGCGCAGTAGGCCATGAAGGTGGGTACCTCGGCTCCGCCGACGGGAATGACACCGAACGGAACACCGAAACCGTTGCCGCGCAACCACGCCGGCAACGCTTCTTTGAATTCACCGCGGGACAGGAACGGCCGACCTGTGACAGTGCCCGTCTCGGGGGCCTTGGTCCGATGAATCCTCGACGCGACGTAGAAGACCTCGCCGAGGGCCAGAACTTTAACGGTCATGACGATGATGCTGACGCCGTCGAACAATTCGGGTACGCCGAGTGTGAACCGATGAGTTCCGGATATACCGTCGATACCGACGACAGCGAAGGCAAGTCCGATCAGTAGTGCAGCGAGGCCTTTGGTCACCGATTTCGAGACGACCGACGCCACCGCCATGAATGCGAATATTGCCAAGGCGAAGTACTCCGCCGGTCCGAAGTTGACCGCGAGGTCCGCAAGTGAGGACGCAAAGAACACCACCAATGTCGTGGCAATCAGACCACCCATGAACGCACCGATTGCCGATGTGGCCAGCGCTTGTGGGGCACGACCACGTTTCGCCATGCGGTGGCCCTCGAATGTGGTCGCAATGGCTGTCGATCCGCCTGGGTTGTTCATCAGGATCCCCATGGTGGAGTCTCCGAAGAGTCCGCCGAAGTACACCCCCACGAAAATGATGAAGGCACCGGTGGGGTCGAGGGTGAAAGTGACCGGAAGTAGTAGCGCTACCGCCATCGCCGATCCGAGTCCGGGGAGTACGCCCACGGCGGTACCGAGGAATGCACCGATGAACACCCAGAGCAGGTTCATCGGGGTCAGGGCTTGGGCGAATCCGCCCATCAGAAGGTCGAGGCTCTCCATCAGAAGATTCCTTCCAGAATTCCGGCCGGGAGGTTCAGGTCGAGACTTGCCGAGAAGAATGCTTGAACCGCACTCGAGAACACCAGTGCGATACCGAGATCCATGGCCGGCCGCGGGCTACCCATCGCCCTCGCGACGAACCAGAAGAGCATGGCGGCGGACAGGATCCACCCGACCGTCACCAGTAGGACAGTGAAGGCCAAGAACGCACCGAGCTTCATTCCCAACGACTTCCAGTCGGTCTGCGTCCTGTACCGAGTCGTGCCGGGATGCAACAACTCCGGGTCAGGGGCCATCGGTGTGCGCAGCATCTGCACGGTGAGCACGATGCGGGAGCGCGACGTGCCAGCGGCCGGGCGGTGGGGCCGCATCACGACCGCGATGGTCCAGACCTCGGAGATCTGGACACTCGCAGGTCTTGAAACTGTCGACAGTATTCATTATGGTGCTTTCAAGCACACCTCAACTGAAGGAAGCTTCATGAGCGAACTATCGCTGCAGCACGTCACGGATGATCCTCAGCAACGAACTCGGCGCGCGGTCGCTGCCGCAACGGCGGGCACCTTCATCGAGTGGTACGAGTACGGCCTCTACGCCTTCGTTGCGGGCCTGGTCATTGCACCCCTGTTCTTCCCCCCGGATATAGGTTCGCTGGCCCAGCTAGCCGCCTTCGGCACATTCGCTGTGGGATTTATCGCCCGCCCACTGGGGGGTATCATTTTCGGTGCTGCAGCTGACAAGTGGGGTCGCCGCCCCGTAATGGTCATCTCGATTCTTCTTATGGGCGTAGCGACCACAGCAATAGGATTGCTGCCGCCATTCTCAGTGATCGGCCTCTGGGCACCCATACTCCTGGTTGTCTTTCGACTGGTACAAGGCGCTGGCGCTGGTGCCGAATTGGCCACTGCGATGATCTACGTAAGCGAGTCCACGCTACCGAAAAAGAAGGGGTTCCATTCGTCTTTCTTGATGTTCGGATCTATGGCAGGAAACCTACTCGCGCTTGTTCTGTTTACGACTCTTAGTGCAGTTCTATCTTCGGAATCTTTCCTCGACTGGGGATGGAGATTGCCGTTTCTATTAGGATCAATACTGACAATCGTCGGCATCGTTCTGCGGAGCGGAATTGGAGAAACACCGGAGTTCGAGAAGGTCCAGGAGTCGCGTAGGGTCGGAAATACAAGCGCGGCACGTAGCAACCCATTCCTTGCGATGATCTACTCATTTCGTGCGAGTCCACGAAACTTTGCAGGGGGATTCTTGATCCCATCCGGGCTCAACGTAACCGGATTTGTTGCAACAACTTTCGGAATCAGTTACCTAACGACCCAGATCGGTCTACGGCCGAGCGAGGCCCTGTTGACCAACCTTGCAATGATCTCCACCGGAATGGTGTTCATTTTGTTGTGGGGGAAGCTTTCCGACCGATTCGGCTCCAAGTCGATACTATTGGCAGGGGCGATCGGCGGAATAATTTTTGCGTTCCCTTACTTCCTACTCTTGGGCACCGGGAATTTGGCATTGATAGTACTGGCAAGCGTCATTCTCTGGGCAGTCGGGTGGGCGACCGGGACCACGACTCAGACCGTTGTACTACCCACTCTTTTCAAGCCCGAGTATCGAGCGTCCGGTCTCACCTCTTCACGAGAACTGCAAGGCGGCTTCATCGCCGGGCCGACACCGCTTGTTGCTAGCGCACTTGTTCTCGCACTGAACGGTTCGCCCTGGCTCGTCGCCGGCATGCTGATCGTCGCACAACTGATGACGATTACCGGAACGATGATTGCGCGTCCGATAATTACGGCCGAAGACGCGGCGGAAACTCCCGCTTACCGAGGCCTTGTTCCAATTTCCCCAACTCACCACAACAAGTAAATCGAAAAACAAGGAGAACTCAAGTGCCACTACATGAATTGCGTCGACACATTGCCGATCGTCCACTGATCGGCACCACGATTTTATCAACGGCCCCCTCGGTTGTCGAGATCGCCGCAATGAGCCCATTCGATGTACTCTGCCTGGATGCTGAGCACTCAGCTCTATCTATCGAACAGATAGAGTCGCTCGTTCGAGCAGCCGACGTGCATAACAAACCGACTATCGTGCGCGTTCCCGAGGCCGGCCACTACATTGGTCGCGTTTTGGATCTCGGAGCGTCGGGGGTTGTCGTCCCCCGACTCGAGACTGCAGAAGAGGTCGCCGACGTTGTCCAGCGAGCTCGTTTCGCTCCATCGGGAAAACGAGGGGCTGGACCAGGTCGAGGTAGCCAGTACGGGTACTCACTCGCAAGCAGTGAGTACACAGCCCGAGCCAACGCAAGCACTCTGGTCATTGTGCAGATAGAAAATGCGGCTGCGGTTGACGCGATCGACGAGATTGCAAGTGTTCCCGACCTGGACGCCGTGGTAATTGGGCCTTTCGACCTTGCACTTTCTATGGGAGTAGCGCCCGGTGGGCCCGAGCACACCAACGCGATCGAGAAGGTTATCGAAGCCGCGACCGATCGCGGGATAGCTACAGGTGCATTCTGCTTCAGCGAACGCGATGTCGACTTCTACACCAGGAGAGGAAGCCGAGTTCTCCTGATAGGAGGGGATCTGCCGTGGATTTCGTCCGGCGTTGCAGCTGAATGGGACATGTGGGACCGTGTCAAGTCTGCAACTTCGGCGACGGTGGCGTGAACATGCCCAAAGTCATCATGACCAGCCTGGCCGTTCCTTTGGAAGCCGAGGCGGCCGACATACTCGGTTCGGCGGGCATCGAGTTCGAGGCACGCAACTTGACGACCGAACATGAACTCATTGCGGGTGCCACCGATGCTGACGCCTTGATCGTAGTTGCCGAGCCGATCAGTTCGGAGGTGCTGCGCGCACTGCCTCGACTCCAAGTCGTCACCCGGTTCGGGATCGGACTCGACGTGGTCGACATCGCAGCGGCGAGCGCAGCGGGAGTGTGGGTCAGTAACGTTCCAGACGCCAACTACCGTGAGGTTGCTGTTCACACAATTGCGCTTGCGCTCAACCTGTCGCGGCGGATAACCACGCTGGACAGAGCAATGCACGAGAATGGATCGGCACACCTGTCGTTGGCCTTCGGAACC
Source organism: Rhodococcus sp. 1R11 (assembly GCF_004563845.1). Taxonomy (NCBI): domain Bacteria; kingdom Bacillati; phylum Actinomycetota; class Actinomycetes; order Mycobacteriales; family Nocardiaceae; genus Rhodococcus; species Rhodococcus sp. 1R11. The sequence continues at coordinate 123,597 of NZ_SPNG01000008.1, read as the reverse complement.
CGCCGACCCGACGACCAAGTATTCGGCCTACTCGGCGTCGGCAGAATAGGACGACGGGTGGCGACAATGGCCCGAGCTATCGGGTTTCAGGTCAAGGCATTCGATCCCGCACTCACTGAGGAGTCAGCACTCGAGCAGGGCATCGACTTGGTGACGTTCGATGAGCTCATAGCAACATCTGACATTCTGTCTTTGCACGTACCCTTGACATCGGTGACAGCGAATATAATAGGCGAAGCAGAAATAGCCCGAATGCCCCGCGGATCCATCCTTGTGAACGTCTCGCGTGGGGGCCTCGTGGACGAAACAGCCCTGGCGGCTGCGATCGAGTCGGGGCAGATCGCGGGCGCAGGCCTGGATGCGTTTGTCGGCGACAGCGGCCCTCTGGACGCAACCAATCGACTCAGGTCGCTCGAACGCGTGATTCTGACTCCGCACTCCGCGCATTTCAGCGCAGAGTCGTTCGCAGAGACCAAGATGAAGGCGCTGCATGATGTGCGAAGTGTGTTGCAGGGTCGGCCCCCCACGTACGCGGTGAACTCGCCACTTGCTGTGAACCGCTAGCCGACCGTCTGTGGTCCGCAGAGGTGCGGACCACAGGGTCGTCGGGCCAGGTCCAAACTGCAACTGCTCCGATGGCACAAAAATCGGAAGGTTTATAGTTGCGTCATGTCCGCCGACAATCGAAACTTCGACAGCATCAACGTGCTGTCGCTGGTCGACGAGGCCCAGCGGCAGATTCGAAAGCGAATCGTAGCAGGAGACTTCGCACCCGGAGCACCGTTGAGAGATTCAGTGCTCGCTTCACAGATGGGCATCAGCCGGTCTCCGGTCCGTGAAGCGCTCAGGATGCTCGAGCAGGCAGGACTTGTCAGAAAGGCCGCTAATCGCTCGTACCGGATCTCAGAGTTGGCTGCCACCGACATTCCTGAACTCGCTTCACTTCGAGTTGCTGACGAGATTATTGCTGTCCGTTCAATCGTCAAGAACCGCACAAATGTAGAGTCGTTGGACAAAGCGATCGACAGGTTTCGCGACGCCGAAGCGACGCCCTCGGAGATCGCCGAAGCAGACCGCGAATTCCATTCAGCGGTAGTCGATCTTGCCGGCATGCCGCGTCTCAGTAATCGGTACGCGGAACTGTCCGATCAGATACGTCTCGCGCTGATAGCCGCAGATTTCAACCACGATCTGGTCAGCCCGATCGCTCTCGATCGCCACGTTTCTTTACGAACAGCATTGCAGGCCGCCGTTCGAACCGGAGAACCAGAAGCAGTCGTGCGGATTTGGGAAGAGCACATTTTGCGCGGAATGCGTGTCCCTGACCTGTTCCGCTGAAACACAGTCTTCGTTTGGTTACCCAAGTCCCGAGAACCGTTGCGTCGACTGCACAACCACTGCGCAGACCGTCACACAATGATCCCCATAACTGTTCGTTTTCACGAGAACGCGACGACCGAATTGCTCGAACGCCGATCGACATACGTTCGAGCAATTCCGTCGATGCGTCAATTTCCTCGAGTCAGAGCCTGTACCAAAGGTCGCCAGCGATCTGCGTATTCACCGATCGCGACACCGTCGCCGAAGGACGAGTCCAGCAGATAAAGGCCTGACGTGCAGGTGGCACCGAGTTCGGCGAGTACAGGTCGCAAAGTCAGCTCGGGCGCGAGTGCGTGTGTCGGACCTCCACCGAGCATGAGCGGAACCGCCACAACGTGCGCGAGACCCGTGCCTCCGGCGAACTGCTCGAGGAACAGTTTCATCAAACCGCTGTACGTTGCCTTGAAGGTGGGGCTGGCGAAGATTACCAGCTGTGACGAGGCTGTTCGATCCACGTTGTCGGCGACATCGGAATCGCCCCAGCCAAGGAGTTTCGGCCCCAACTCGGACAATTCGATGGTCTCGTCGGCCGTGTTGCCCGACAGCTGTTCAGCCAGCATCTCAGCTGCCCGACGGGTATGCGATCCATGCTTGGGGTTGCCCACCACCACTGTCACATTCATTATCAATCCTTACGATAGGAGTTTCAGCTTCCGGTTCTACGAACAGTCAAAGCTCGTCGGCTGTACCGCGGCCCAGACCGTTGAACCGCCTGGTGCCACTCTCCGGGTATTGAAGGTCGACTCGACCTGCACCGCTCAGTGGCCTGAACGCGGTACCCGGATCACTCCCCGACTGCGGATAGCGCGTGGAAACCACTCCCGTGGAAGACAAGTGGCGCGATATCGAGGTTCGTGCGCAGTGCGTGTACGGCCAGGAGAACCAATTCATGATCGCCGGCGGGGACGATTTCGTGCACCGAACAGTCCAACCATGCTGCAGCGCCGACCAGGAACACAGCTCCGTCGTCGGTGGTGCTGAGCTCGAGACCCGCGAAGCGGTCACCATCGCGTGCGGCAATCTGCCGACACGCTGCCGATTGGCCGACACCGAGGACGGAAACTCCAAGCCTCGGGGACGTCGCCAGAGTGGGCCACGTCGTCGAGGTGCGTTGGACGCAGACCGACACCAGTGGCGGGTCGATCGACACAGCAACGAAGGAGCTGGCCGAAATACCGATCGGCGCTCCGTCCTGATTTGCGCAAATCGTGGTGACACCGCTTGCGAAGGCACCGAATGCTTCCTTCAGCTTGCGCACATCACCGTCGTGATCTTCGAGCACGGTGAACTCCTAAATATCAGTGGGATCGCGTATCACGAGCAATCGTGCAAACGCTTTTCGTCTGTCTTCATACGTGCGAGGGCCAGAAACGGAGGTCTGGACGATAACCGAGCAATTTCGCCCATCAGACGACGACCGGTCACGCCGTGCCCTCCCCTTGCGTCCCGCGTGACTGCTTCCGCTACTGCTGACCCGAGTCTCTGAAGACGGAATTCCGGTTGGAAGCATGCGCTGCCACGTACGCAGGGTGGCGCAGTGTTGCGTCCGGCCAGGGCGGCGGAAATCCGGTTCGAGAAAGAGACAGATGGCAATTTAGCCGAAAATCTCGCCGAGTGCCCCGCCGCGGCTCTTCCGTTGCGGCGGGGATGGCCATGACGTTCGGTGTGGCCACCCCCGCGAGCGGGACATGAAGTCCGCCGCACAGGAAAGCTTCAAACCAGTTGTGCTGCAACGACTACAGGAGCTGTCACGGCTTTGGTAGCGAGTTCCACGAATTCGCAGTCGCGACCTTCGCAGACAATCCTGCATTGGCTTGTCGTGAACCTGTTAGCGTCGAACTAGATTCGGCGCAGATCAGAATGGGTAACGACCGCGTCGATGCACAACGAGTACAACCGATTCGACGCTGCAGTCACTCGTTGGGAGTGACGCGGGTCAGCACGCCGTACTCGGCAAGCTTCGGGAAAATGTGATCCGTGACTGCGTCGAGATCTTTCGTGTAGTCGGGAACAATCAGCATGATGCCGTCGAGGTCGCCGTCATTGACAATGGTCGCCAAGCGCTCGGCGAGGGTGTCGTACGACCCGGACATGTAGCCGTCCATCAGCGCCTGCGGAGGAGCGCCCTCCGTGAAGAACTTGGAGTTGGCTCCTGTCTTTGCGGCATCCTTGTTCTGCGCGTATCCGGCGATGATATCGAAGACCGCTTCACTGTCCACACCATCATTGAAATGCTTGACGCGAGCCTCGGCGAGCGCGTCTGTTTCCGCGGGCACGAGGGTGATCGATCCATAGGTCTTGAGATCGGTTCTGCCAAGCTCACGAGCAGCATCTTTGGTCCGACGAACGGTCTTCAAGTACTTCGGTTCGTCGTTGGCCAGAGTGAACGCAATATCGCAGTTCTCAGCGGCGAAACGGAATCCACGGTCGGACGACCCTGCGTTGACGAGTTCGGGCATCTTGGAGGGTTTCGGGCCCATGTGGCCGTTGTCCGTTTCGAAGAATTCACCCTTGAAATCGATGATCTCGTCAGTCCAGAACTGCTTCACCAAGGAAATCCACTCGTCTCCGAGGTCGTATCTCTTGTCGTGGTCGAGGTCGTCGTTCCACAGACCAACATGGGACATATCGAGGTAGCTGGCCCCGGTCACAAGATTGAGCCCCACTCGGCCAGGTCCGATCTGGTCGAGCGTCGCCACCATCTTTGCGATTGTCGCAGGCGGGTATACGACCATGTGTGTGGTGGCGAAAACCTTGATTCGTTCGGTGGCCTGAAGTAAGGCAGCCGACGTGGTTATCGATTCCAGAGCGTGCATCCAGTGGTTCGTCGGGCCTTTTCGGCCGCGCCAGATCGCCGGGCTCAGGGCGAAATCGAAACCTCGTAGCTCTGCACGCCGCGTGATATCGAGCACTCGGCCGAAGCTGCCGTCCTCGATAGCGGGTGAGTTGGCAGAGTGAATCCAGCCGTGATTGCCAACCGGTAGAAAGATCCCGGTCTCGATTGTTTTCGCCACTTGGCGCTGTCCTCTCTGATTGAGTGATGGACAGGTGAGCGCTCTGACCGAAACAGCCTGGTCGATCGTCTGCCAGAAGACGCCTGGGGCGCTATCCGTCGTGCCGGAGATGCACTGTCCAATCCTTGAGTATGTCGAACTAGTATCGCTCGTCACACAACCGCGAGAGTAGTAGCAGTTTGCGGTTTCGTCAACAGATCGGCTTCTCCATTCGCACCGGCCGATCAGACCCACGTCACGCGTAAATCGCCCACGTCGGGCAGGTCAAGGGCGTTATCGTGCGCGCTTACCACACCAGTGAACGAACATAGTCGGGACACCCCCCACATCGGTCGTTACGAACCTGTAAATCAGCGTTGCTCCCAATGCAACTGAAGCCACAGCGATCGTGCTGGCCATCGAGCAACGCATCCTTGACGGACGGCCGATACACGCGATACTTTCCAATAGGAGCTGTGTCGCGCATGTTGACAGGCATCGACCGGGTGAGGACCTGCGAGCGGCCAGTTCTCGAGCGTTCGGACCCTGCTACCCGAAGGGAATACACGCGCCCGCCACCTACGTAGCACACTCTGGCAGAACTCATCCCGTATTGCCGGTGGGTCAGAATCCAATCGCGCACGTCCGAAGTATGCCTACTGCAGTGCACCGCATTTCCAGCAATCCATACGTTGCAACATTGAGGAACAACACGATGACAAGCATTCAGACGCCCGTAGCCCAGGGGCAGCAGCAAACCGTGGACCTGGTCCTCGCCGCTGGTGCGGTGATCACGGTGGACCCCAGTCGGCAGATCATCCTCGGAGGCGCAGTCGCCGTCGCAGGCGCGAAGATTGTCGCAGTTGGCAAGCGAGCGGACGTGCTTGCCCAGTTCACACCCGCTCGGTTGATCGACCGGCCGAACGGCATTCTTACTCCAGGCCTGGTCGACAGTCATTCTCACCCGGCGGGTGCGTACCTGATTCGCGGGACGATCGACGAGCTGCCGGCCATCGAGCGGCTTACCCGAACGCTTATGCCGCACGAGGACGATCTTCGACCCGACGAGGCGTACGTCGCGTCGATGGCGACTTTCGCCGAGATGATCCGACACGGTACGACAACCTTCATCGATGCCGGTGGCCCGCAGACCGAGCAGACCGCGGCCGCAGCCGCTGCGATAGGTATCCGCGGGGTCCTGGCCCCGCAGATGAGCGATCTCCCCGGTCCGTTCGAACGGAAAGTCCTGTCCGCGAGTGAGAATCTAGCTCACGCCGATGAGCTGTTCGCCCGATTCGACGGCGCCGCGGACGGCAGGCTCAAAGTCTTCTACGACTTGGATCATCCCCTGTCAGTGACCGACGAGTTGCTCGCTGGTGTCGTGGAGCACGCGCGAGCGAACAACACGGGCATCGTCGGACACTACATAGGGCGTAAACCGCTGGGTGAAATTCCCGAGCACGCTCCGGATCTCGCACGTTACGAGCGGAGCGGCATCCTGGATCACGGCATTGTGCTCGGACATCTGGGGTGGATTCCGGAGGCAGACGTGCAGAGGCTTGCCGCATCCGCATCCTCTGTCGCACACTGCCCGTCCTCGTCGATGCTCGGTGCGCATGGCAACATTTCCAAGGGCGCGATTCCGGAGTTCGTCGCTGCTGGTGGCCTGACGACGCTGGGCACAGACGGAGCTGCCATCAGCCGGTTCCTCGACCTTGTACGCGTCATGTACCTTGCGGCTGCCACGCACAAGGACGTGCGTACCGATCCTTCCATCATGCCTGCGACAACGGTATTCGAAATGGCGACCATCAACGGCGCGAAAGCGGCACGATGGGAAGACACCATAGGGTCGATAGAGGTGGGAAAAGCTGCAGACCTGGTCATGTTCGATGCGAGCGGTTTGACATTCGCACCGAATCGTTTTGCGGACCCGGTCAACGACCTCGTCTACGCCTCGAGCGGATCCGACGTCGAGACCGTGCTCATCGACGGCCGTGTGGTGATGGACGAAGGCAAACTGCTGTCCGTGGATCTGCCCGCATTGGTGGCCGATGTCGACGCTGCCGCGGCATCCTCGCTCGGTCGACTCGGTCGGGAACAGAAGCCCAGCTGGCCTATTGTCTAGGGCTGGTTAGACATTGGGGTTGCCATGAGCCGGCGTCGCAACATACTCCGATTCGGAGTCCGAGGTATGTTGCGACCCTGGACGGAAACAACTTCGACCCTCTCTATCGAAGAATCAGTCAAGGCCGCACCTGTATCCGACTCGGCCGCAATAGCTTTCAACGAGTGCGACAGTCGGCAACGTACAGCGGCGGAACGGTGACACCACACGGAGGGGACCAGGCCGGCGGTCACAAAACCACGCTGCGCCCAGAGCAATGTCGAACACGCCCAGCGCCGATTCGAGCCCCTTCGGTCGCACAGTGGAACGAGGGCCGAGAAGCCGCAGTCGCTATCGATGAGCGTTCGACCTGGAACCGAGCATCGGAATTTATGCTCAAAGCGCTTCTCATGGTTCGGGTTTGCCGGTGTTTCCAGATACCTAGGGCCAGAAATGTGTCTCACATCGACGCATCGTCCGGAACCACGGTAGGGAAGGCCTCCGCGACAGGCTCTTTCCTTTCTCCGGCCGCAAGCTAGCGACGCAGACATCCCACTGCAGACCATGGAGCGGCCGCTGGAGGACCGGTTCTGCTCCAACCTCGGTATATCGAGTTGTTAACGTCGGTATACTGGGCGATACATTCAGAGAAAGGTTGCCTTGACCACGCGTTATGCACACCTCCTTATGCCAACCCCAAGCTCGGAGAGCGTGGATCAGGCAAACCCGTATCGTATGGTGATCCTATGAAGCAAGATGCGGACGTTCAGGTGGGTGTTGGCGCTGGCCGCGACACGCGTCTCGCGCAGTTGATTCTCACCATTTTCGGCCTGTGTGCGCGCTCCGAAGGCAACTGGCTCTCCGTTGCCTCCGTGGTTTCACTGATGGGAGACCTCGGCATGGACGGCCAGGCCGTGCGTTCCTCGATCTCGCGGCTGAAGCGGCGCGGGGTCTTACGTGCCGAACGAAACGACGGTGCCGCCGGATACTCCCTTTCTGAAGCAACGCTCGAAGTTCTGGCCGAGGGCGACGTTCGAATCTTTCATCGGAAGCGTGCGGCCGAGGAAGACGGTTGGGTTGTCGTGGCCTTTTCTGTTCCCGAGTCCGAGCGAGACAAGCGGCACGCTCTTCGCTCCAATCTCACACGCTTGGGTTTCGGGACAGCAGCCCCTGGAGTGTGGATCGCCCCAGGCACAATGGCACGCGAAGCGCGACACACCTTGGATCTCCGCGGCTTGTCCGAATACGTGGACATGTTCAGCGGAAACTACATCGCCTTCGGTGACCTACACGCAAAAATTCGCGTTTGGTGGGATCTCGACGAACTGACTTCCTTGTATGCGGATTTCCTCGAGGTCTACCGCCCGGTGTTGTATCAGGCAAAGTCTTCGAGCATTACGCCATGTGACGCGTTCCAGATCTACGTACCCATGCTCACTCAATGGCGCCGACTGCCGTACCGCGATCCAGGCATTCCACTTTCGCTACTCCCCCCTGCTTGGAACGGCGAGGCGGCAGGAGCATTGTTCGACCAACTCAACGAGTTGCTCAACCCACTCGCGCACAAGCATGCCTTCAATGTGGTCCACGGAAAAGGATCGCTTGCTGAGTGACACCCTGCCTTCGGCATGGTTCGCGTCGCCACTGTAAGTCGTCTTCTCTTGTGATTCCCGAACTACAGCGCAATTCGGACCACTCGATCTTCGCTGGGTAGGCGGCGGATGCCAGCGAAAATCTCCACACCACCCGCCATAGTGCCGCTGTCGCGTCCGTCGCTAGTACGAAATACTATGACCTTGCAGGCTGGCCCACACCCCACCGAGCGAGAGTCCAAGTTGCATTTCACCCTACTCGGTACCTAAATTTCGCGAGCTCACGATGCGAGATTCATCGCAGACTGCACACATCCACCGATGCATACCGAGCTGCGCTCAGCGTCAATAACCGGTGCATGACGTCGCGAGCCCGCCGTGCGAGAAACTCGTCACGCGTGACTGAGCCCTGACAGTCTTCCCGGCTCGCTGCCGATGCTCCCGGTCGGTTGACGCCATTCGCACCCGGTCGGCATCGGGACCCGGCCTCAACTTTATTTTCTTATCGGTAGACGCCCGTTCCGAAGACGCTATAAACTCACATGATAGCCCGCCGCGCGAGTCCGGCTTTCGTCGAACGAGACTTGCAGGGTGGGCGGAACCAGTGATCGGAACAAGAGTCATGGCACTCGAAGGCACACCAGTCGGCAAGTACGGACCTATCGCTCGTCATCGTGGATGTGACCGACGCCCCGGCCAGTCCAGCCTTATAACCACGCTTACCTAACCCCCAGCACACCATCCAGCGATTCCCTGCGCTCGCGGAGCGGGTCTTCTCAGCCCGCAAGGTGGTGCGGTCAGCCGCAACCCGTAGCGCCGATTTCCACAAGACCACGAACCGTCGATGCAACCAGGCATCCCGACATCGGACAGGAACTTCGACATGAGCGCTACTACTTTGAAACGCGGCACAATGCATCGAACGAACGAAGGTTACGTTTCAGGTCTATCCGTCATGCTGGATTCCGAGGGCGCGGTGCTGTTCAGCGCTGCCGAGGCAGTTACCGCCAGGGACGTGGCCATGGCAGTGCGTTACTCGTCCGGGCTCATACACGCGGCCATGTACTCCGAGGACCTCGACCGGTTGCGCATTCCTGATCAACCCATCTTCGACAGTGAGCGCAGTGGTCTCTGTTTCACAGTCGCAGTCGACGCAGTCGGTGTGGGCACCGGAATATCGGCTATCGATCGTGCGCACACACTCCGAACCCTCGCCGATTCTGGCACCACCGCGGACGATCTCCGCCGTCCAGGGCATGTCCTACCCGTGCGCTGTCGTAGAGACCTGAAGGAACACACGCACACTGTCTACGAACGTGCGCTCAGCGCGGTTGTAGCAGGCGGACACGCTCCGGTTGCGCTGGTCTGTCGAATCGTCCAAGACCAGGGACCCGAAGTGTCCGACATCGAAGCGTGCCTGTTCGCTGAGCGTCACAAATTGACAGTCTTGCCCTAGAAAACGATCCTTGGACCTGGCGCTTCCGCCCTTCGGACACCTCTTCACGCCGACCGTCCTGTTCGCGGTCGAATCAGCCCGGGCTGCTTTTGCCGTACCGCCAATATCCACCGAAAGTGATGTCGGACTTAGGAATTCCTCGATCGTTGACAAGATGCCGTCGCAGTCCAGTCGGCAGCTTGTGTTCACCGGCAACCCACGTGTAAAAACTCCCTGAAGGAAGGGTCGAATCCTTGATTTCGCGCAGCAACTGCGTCCCGGGTACTTCGCTCGGGTTGTCACGAACGATCCAGTTGATACGCGTGGACCGCGGGGCAGACACCGTCTCGGGAATGTCGGACGCTAGAGGAACTTCGAGGAACACCTCGGTGTGCAGATCATCATGAGCACACTCGAGGATAGACAAAATGGCCGGTACAGCACTTTCCTCGCCAGCCAGCAAATGCCACCGAGCGTCCGATGGCGGTAAATAGGTGATGCCCTCGTCGAAGATTCCTACCGGATCGCCCGGCTGCGCGTACTCGGCCCACTTCGCCGCCGGGCTGACGTCTCCGTGACGTACGAAGTCGATGTCGATTTCCGAGGCGTCGGGCCTGAAACGCCGGATGGTGTAGTTGCGTACCCATGGACGCCGCGACTTGGGCTGGAGGAGAAACTGCGCCATCCATGCATCATTCGACACTGTCGGCATTTGCAGCTGCATCTGACCATCCCGCGGAAAGAAGAAGCGAACAACCTGATCGAACCCGAGGTAGTCCAGGTCGGCCAGGCCGTCGCCTCCCACAGTGACCCTCCTGAAGCTCGGGCTGATCTCGACGTTGCGGGTTACCGTCAACATAGTCATCCGCCGGCTCTTCGGGCGTTGCACTTTTGGCATCACGCTCATCTGACAAAACCTCCGCAATTGGATCGGCGTTCGCCGACACATAAATTAGGTTAGGCTAGGCTTTATTCTAAGTCAAGGCCTCGGCATGTCGAGCCGGAGGATGTCGCGCCAGTCATCGTCGGCGTAGTCGCTGCCCGCGCGAGGAGATGCGGGTGCCTCGCCGAGTGGACTTCAGGGTGGCGCTGTCGGCGGCACTCCCCTCAACGAGAATCTGCGGCTGAAGATCGGACGGTCCAGATCCCGCGGATCACTGCATCCGTCAGCCCGGTACGGCTGTAGCTCGCCTCTGAGGATCGATATCAGTACGTGTGCCATCACCGTCCGGGATACCGTCGCCGCGACAGTGCCCCAAGGACCTCGAGACCTCAACCGAGTACTACGCAAATCGGTTCGACAATCAAGATGGAAATGCGTTGCCTGGCATGCCAATTTAGCTCTCGACACGGAGACCCGGCTACGTTTTCGTGGCGTGCGCCGATCCGGTCCTCCGATCGCGACGGGCAACAACGCGGAGATACACCACTTCCCGCACTTTCCGCGCTCGGACGACGAGTTGGTCGATTCGTCGGCGGTTACATCGCCCGGGCTCGACATCGCCCCACCGCGCGAGGCTACGGTGCCCGCGGGCGACCGCGGGACGCTCGACGATGTGGGCGAGATGCGGCACTGGGCGACGCCGCCGCAGCGTTGATCGACGTCGGTGCGACGGTTTTTCCGACAACGGCGTACCCGTCGGATCTACCAGCGAAATTGGATGTAGCAGAACGGTTTCGAATGACTTACGGCGTTGGCGGGCTCACCGAGAGTACGAATTCCACCGGGTCATTCGAATAGTTGCTGTACAGGTGCGGCTGGTTCGAATCGATGGTGATCGCCTCACCACGAACGACGGAATGTCGTTGGTCGTTGACCGTTACCGTAAGTTCGCCTTCGACGACGTAGGCGCATTCCACTGCAGGATGGGACCACGGTTCATCACTGGACCGTCCGCCCGGGTTCAGTCTGCCCCGCAATACTTCGAGTTGCCCATTTCCCGGGGTAAGTCGCTCGTACTGGATGTGGCCCACGGGCGTACTGATCTTTGATCGCTGCCCCGGGCGGCTTATGTGCACCGAAACCGGTAACGGATCCTCGAACAGCGTGGAGACGGATTGTCCGAACACTCGAGCGAGCGCTCGTAAGGTCTTGAGGCTCGGCTCCGTGACTCCGCGTTCGACCTGACTCAGAAGCGTTGGCGACAGCCCTGTTTCCGTGGCCAAGCCTCGGAGCGTCATACCATGCGCGGATCTGAGTTCGCGAAGCTTGTCTCCAATCACGTCTGAACCCTATCCCAATGCCGCACAGCGACCGGTGTGCAATTTCACTGCACATATTGCGGTATTGCTGCAGTGTGAATACACTAACAACACTCCCTCGCCTGACCGGCACGCTGTGCACAGCTTAGGTAGACGTGAGAGCGTTGGACGCCAGCTCGGCCGTGAAACCGCCTGCACACTCGGGCACGAGGCGAGCACTCGGCGGCATTCCCCGATCGTGTCGATATCAGTGAACACGTGTGCGCACCATAGTCACTCGGCCTACGCCGTGATGAGAGGGAACCTCCAATGACACAAGACACCCGCCTACAGTTCAGAGGGGGCTGGGCGATGGCGTTCGTTCCCATCGCCGCTTTCCTCGCATTCTGCATTCTGTTCTTCGTCGTGTTCAAAGCTTTCGACATGACCGCTCTGGCAATGGGCGGATTCGTCTCTCTTCTGATCGGCGCACTTTTCGCCAAGCCGTACGGCAGCCATTGGGACGCCGTGATGAAGGGCGTGGGTAGCCCGACGTCGGTGTCGATCGTGTTGATTCTGTTCACCGTCGGGATGATGTCATCGCTCATCAAGGCCACCAACGTCTCGGGCGGATTCGTTTGGATCGCAGACACTTTGGGCATCGGTAGCGGCACGTTCACGCTCTTCGCATTCGTCGCGGTCGGAATCATTTCCATGTCGACCGGATCGTCGATCGGCACGATGTTCACCGCTTTCCCGATCTTCTACCCGGCCGGTGTTCTGCTGGGAGCCGACCCGGCCATCCTCGCGGGTGCCATCGTGTCCGGTGCCATCTTCGGAGACAACGTCGCCCCGATCTCGGACACCACGATCATCTCGGCATCCACACAGCGTTTCCGTCGCAAGGAAGGTTCGGCCGACATCGGCGGAGTCGTGTCGAGTCGTGCCCGCTTCGCATTGACAGCAGCGGCAATCAGCGCCGTCGGATTCCTCGTACTCGCCTCGACACGCAAGCACAACACCGCAGACGGTGCCCACGAACTCCTGAAGGCTACCGAGGACCCCAAAGCTCTGGTGATGCTGATTCCGGTCGCCATCATGCTGGTGGTGGCACTGCGCACCAGGAACATCTTCAAGGCCGTCAGCGTCGGGCTCGTCACCGGCATCATGACCGGGCTCGCTGCCCAGCTCATCGTTCCGTCCGACATCATCGGGGTCACCGACGGCGTCCCGACCGGATTCCTGTCGGCCGGCGTGACCAACATGCTCGGAACAGTTGCGTTGGTCTTCGCCGTATTCGGCATCATGGGTGTACTCACAGCTGCGGGCGTCCTGGAACGACTCGTGGAGGCCATCAGCCGCGGACGTCTGTCCGATACCCCGCGCGGCGCAGAAATTGCCATCGGCCTTGGTGTTTCGGTCACGACCCTGCTGTTCGGGGGTGTGAACTCGGCTGCGATGCTGACGTTCGGCCCGGTGGCGGACGAAATCGGATCTCGCGTCGGATTGCACCCCTACCGCCGCGCCGTAGTGATGGATTGCTTTGCCATGGGTATTGCCTGCATCGTCCCGGTTACTAGCGCCTACCTGTTCATCGGCGCGCTCCTCACCAGTGGATACGACACGGCACCGGCCCTGTCGACCACAGAGATATTCCTCGCCATGCTCTATCCGTTGGTGTTGACCGTCGTCATGTTGGTGGCAGTGGGAACCGGGTGGCACCGACGCTTCGAGGGTGAAGGCGGCGCGGCAGGGAAAGAACCCGATCACAACTACGTCGTACCGGACAAAGTTCCCTGATTCACTGCCTGAACCTGCTGCACAACATTGCAATTCGATCTGGAGAGTAGAGATGAACAGAGATTCCGTCGGATGGACCGGGTACATACCTGCGATCACCACACCGTTCACCCGGGATGGTGCGCTCGATCTGGCCGGCTTCGACGTTCAGATGGGTTGGCTCACCGAGCAGCGAATGAACGGGGTGATTCTCGCCGGCACCAGCGGTGAGTGGTTTTCGATGAGTACGGACGAGCGTCGACAACTCTTCGCGGAGGGAGGTAAGCATCGAAGTGAGACCATGGTGGTCATCGGTGCCTGCAACGCCTTCACACAACAGGAGGCGATCACTCACGCCCGTGCCGCCGAAAACGCTGGGCTGGACGGCATTCTGGTCACCCCGCCGCCGTATGTCGTACCCAACCGTCGGGAGATCGTGAAGTTCTATTCCGATATCTCCGACGCCACCGATATTCCGATCTGTGTGTACAACTGGCCGCGCGGATGCATCGTCGATCTCGACACCGATATTCTCCTCGAGCTCGCCGATATCGACAATGTCGTAGCGATCAAGAACTCGACAGGAAACTTCGCCGGATTCCTCGCCGGTATGTATGCCCTCGAAGGATCTGTGCGGTACTTCGGAATGCCGACCAGTGCCCTGGGCGCTGATCTGGCTCTGCTCGGGCACGGCGACGGGCTCATGGGGTCCGGCGGAGTGCTGGGCTCGGACCAGCCGGATTTCTGGCGCGCGATCGCGGCCGGCGACAGAGAACGTGCGCTGGAACTCGGTGCCCGCGACCGAGTGATCATGGACAGTTGGTTCACACCCGATTACGGGGTGCAGTTCGGCAACCAGCAAGCAATCATGAAGACCGCCCTTCGTCTACAGGGAGTACCCGCCGGATTCGTTCGCGATCCCCTGCTCGAACTGACTGCGCACGAAGTGACGATCGTTGCCGCCACACTCGAAAGACTGGGTATCGAAACGACACCGCTGACATGAGAGAGCAATTCGACGCTGTCGTCATCGGCGGTGGGCTGCTCGGTTGTGCAGTTGCGTGGATGCTCGCGCGCGACGGGGCGGACGTACTCCTCGTCGAGCGCGACCAGATAAACCAGCACGCCTCCGGCCAGAATGCGGGCAGTCTGCACTTTCAGCTCGAGTATCGGATGATCGAGAAAGGGATCGACGCCGCCAAACGAGCAGCGGAGGCGATGCCACTGCATCTCGAGGCAGCGCGACTGTGGGCAAGGCTCGCCGAAGAGGTCGGCGAACCCCTCGGAGTCGTCCAGAACGGTGGCCTCATGCTGGCCGAAGATGCTGCCCAGGCGTCGTTGCTCGAGACGAAAGCCGACATCGAGCGATCGTGGGGACTCGACGTTCAACTCCTCGACGGCCCGCAGGTTCACGCGATGGCCCCGTACCTGTCGGACTCCGTCGTAGCTGCCTCGTACTGTCCGCTGGAGGGCAAGGCGGACACTCGTACCGCAGGCCCCGCCATGGCCAGGGCAGCAATTCGGTGTGGCGCGACAGTGCGGACCCGTACGTCGGTCGACGATGTGCGACGAAGCGGCTCGAGATGGTCGGTATCCCTGACGGACCGGGACAGCGACGACAAGCGCCGGACATCCATCGTCACAACCGAATCGGTGATTCTCACGAGCGGTGTGTGGACCACGGAGATCGGCGACATGATCGGCGCGCACCTGCCTACCGTCGCCCTGGCACTGACCATGACGGTGACCGCGAAGACCGAGAAGTTCATCCCGCACCTCGTACAACACGCCGGTGCACGGCTTTCCCTCAAACAGTCCGCAGAAGGCAACGTACTGATCGGCGGGGGGTGGCCGGCCCGGCTCATCACCGGAGTGGACGGATCTCCCGACTTCTCGGTCCGGCCCGAACTTCTTCGCGCCTCGGTAGCCGGAAACGCACGAGCTGCAACGAAAGTCGTCCCACGGGTGGGGTCGCTACCGGCCCTGCGCACGTGGGTCGGAACCACGACGGTGACGCCGGACCAGCTGCCGCTGGTCGGTCCGGTCCCCGGAGCACCCGGCGTGTTCGTTGCAACAGGGGGGTCTGCGTTCACCCTCGGTCCGAGCTTCGCGCAGGTTCTGGCGGAACTGGCCCTCGGTCGCACGCCCGGAATCGACCTCACACCATACGATCCGAATCGCTACGAAAGAAGAGTCGGTGTCTCCCAGCCGTAAGTTACCGATCGTGCGTGGTGACAGTGTCCACATCACGTTCGACGGAAAAGCCCTGCCGTGCAACGAGGGCGACACTCTCGCAGCGGCACTGCTCGTTTCCGGAATACAGGAATTCGGGACCACGAGAACCGGCGAACCCCGACAACCGTTCTGCAACATGGGCACCTGTTTCGACTGCGCCGTCGTCATCGATGGCATTCCCCTGGTGCGCGCGTGCATCACGCAGGTCCGCGAGGGCATGAACATCGAGCCTACGAAGGGATTCTGATGACATACGACCTCGCCGTTGTCGGTGCCGGACCTGCAGGCATGAGTGCAGCACTCTCTGCTGCCGACGCGGGCCTGAGCGTGCTCGTGGTAGACGAACAACTCCGCGCCGGGGGACAGATCTTTCGTCGCCCTCCAATCGAGTTCTCCGATTCGGTACTCGCGCCCACCGCCGGCTACGGCTGGGCTGCAGACCTGCTCGAGCGTTTCGACAACCATTCCGGCATAACGCACATGGCGTCGAGCACGGCCTACGGGATCCTGCGTGACCGTGACGAAGCCTCGTTGTCGCTCTCGATCGCAGTCGCAGGCCCGACACTCAACGGTGCCATAGCAGTGCAGCGCATTCTCATCGCTACCGGTGCCTTCGATATGCCGGTTGCCTTCCCCGGCTGGACGCTGCCGGGCGTCATGACGGCCGGCGCCGTGCAGAGCCTGCTCAAGAGCCAGCATGTACTGGCCAGCGACGATCTCGTACTCGCAGGATCGCACCCGCTGCTCATCATCGTGGCCGACCAGCTGGTGAAGAAGGGGGCCAGAGTGTCCGAACTCGCTTTCGCGCGCAGTATACCGGCCCCACGTGAGCTGATCGCGGCTCGGCGCGCCATTCCCGGACACACAGCCCTACTGGCCGAATCGAGCCGCGCACTGGTCCGTCTCGTCTCCCGCGGCGTCACCGTCAGCACCAAGACCATCGTCACCGGAGCGTTCGGCGATCGCACCGTCGAGTCCGTCGAATTGGCCAAGGTGGACATGCAGTGGAACGCCTCGACCGAGCGCCGACGACGCGCGGCGTCGACCCTGGTGTTGGGGTATGGATTTTCCCCGTCGACAGAACTGGCGCGACAAGCCGACTGCGAGATGGTGTGGCACTCGCCCAAAGGCGGATGGGTGGTGGCACACGACGAGCGGATGGCCACCAGCGCACCCGGAATTTTCGTCGCCGGCGAGCCCACCGGAGTCGCGGGCGCAGAACAGTCCCGCGCCGAAGGACACCTGGCCGGATTGTCGATTGCCCGCGAACTGTCCGCCGCCCGCGCACCCACGAACGCCACTCTCGCGCAGGCGAAGTCGTCCGTGACACGAGCATCTCGATTCTCCACTGTCGTGC
This sequence comes from Rhodococcus sp. 1R11, assembly GCF_004563845.1. NCBI lineage: Bacteria > Bacillati > Actinomycetota > Actinomycetes > Mycobacteriales > Nocardiaceae > Rhodococcus > Rhodococcus sp. 1R11. The sequence continues at coordinate 106,538 of NZ_SPNG01000008.1, read as the reverse complement.
AGTCGATGTTCGAGCCCCAACGCCAAGCCCTTGCACAGCTCGCCACCCCCGAAACCACGGTCTGCCGTTGCGAACTCGTCACCTGCGAGACGGTGCAACGCACGCTCTGCGACAACCCGTTCATCTCGACTGCCAGTGCAGTGAAGCTCCAATGCCGCAGCGGAATGGGTCCGTGCCAGGGTCGCTACTGCGAAGGCACGGTCGGTGCTCTGGTAGCCAACGAACGCCGGACGTCACCACGCGAGGCCGGCCATTTCACTGCGCACCTCCCGGTCAAACCGGTACCGGTGCAGGCTCTCGGTGCCCTGGATCGAGACCTGCAATGAACAGAACGAGCCTGTCTGCTCGTGTAGTTCAACTGCAGTCGCGTCGTCAAAATTGTTGCATACCCATGCTGCATCCAGACTACCTGCGATTGAATCTCACGTAGACGAGCCAGCCAGGGCTGGCGGCCAGTCGAAGTGCACGAATAAGACGACGAACGGTCGAAATTCCGCATCACCACCCATCATCGCCCGCCCGGGCGATGCGATCAGGAGGATACAGAAATGAATATGCAACCGATCAATCCCGAAAATGTGCACCCTGCACCGGGTTTCAGCCATGCCATCATTTCCCACGGAAGCCATGTGGTTCACTTCGCGGGTCAGGTAGCGCTGGACACGCAGTTCAACGTTGTCGGTACCGATTTGGTGAGTCAGACCGTTGCCGCGATGCGGAACCTGGAAATCGTGGCAGGAGAAGCTGGTGTTCGCTGGGACCAGATCATCAGACGCACCATCTACACCACCGAGCCAACGGAGTATGCGGCGATCACGGACGCAATTCGGTCGGTCACCGGCTCTGACCATGAGCCGGCCCAGACAATCGTGGGTATCACCGGTCTTGCGATCGAGGGACTCCTGATCGAAATCGAGTGCACCGCCATTGTCGACGAGAAGTGAGGATGAGATGACGTCGACCGAGACAAACCCATCGACCGCATGGCCGGAAAGGCTCAGTGCGATCTACAATCGCGCCGATTCGCTTGACGCACGAAGTTTTTCGTCCTACTTCTCGGCCTCCGGCACAATGAAATTCGGCAATTCTGACATCCTGACGGGACCCCAGGAGATCGGGTCCTCGCTCACTGAGTTCTTCGGTTCGATCAGTTCCATGAAGCACACGATTGTGAGTGTGTGGGAGGCCTCGAATCAGGCAATATTCGAGGCTGTCGTGACCTACGGCAGGCTCGACGGCTCTTCCGTCGATGTACCTGCGGTAACCGCGTACGCCTTCGAGAACGACAAGGTCTCGAGCTGCCGCATATACTGCGACATGACTCCCGTTTTCGAGGCAGAAGAACAACTCTCGTAGCCCGTTGGCGTGTCCGGATTGCCGCCGACACCCGCCGGTCGGCATGCCTTTGCGCTCGAGTAAGAAGTAACCCAGGTAAGTCGCCCAAGAGGCCCGAGGTGCAGGGAGCATCTACTCGCTGAATACAGAAATGCCCGTTCGCCAATAAGTTCTGGTGAACGGGCATTTCGGTGTGCGCCATCCGGGGTCGCAGTCACAGTACGAACCCTTCCGATCGCTGTCGCTGGTCGCGCCGAGGACGTGTATCCAACAGCTACTCAGCTTCTGGCACTGGACCAGCACGCAGCCTCGGTGTCTACGAGACGGGTACCAGCCGGGCCGAGGTGGCGACTTCGAGCACCGTCTCTGGATCGCCGGTGCGTACCACCGGCCATGGGCGACCGGCCACAGTCGGTTCTGGTTCATCGATGAACTGTCTGACGATGCCCTGAAGTGTGCGACTAACTGCTTCCGAGGTTGCTTCGTCGGAACCCGCCATCATCGGAGCGTCGCGCCAATCGTCGAAGTTTCCGAAGAGGAACGGGGTTTCGAAGGTGTGGCAGGCTCCGAGTCGCCCGCACGGATGGTTCGATCGGTGGGCGAACGAGTACAGCAGTGTCTTTCCGTGCCGGCTGGCACGCCGCTGCGCCATCTGGATCGATGGTTCGATCACGTTCACCCTCCCGAACAGGTCCACTGCCAGCTCAGCAGGTGTACGTCCGTCGAGAGACGTCCCTTCGAACCGTTCTCGCAGGTCGACACCACCGATCGACTCGACGAATTGCGCAGCTGCGGCGCGCTCCATCGCCCAGAACGAGTCGTCGAAAGCCCAGTAGGCTCTGGCCTCCTCGGTGTTCCACCCGAGGAGCATCTCGATCGGCGGAGCGACACCCGGACCACCGGCGACGATGGAGTTTTCTGTGATGACATCGCCGTCGAGCACATGCCCAATCGGCGCTGCCGAGGTCACACGGGACGCTGACCGCTTCATCGTCGCCGCCTGTACCGCCAGAATTGTCTTGACGGGCAACGCCTCCACAGCGTCCCTCGAGATGCGCTCGATGCCGGCGTCCGACATGAAGGCTCGCGTCGTCGCCCAGGCTTCATCAGGATCGATCGGTAGCACTGCCATCGGAGCACTCATCACCACAGTCCGGTGCACCAAGTGCCGGTACACCGGGCTGTCGGCAAGTGCGGCTACCGAGTATCCGCCTGCGGACTGTCCGATTGCAGTTACGTTTCCAGGATCACCACCGAATCCGCTGATGTTGTCCCGCACCCAAATCCACGCTGCTCCTTGGTCTCGCAGACCGAGGTTCGCCACCTGCTCGTCTCCGAGTACACCCGAAGGAAAGTACAGAAACCCTAGTGCCCCCAAGCGGTAGTTGACCGTAACCACGATGGAGTCGAGCCGACGAGCCAGAATCGCAGCGTCGAACCACTGTGCCGACCCAGCCCCCGCTATCAGCCTGCCGCCGTGATGCCAGACGATGACCGGCCAACCGCCCGTGGGCGGAGCCCCTGGCGGAACCCACACCGAGAGAGTAAGGGCGTCTTCGGAGAATCCACCCGCGACCAAAGGCCCCATCACCTCGTCCAGCCGAGATGGAAGTTGCGGAACTGCGGCACCGCGACTCGACGCACCGATTCCGGTCCACCCTCCATGTGGACGCGGCGGTACCCACCGCATTGCTCCAACCGGGGCATGGGCGTAAGGAATAGCGGGATAGCACGCCGCGCCCCCAACCCAGTGCCCCGCCACCACACCGGGGACGGTTTCAACGGCGGGCGGTGCCGCACCGCGCGCCGTCGACCCACGGCCGGTCACTGCGTGTCGCCAGCGTCCCGAGCCACTCCGGTGCGATCGTGCACAGCCCGCCCACCGAGGAGGGTGAACACTGGGTCGAGCTCGGGAATGGCATCGACATCGCATTCGAGTGGATCGGTGTCGAAAGCGACCATATCGGCCCAATGTCCTGGCACCAGGGTTCCTCGTGTGTCGGATTCACCGAATGCACGGGGCCCCGCGATGGAGTAGAGCTCGAATGCCGTCCGTCGGTCGACGGCGTGTGCGGCACCGAGAATCTCGCCATGCTGAGTCTTTCTCGTAATCGTCTCCCAGATCGCGAGAAGCGGGTCGTAACGGCTGACATTCGAGTCGGTGCCGCCGGAGACGATCGCCCCCTCGTCGACCCATTCCCGAATCGGCATGGCGGCATTGGCGCGATCGGCACCCCAGTGCTCGACCATGTGGGTGCCGAGTGCAGACGCGATCGGGAACTGAACGGTGACACCGATCCCGGCGTCCACTACCCGTTTGCGCATCGCCTCGTCCGCAAAGAACGCGTGTTCGACAGACAGCCAGCCAGGCGGCAATGTCGGGTTGGAGGCGAGCACGTTCTCGAACGCGGTCACGGCGGTGTCGACGGCGCGATCACCGACCGCGTGGCAGCCGACTCGATAGCCCTTGTCCACGGCTGCAGTGACGAACTCCGTCAGGGCATCAGGTTCGATGAGCAGGTGCCCTGAGTAGTCGGGCCGTCCAATATAGGGAGCCCCAAGCGCTGCACCTTCGATGCCGCCATCGAGCGAGGTCTTGATACCGTCCACCCGAAGCAAGTCGTCACCGAAATCGCTACGCACGCCCCATGCGTCGATTCCGGAGATGGCGTCGGCGAGGGTGGGAAATCGATTCACACGAACAAACAACAATGCCCTCGTTCGGACGGTCAGTCCGCCCCGTTCACGCAGCACCTGGTACACGTCGAGTTCCCCGCGCGGCGTGAGGCCCGGATCTCGCACTGCTGTCATTCCCCGAGCATTGACAGCTCGGCACATTTGGCCGAGTGCCTCCACTTTCTCTTCGATGGTCGGCTCTGGCAGGAGATCGTTCACCGGCCGGTAGGCTGCGAACTCGAAGAGTTGCCCGTTGGGCATTCCGTCCGAGTGGCGGCCGAGTGTGCCACCCACGGGATCCTCCATGAGATCCCGCAGTCCGGCCATCTCCAGCCCGCGGGTGTTCACCACCATCACGTGACCGTCGCGCTTGAGGCATACCGGATGCTGGCTGGTTGCACGGTCTAGCTCTTCGGCGAAGGGCAAACGAGATTCCCGCAGGTTGGAGTCTTGCCAGTGTCTGGAGCTGACGATCCACTGCCCCGATGGTGTGGTCTGCGCCTTGGCGGCTATAGCGGCCACTACATCATCGATGCTTTTACAACTTGACAGATCGACGAAGCAGAACTTGTCCACTGCCGTCAACAACAGGTGATTGTGGGTGTCGTAGAACGACGGCATGATCGTGCTTTCGGGCGCATCGACGATGCGGGTGCGGGGTCCGACCAGAGCCTCCAGGTTGTCGTCCCCCGCTCCCGTAGCTACGATCTTGCCACCGAGGATGCCCAGTGCCTGAACGTCTTCCAGGTCATGTGCGAACGTGTGGATCTGACGCGCCCGGATTACCGTATCGACATACAGCGTCACAGGAATCTCCCGGTGTTATTGCGGTAAATCATCAGTTTGCGCTCCGCTCTGCGATCGATTCGTCGACCAAGCCGGTCACATCGACCTCCTGCTGGATAAGATTCTGTTTCATCCAGATGTCCTGAATTCGTGACAGCGTCTCTGCCGTAATGGTGCCTTTCTCGTCGAATGTGGGCATGGGGTCGACCGTGAAGTCAGCGGGAGCTATTCCTGTCCACTTGGCGAGGGAGGCGCTGTATTCGTCCGTCCACTTACCGTTTTGCGCATTGATCTCGCGGATCGTCTTCAGGTACGCACGAGAGAATTTTTCGATGGCGTCGGACTTCTGGTCCAGACTTACCGAGGATGCCGCGATAATCACCTGTGGATACCACGGCGCGGTCTCGTTCATGACCTTCCACCGCTTTCCGAGCCCGAGTCGCTCGATCTGCGAACCGACAGGCTCGATCGTCGAGATAACGTCAGCACTCTGGTTTCTTGCCAAGGCAAGCATGTCTGCGGCGGTCTTCGCGTTCTTCTCGATTGTGAGGTCGCTCTCGGTCAATCCGCCCTTTGCAATGGCTTCCAAAGCATCGACCTGGATTACGGACCCGTCGGCACCGGAGTCGATCGTCCGTCCGCGTAGATCCGAGTAGTCGCGTATTTCGTCAGCTGCAGTACCGACGGTTACCAGTGAGGGCGTACCCGCTTCACCTGTTGTGCCAGTGGACAGGATTGCCTTGATGTCGAACCCCTGCGTTACCGAGTTGAAGAACGAGGGCGACGGAGTGGAAGGCAATAGGTCGATGTCCCCACGCACAAGTCGAGGAATCTGCGCGGTAGCGGCACCCTGGTAAGTGTCGATCTGGAGGTCGATGCCCGCCTGTTCGAACGCCCCACTGTCGATTGCGGCGAAGATCGGCAGGAGCTGAGTGTTCGGCGTCAACGCTAGTCGCAGTGTTTCGAGACCGTTGTCATCCGAGCTGGAGCCCCCGCAAGCGGCGGTGACGAGCACGGTGGCGGTGAGCACGCCGAGAATTCTGTTGAATCTGCTGAAGTGGTGCATAACGAATCCGCTTTCTACGAGGCACTGCAAGGCAGGAATGCCTTACGCGGAATCGACATGGGAACGTGCGCTTCGGGATTGTGCGGTTGCATCGTCCATGCCACTGACGACGGCAATGCCAGCGTCAGTTCGATCGTGAGCAGCACCTTCGCCTCGAATACATGCCCGCCGAAGATCCGTCCGTCCGGCTGCGCGAATAAACCGTGCACATGAGAGATGGGGTCTCCGCTGTCCGTGAATCCAAGATGCCCTGAGAGCGCGCCTGTTTCGAAGGGCTGCCCGGAGCGGACGACTTGCCGCATGTCCAGCGAACCGTTGTCGTGGTAGAAGCCTTCGCCGTACACGATCTCTGCGAAACTGCCGATCGCAGATACGATCGAGCCAGCGCGCGCCCCGCTTGCAACGAATTCCTCGCGAAGCCGCGAGGTGAAGTCTTCACCGGTGCCGAGGCGAACCACCAAGAATTCGGTGGGGCCGCCGCGAAGGCCTCGAACGGCTGGTTCCTGTAGTGAGGTCACTGTGCATTCCTTTCGGCGGGTGCCCACGGCACCACTTTGGGTTCGATCCAATCGAGAAAAAGAAAGACGAAGAAGCCTATGAGTCCTGTGACGACCAAGCCGACCATGGACAGCCCCAGGTTCAACACCTGCCAGGCATTCCAAATCATGTACCCGAGTCCATTGCTGCCGATCAAGAATTCGACGGTGATGACACCGAGCAGACCGAGACCGACAGACAGGCGAAAGGCGCTGAAAATGATCGGCATCGAGGCCGGCAAGAGCACCCGACGGTACAACTTGAGAGTGCGGACGTTGTAGCTCTTGGCCACCTTCATATAAATCGGATCCACGTTCTGCACCGCAGCCTGTGTGCCGATCAACATGGTAAAAAATGGTCCGAGCGCAATCATGATGATGTTGCTGGATTCGTTGAGACCGATGACAAGTAGCACAAGCGGAAAGAGCGCTACGCGGGGCAGTGGGTAGAGCAGCGACACCAGCGGACCCATGATGACGCGAGGCCAACGGAACAAGCCCATCGTAAGCCCCAGGAGCAGGCCCGGCACACAGCCGACGACCATGCCGACGACGAAGCGCCACAGCGTCACCATCGTGTCGCACCCAAGAATTGTGTTGGGAATCGTGACACCCGAAATTTCGCAACCACCTACGAGCGGCGTGGTGATCTGCTGCCAGCCCAATTTCGCGACTTCGCTCGGCATGGAGAAGATGCGGGGATCCATCACCGGACCCGATCCCGGGAAGCGAGCCAGGATCTCCCAGATCAAAAGTAAGGTGAGTGGCGTTACGACGACGAAAACCCGTTCTGGTGTGAGTCTCCACCGCTTCTTCGGGTTGTCGATCGAAGAGTGATTACCAGCCGACTTCGCACCGTCGGTGCGGGGAAGTGTTGCGGTGTTGGACATGTCAGACCGTTCCGATAGGTAGATTGCTGTTGCTGTCCGAGGCCGGCTGCGCCGCGACAGGATCGTCACCGCGAGCTGCGAGCACCTCATCACGAAGCTGGCTCCAGATGGTGCCATGAAGCTTCAGAAACTCGGGGTCACTCTGCATCTCCAACACGTTGCGTGGGCGAGGGAGAGCGACAGGAATCGAGGCCTTGATGCGGCCTGGGCGCGCGGTCATGATGAGCACTCGATCGGCCAGCCGGATCGCCTCGTCGAGGCTGTGCGTGATGAACAAGACGGTTTTACTCGTGCCTTCCCATATTTGCAAAAGGCTTTCCTGCAAAAGCAATTTGGTCTGTTCGTCCAGAGCTGCGAACGGCTCGTCCATCAACAGGATCTCGGCATCTGTCGCGAACGCCCGCGCAAGGTTGACACGCTGCTTCATTCCGCCGGACAACTCATGAGGGTAGGACTTTTCGAACCTGGCCAAACCCATCTTCTTCAGGTAGAGGCGGGCCACTTCCTGGCGCTCCGCTTCAGGCACACCACGTGCCTCCAGCCCGAACGCAGCGTTTTCCAGGACTGTCATCCAGGGAAATATCCCCTGCTCCTGAAACACCACTGCACGCTTGGTCTTGGCATCGGACCGAGTGTTGACAGTGACACTGCCGCTCGACGGATCCTCGAGCCCAGCAACGATATTCAACAGCGATGTCTTGCCGCATCCGCTGGGACCGACGATGCACACGAATTCACCCGCATGCACGTCGATATCCACGTCATCGATAGCACGGACAGTACCGTTGGATCCGCGAAACTCTTTGATGAGATGGCTGATGTCGATCGAGACCGATTGTTGAGTAGCGTTGTGGGACTTGGAATCCCGTTGGGAATTTTCCATGAATAGAACGCTATACGGCAATATTTGAGATGTCTCCCACCGTGTCCAGTAGGACTGGACAAAATGAAGGAATTTAACCGGTACGCGACACTGGCAATCGATCTGAAACATGAACAACAGCAACAGCTTTCGGCAACGCGACCGGGCCCAGACATAGAAATAGACCCTCGGTCAACTTCGATCGAGAGTATGTTGGCGGTATTTTCAGCGAAGAAGGAATCTGTCGGGTACGCCGACCCATATCAGTCGGCTGAATGAGGACGCATCAAAACGATTTCGTCCATAACCTCTTGGACGTGCGCTGCCATCGAGAGCCGGGCACCGGACGAGTCTTGCAGGCGGATCGCCTCATAGATTTGCCGATGCGCAGCAACCGAGCGGGTGATTCGATTCATCGTCTGCAGCGTCGGCTCCCGAGATGGGGCCATCCACTCGTTGGCCACCTCGAGCAGTCGCGAGAGGAGCGGGTTGTGTGCCAGCTTTGCGACGCAGAGATGGAACTCGACATCGAGTTGGATCAAAACATCGATCGATGTCGTCGACTTGGCGAGGAGGATTTCTGCTCGTTCGAGAGGTGCAAGCAACAGCCCGAGTTCGCCGCTGAGAGCTCGCTGTGCAGCACGTTCAGCAATGGGCGGTTCGATGACTGCACGAAGATCCATTACCTCACGGAGGGCCCGGTCGCCAGGCGTCATCAATCCGAGCATCCCCGCCTGTAGATCCGGCCGAAGGGCCGGCGCCACAACGGTTCCGCGACCCTGCTTCCTGATTATCAGTCCACGAATTTCCAAGTCACGCAGCGCCTCTCGGACAGAGGTCCGGGAAACACCAGCAGATTCGGCAAGCTCACGTTCTCCGGGCAACTTCGTCCCAGGTTGGAGCGAACCATCGCTGATCATCCCCATCAGACGCTGGCTCAGCCGGTCGGACAGTGAACTGGCGGGGGTGTCCAGCTTCTCCCAGACATCCACTGGAACCTCCTTAACATGTCTGATGGTCCAACCTATTTACTGATGTTTACACATCTACGTGTGCTCGTCAACTGGTGTGTGCAATCAAGGCCGTTGAAAAAACGCTGAAGGACAACACATTCGGGCTGCACAGCACCTCCACACAGCGTGCGCGTAACCAACAGACGGGACCCGTACCGGTCCCAAGACCGGCTATGGCAGCTCACCAGGTAAGTGATGATGATCCAAGAACTGAATGATGTCTCTCGACCGACCTATGGGAGCGGAATGCCGCGACATCATGCCGGCAGGTCGGTCCCGTCCTGCGAGGAGTGGACGGGATAGCCGCTCGCTGAGCGCCAGGTTTCCTTCCGACCCCGTCGTCCGAGCAGCCGACGACTGGCGGCCGCCGCGGCACCGGACACCGCCTCACCGACCTCGTGTATTCGCGACCATGGGAAAGTATTACTGGGGCCTGCGATCGACAAGCCTCCGACGACGCCCTCCGCCCCCACTACCGCCGCACCAACGGAGGTCCACCCTTCCTGGAGGGTGCGGCTCACGATGTAACCCTGAGCCCGTGCCTTCGCCAACTCCGAGAGGAGTAAACCTTTATCAGGCATTGGGATTCGATCCTGAACACAACTGCGCTGCACTCGATTCCAGGCGTCGTCGCCGCTGAGAACAGCAAGTCCGCTCTTTCCGCAACCCGACAGGAATGCGGGTGCTCGCATGCCGACGCGATTGACCATCGCCACTTTGGAGGGACCGGACTCGCGATGTAGATATACGATCCAGCCGCCTACCAACTGTCCGACGTGGATTTCCTGGCCGTGACCGCGTCGCAACCCGGCGGCACTGCCCTCGGTCGCTTCGACCAGACCGCTACGGTCGATGACTCGGCCGCCGAGCTGCAAGATCATAGATCCCAGCCGGTACCCCCCGCCGGGCACTGATTCGAGCAAGTCCTCCTCGACCAAAGTCCTGCACAAGAGGTGCACCGTAGAACGAGGTAGTCCAGTCGCGTCGGCCAAAGCTCGTATTGTGAGCGCATCTTCCCCTGATGCGAATGCTCGCAGGATATGTCCGGCCTTACCCACAGACGCACTCACGTGAACACCTCGACTAGGGGTTGATGACCGAAACGGCCAGTGGCGTCAGCTTACTCGCCGGAGCGAACTCCGACTCGACCACGTCGCCGACCGACAGGGACTTGGGCGAATTCGCGCGAGCGAGGGCTATGCTGTCGCAGAACGGCAGGCGAAGCCAAATGGCCGAATCGAAGACCGCGACGGTCGTCGCACGATCTTCGACTCGAATCTCGACGACACGCATCTGTCGACTCCTCTTGCTTCGCAGATCAATATATGGTCTTGCGCTGACGATCAATACTGTAGCAGTATATGGAGGCAGTGTCCTTCACAATCGACGATAGTCACTGCATACGATGCCGCCGCTGAATCGAGCCCCATGACGGTCAACCCCAGCAATCGGACCTCTCTGGTCACGCCCCCAAGTTTCGCCCGACGACAGCAAGCCCGGAGGGCTCGACTTTTTTTGCCGGGCAGACTGCGCTCGTCAAGGGGGAAGACGGTTCGCCTGTCTTTTTGATATGTTCTGGCCGCACTGCGCCTCTCGCGGCTGAGGACGACCCGCCCACCACATCAGCCACTGACCGACGATGTGCGGATTTTTCCAATTTTCATGCAATCCGCTGACAGGCATCGACTACCAGCTCTGCCGGGGTATCGACGTAGCCGGCATATCGCATTCCGAGTCTGTGATCCGAATTCGGGGATCAGCCGACACGAGCGGTAGAAGACAAGAGTTCGAGCCTGCTGTCCGCAGCCCCGAACCACACCGGATGAGTCCCCTCGAACGAAACCCAGATGACCGCGCAACGTTCGGCAGTAAGTTCCTAGCGCTCACAAGGAGAATTGATTTGTCTACTTCAGCTGGTCCATCCGAGAAACGTCTCGAACGACGACGTGTCCTACTGATGCTGGTTTTGACTTTTGTGACCGGAGTTCTCGACGCCGTCGGCTATCTCGGTCTGGACAAAGTATTCACCGGCAACATGACCGGCAACGTAGTGATTCTCGCTATGGGACTGGGCGGAGGCGACGAGCTACCGGTACTGGGGCCGCTCGTGGCGCTCTTGTTGTTCTCCCTCGGTGCCGTAGTTGCTGGTATGGCTCTCAAGAAGCACCCTGGAAAGTGGAATCGAACCATCACCCTGCTGCTCGCCGCCGGCACCTTCGTTCTCGTTGGTGCCGCCGTGGCAACTTTCATCATCGGTCCCGACCTACCCCATGCTGCTGGGATCGTCGTCGCCGCTGTCATTGCACTTCAGATGGGGGTTCAAGCATGCATCGCACGGAAGCTTGCAGTTCGCGATATGACTACAGTGGTAGTCACTTCGACCCTGACGTCGCTGGCAGGCGAGGATTTTGTACGCGGAGGAAAGACTGCAGTGTTCAACCGGCGCGCCGGAGCAATCGTCGTTATCTTCCTCGGCGCGGTGGTCGGTACCTTGTTACTGCACTTCGTCCACATGAGCGCCGCGATCTCACTCTCCGCCCTGCTCACTGGGTCTGTCACCGTGATCGGCCATCGGTCGTGGAATCCGCGATCCACCGAACCCTCGGCATTCGATGCGAGTCGAGTAGGCAGAAAGGTAACTCGATGAACGCAGAATCCGGGGACGAAGGCCCTCGAACCGCACGGCAGGAATAAACCGCCCGGAGGCGCTGTGCGAGCCTCGACCGAGCCGGACTCCACCTTGACGCATATTACTGGACACGGTTACCAGCAGAGACTGGAAAGGACTCCACTCTTGCGAAACAGCTTCGGCAAAATTGCGCTGTTCGACCCATTGACCGAATATTGGGACTGGCAGTTGAACGCGAGATGTCGTGGGGCAGAGATTGCAGAATTCTTTCCGCCGCATTACATCAGAGGTATCGAACGCAGCAAGATCGAAGCGCAGGCCAAATCGATTTGCTCAGATTGCTCCGTGCGGCCGGACTGCCTTTCTCACGCTCTTCGATGCGGCGAACCGTACGGCGTGTGGGGCGGGCTGACTGCGAGCGAGCGAGCGACTGTGCTCCAAGGAGGGGCGCTCGAGCAACAGGACGAGCGCGTCGAAGCGCCCGACAGGCCAAGACGCACAATCGGAGCACCCCAACGCGCATACCTCCACCCGCAGCGCAATCGAAGACTTGTCGACTCTGGATAAGTATCGCCACACAATGGCGCGCGTGAAGTGTCCATCAGTGCGCGTTCACGGCGATGCTCCGCAGTCGAGTACGAGCGAATGCTGCTGAGAAGCAGATAGTTCGAGTAACCGAATCGAGTATCGGTGAGTGGACGAAATCGTCCTCGCATGCCTGACTGTCCCCCACCGACGAAGACACTGGATCTACATCGATCGACGGGAGATCACCTCTGATTGCTCGATACCGCAGACGGCGGGACTCGCGCCCGCCGTCTGCAACATGGTCAAGAGGGAACACCTGATAGACGGTGTCGGGTCCGATCACCGGCATCGCAACTGCGCTCATGATGTCTACTTCACCGTCTACCGATCTCGCTCCAAGCTTGCATTTTTACAACGGCCGTCACGCGATCAACATGCAATGAGGACGTCATGGGAGCGGCTTTAGTGACTGCGGCGGAGGCGAGCTGGCGTGACTACGGCGGCTCACTTCCGCAATGGCGCTCCAATCAGATTGTGCAAGTTCCGGATCCGCCAGAGCGGCATCGAGCACTTCGATAAGCACGGGCATGGTGGCAGGCGCAAAATCGACCGACGATGCTACCTGTTGGGCGAGGTCGAGGTCTTTTCTTCCCAAGGACATGTGGAAGCCAGGCGGCATGTATCGCCGTTGCGCAATCAGATTTCCGTAACCGGTGTACGCCACGCCGCCGAACAAGGTGCTCGACAGCAATTCCGTGAACAGCTCCGGGCTGACTCCGAGCCGCTCTGTCATGGTGACCGATTCGCCGATCGCCTGAAGAGCGTGGATGATGTTGTAGTTCACAATGGCCTTGACCGCATTGGCGATAGAGGGTTTGTCGCCGAGTCGCCACACTCGTTTCCCCATCTCGAGCAGCAACGGTTCTACGGAGTCGATCGACGGTCCGGCGGCAAGAATGTTGAGATTGCCGGCTGCCGCGACATCAGGCCGGCCGAGGACAGGTGCGCTGATGTACGTCGAACCTGCATCAGTGAAACGCCGATCGAGCACATCGGCCGTCGACGGACTGATCGATGCCATCATGACATGCGTTCTATGCGCCCCGTCTGCGCTGGTGGAAGGAATCAGCACCGCATCGGCGGCCGCGTCGTTGGCTAGCATCGAGAACGAAATATCAGCCTTCAGTACCTCTTCCGGGGTTGCGGCGGCATAAGCACCGCGGTGAACAAGGGTTGCCACGGGCCCGGGGGAACGGTTCCAGACAGTGACGTGGTGGCCTGCGTCGACGAGTCTGGCAGCCATTGCACCGCCCATCGATCCGAGGCCGACGAAACCAATACTTGTCATGCTTCGCCTCGGCCCCAGGTGGTGTTGCGGTGCGATTGCGCGTCCCGGTTCAGATTGAGCGGCCCCCCGATCGTGTAGTACTGGCTGCCAGCGACGATCAGTTCCTCGGCCGGGAACTTGGTGATGACCTCGCAACCATCGGCGGTGACGACCATTTCTTCCTCGATTCGCGCTGCCCCCCATCCGTCAGCAGACGGCCAGTAGGTCTCGAGAGCGAACACCATCCCCTCTTCCAAGGTCTCCGGATGGTCGAACGACGTCAGTCGCGAGAAGATCGGCTTCTCCCAGATCGAGAGACCGATACCGTGTCCGTACTGCAGGGCGAAAGCAGCCATTTCGTTCTCGAATCCGAATTCCTCCGCCTTCGGCCACACGGCGACGATGTCCGCAGTGGTTGCGCCGGGCTTGACCAAGGCGATAGCTCGATCCATGTACTCGCGAGCACGTGTGTACGCGTCGTGCTGAGCCTGCGAGGCCGATCCAACCGCAAACGTGCGGTAATAGCATGTGCGGTAACCGTTCCAACTGTGCAGGATGTCGAAGAACGCTGGATCTCCGGGTCGAATGAGGCGATCGGAGAATACGTGGGGATGAGGTGCGCAGCGCTCGCCCGAGATCGCGTTGACGCCTTCGACATACTCGGATCCGAGGTCGTACAGCGTCTTTGCGACAACTCCGACCGCTTCGTTCTCCCGAACTCCAGGTCTCAGAAAACGGTAGAGCGTTTCGTATGCTGCGTCCACCATCGACGCAGCCTGGGTAAGGAGACGGATTTCGTCGTTCGTCTTCACCCTCCGCGCCTCCATGAACACCTGTTGCCCGTCGACGACTTCGATGCCTTCTTTCTGAAGCGCGAACAGGACAGGGAGTTCGATCACATCGACACCGAGCGGCTCGTTCGCCAGCCCGAACTTTTCGAGTTCGCGCTTGATCTTCTTTGCCACGTCCCCCGCCAGATTGGCGTCCGGCGGGAACGCACCGCGCAGAGTGGAGAGTCCGGCGCGAGATCCGCTCTCGAGCCGAAGCCGTTTAGCGCCCTCGTGCATGTGCGGCACACTGGGGTCCGCATCGGCTTCAGCGGTCGTCACGTCGAGCCATGGGTTGTAGAGCGCGTGGTGCTTCGCGGCGGACCCGAAATCCCACACGATCGGATCTGTTCTTCGCGTCACCAGGGAAAAGCGAATCATCTTGTCCATCGCCCAGGTGCCGATATGCGTCCCGCTCATGTACCGAATATTCGAGAAATCGAATGCGAGAACGGCACCGAGCGAGGAGCGTTCGAGTTCTGCATGCAACCGAGCCAGTCGCTCGTCGCGTAATCGGCCCATGTCGACGCGTGCTTCCCAGTCGACTGCGTTGGTTCCGGTCGTTCCGGTGGGCTTCACTGGACCTCCTGTTTGGATGGCGATGCGACAACAAAGTGTTCACTGCAACTTAACGCCTTCAGGCGCGACATGGAAGTGCCAATGCTGCAGATCAGCACGAGACGACCAACGAAATGGGCTCGAAGTACCCGCTCAGCAACGTTTTTGCTGATCAAATCCGTAAAGACTCTTCGTAAACTTTCCGTTTCGGCTTGCAAAAAATGTTCACTCCTCCTTGATATGAGTCGTGTTGTCTGTCACGCTTGCTGAACACCGCGCGTAACTCGGTGTTCGAACGCAACTAGGAGATAGACATGGCAGATGTAGGTATTCGACCCGAGGTTGCCGCAGTTGTCGCCAGTATCGACGAATTACGTCCCATGCTCATCGAGCGTGGACGCGAGGGTGAAGAACTGCGCCGCATCCCGAAGGACGTCTTCGACGCAGTCGCCTCGACTGGCGCGTTCGGCGTTTCAGCACCGAAGAAGTTCGGCGGTCTGAACGCCAACACCCGCGAAGCTCATGCAGTCGCCCGGGCGATTGCACGAGGTGACGGGGCGCTCTCCTGGATCACCGGCATCCTCGACTCCGGTGCCTGGGTTTTGAGCCTCATGGACGAGCGCGCCCAGAAGGATGTCTGGGGTGGCGAGAAAGGCATCAACTCGTTCATTTCCATCGTTCTCGCGACCACTTCGGACACCGAGCTCACAGACGGTGGATACCGAGTGACCGGCAAGTGGGGATACGGCACAGGTAGCCAGCATGCCGACTGGTCACTACTGGGCATCCCGCTCAAGAATGACAGGGGTGAGGTGATAGACGCAGGTCTCGCCCTCATCCCGACGTCCGAACTCGGCGTCAAGGACAATTGGTTCGTCGCCGGCATGAAAGCGACGGGCAGCGTCATACAGGTCGCCGAGGACGTATTCGTCCCCGAGCATCGCATCCTGCCGCTGGGGGCCGCTATCGAGGGCGGGTACATAAGCGACAACTCCGAACAGACCTACCGAACTGTATTCGTCCCGTCTTTGTTCATGAAGCTCGTGGGTCCGCATCTCGGGATGGGCCGCGCAGCACTCGACTTCGTTATCGCCAAGGCGGATAGCAAGGCCATCGCGTACACCGGGTACGAGAAGCAGTCCGATTCGACCTCGTTCCAGGCGGCTGTAGCGAAGGCCACCGTCCAACTGAGCGCCGCAGATGCGCTTGCAGCGCAGGTAGCCGACCAGATCTTCGAAGCCTCGGCGCGGGACTATTACGCGCCCTACGCGGAGCGAATCGAGATGCGCGCCAAGGCCGGATGGATCGTGGAGACCATCACGACGATGATCAACGATCTCCTCACGGCCCACGGATCCGCAGGATTCGCAGAGACGGCGCAAATCCAGCGCATCTGGCGTGATCAGGCTACTGCGAGTCGGCACGGTCACACGTTGAGCATCAGCGGTTACGAAGCGTTCGGAAAGACGATTTTCGGACGTGAGGAAGAAGCACGTTTCGTGCTGCCAGTTGTATAGACATTAGAATGAGGAGGGAAGACCTTGACGTTCGCGTCCTCTGAGAATGACATAACTGCCGAGGAATTCAAGCACGCATTCAGGCTGCACCCAGGCGGGGTTGCCATTGTTACAGCAGATATCGGTGACGGACCGAAGGCTATGACCATCACCTCGATGTTCTCGGTTTCGGTCGACCCTCCGACGCTCGTCTTCTCGGCGTCGGCCATGTCGTCGAGCACTCCGACGGTTCTGAGTGCAGAAACGGTTGTGGTACATATGCTGTCGTCAGACGACATCGACCTCGCGAAGCTCTGCGCCACAAGCGGATCAGCACGGTTCGGCGACGAAGTCGACTGGGATCGACTCCCGACGGGTGAGCCGTTCTACCCCCGATCGAGCTCGTGGATACGCGGCCGAGTGGTCGACCGAGTGAACGTGCATGGGTCCGTGCTCGTCGTCGTCGAAGCACTGGAGGCGAAGCCGCCGAACGAAGATTCGGCGCGAAACGCCGTCCCACTGATCTATCACAATCGGAACTGGTTCGGGCTCGGAGGAAGTGCAATCCTCTGATGGGGCAAATGCACACGCG
Source organism: Rhodococcus sp. 1R11 (assembly GCF_004563845.1). NCBI lineage: Bacteria > Bacillati > Actinomycetota > Actinomycetes > Mycobacteriales > Nocardiaceae > Rhodococcus > Rhodococcus sp. 1R11. Next base: position 89,417 of record NZ_SPNG01000008.1, on the reverse strand, counting down.
GTACACGAATACCCAACGATCGATGAGTCAGAGCACACCATTCAGAGTTACTACAACCGCAGGAGAATCAAAATGTCGAACGACAGACTGACGCACACACCGGCACCGATAGTGCCTGGAATCGCAGACAGTGTGAGAGTCAAAGCGGGTGAGCTGCTGTTCATCTCCGGTCAGGTCGGTTTCGAGGAAGACGGCTCGGTACCCGACAGTTTCGAGCGGGCCATCGAGCTCACCTACGGTGAACTCGAGCGCGCGCTCACCGCCGGTGGGGCCTCCTACGACGATCTTGTTCGGGTAAACGTCTACATCACGCACCTCGACCAAGAGAAGCTTGGCATCTTTCGTAGAACCCGCGATGCCATCGTGAAGGTCCCGGAGCCATCGGCCAGCACCGTAATCGGTGTCTACTCCCTGTACAACGGTGCCACGATCGAGATCGACGCAATCGCCGCCGTGTGAGAAGGCCAAGTGAGGGCATTCCCGATTGATTACGCTCCAGGCCCTCCGTCTACTGTGACGGAGGGTCTGAGCATGCACCAGCTCGATCGGAAGTTCCGCCGACCGAAACAGATGTGAGCGAGGGGTTCGAAAATGCCGGAAGGCCTTGGCGCGCGGCTTCGCGAAGCCCGTCAGAGACGTGGTCTCTCCTTGCGATCCCTGGCCAACGCGTTGGGGGTCTCTGCCAGTCTCGTGTCTCAGGTCGAAATGGGAAAGACACAGCCGTCTGTAGCAACTCTTTACGCTATGGCCAGCCACCTCGAGGTATCCCTCGACGATCTGGTGGGTAACGACGTGGCGACCGATCACCGGGGTGTCACGAACGGACTCAACTCGAAGATCGATGCGGTTCAACGAAAAAAAGACAACCCCCTCATCGAAATGGAGAACGGGGTGCAGTGGGAACGCATGGCCTATGCGCCAGGAGGTCCGGCCGACTCGCTGCTCGTGACGTACCAGCCGGGAGCGTGTAGCTCAGTGGACGGCAAGATGATGCGACATTCGGGCATCGAATACGCATACCTGCTGGAAGGCGAGCTGACGTTGAATCTGGAGTTCGACGTCGTCACTCTTTCGACAGGAGATTCGCTGTGCTTCGACTCGACACGTCCGCACATGTACTCGAACAGAGGCACTGTGAAAGCGCGAGGGTTGTGGACGGTCGTCGGCCGGCGAGATTCCGACCTGGTCACCGCTGCTCGACCGTCGACCGACTCGAAGGCTAGAAAAAAGGCCTCGTCGGCAGTCGACGTGCTTCGATCGATCGACGAGCTGGACTGACCCCGCTTCTGCCGACGACACGGCGGCAGATCAGCAGCCTCGATGTTCCAGTAGAAGCCATGACCACTTTTCCTGCTGTCTCGAGATTCGAGTTTGTAGGGGTGCGTGGTCAGTGCTCGAAAATCGCTGGATGCCTGAACAATTCGACACGTGTCCGGCGGATGTGGCGGTACAACACGTCCTCGGCCTCGTCGGCATCCCGCCGTCTCATGGCGGCGATCAGAAGGCGATGGTCGAGAAAGACCGCCGCATCATCTCCGTGTGCGCGGGCCACAACTGTGAACGCTCGGCGGTAGTGGTGGGTGCGGTTCCAAAGCCGGACGACGGTGTCTCGGAGCATCGTGGTGTCGGCGGCGGAGTAAGTCGCCAGGTGGAAGGTGCGATCCAAGGCCAGGAATTCCTCAGCGTTCGAGGCTGATTCCATGCGCAAGACCAAGTCGTCGAGCCAATCCAGATCAGCTTCGCTGAGCAACGGAACGTTCATGCTCAACAGCAGCGGTTCGATCCTCTCCCGCACGCGATACAACTCCTCGCATTCTGCGAGTTCGAGCTGAGAGACCCAAGTTCCGGAGTTCGCGACGCGGGTGACAAGCCCCTCGTCTTCCAGGATGCGCAGCGCCTCACGAACCGGGACTCGGCTGGCGGCGTAGCGCTCCGCCAAGTCCTCCTGACGGATACGGGTTCCTGGCAGGTACGCGCCTTCGATGATCGAGGCACGAATACCGTTCGCGATGCGAGACCCTGCGGCTCCATGACCGAAATCCTTTGTCGAAGTCGATGCCGCATCGCCGGCTGGGGTGTTGTTGTCGAAGTGCATTCCGCTCACTCTGCCGGACGAGCAGGATGCCACAGCACAGATCCCGCGCTGTCCTGATATTCGACAGCAGTTTCGTAGATCTTTCCGTCGGGGTAACTCACCAGCTCGAACTGCATGCCCCAGGGCGCGCGGAAGTAGATCCAGCGTTGTCCGGTCGAGGCTCCCCCAGAGACAACGGGATCCCCCATGACCTCGACGCCTTGCTCGCGCAAGTATGCGACTGCCCCATTCATATCGTCGACGTACAACGCGAGGTGATGACCGCCGATATCGCTGTTTCTCGGCTGCGCGGACTGACCGTCGGCCGAATCGTACTGGAACACTTCGAGATTCGAGCCGTGTGCGAGACGATAGAAGCGAATTTCGCGGATAGCGGTGCGCGGATGAACACCGAGCTGGCGGGTCATCCACTCGTCGTCGGCTTGCTTGCTACCCAATGTGTAGACCCGTATCGCACCGAGCACACCCACCAGGAAGTCCTCTGCTTCGTCGAGGTCAGGGACTGTAAAACCGATGTGATCGGTACCTCGAATGCCCGGGATCGCCACCGGCATCTCCTCATCTCCATCGATAGCCCTCAATTGGATACATTCAGACCATAATGCTCGATCGTCGATGAGCGCAATAGCGAATTTTGCTTGCATTGGATCCAATGAGCCCCTAGCGTGAGCTCGGACACCACACTGGTGCCGCATGACGGAGGTAGCAACGATGGCGAAACGGAAGCGCTTGCAAACCGGCGTGGACTGGATACAACTCGAGTCCACTTCGAGCGATTGGAAGGCTGCGGACCCCCTCCTTCTTCGTACGATGCTGGGACAGCTCCACTTGGTTCGCGCGTTCGAGGAGACCGTCCTCGAACTTGCCGGCGAAGGCCTGGTGCACGGTCCGGCGCACTCGAGCATCGGGCAAGAGGGTGGCGCGATCGGGTCGATTGTCGGTTTGCGCTCGAGCGACGCGGTGAACGGGTCCCACCGCGGACATCATCAGTTTCTTGCAAAAGTGATTGGTCACGTCTCGGGAGGTGCGCTGGATCTGGAGAACCTCGTATCCACCGAGTTACAAGCCGTGCTACAACGAACCCTCGCTGAAATCCTCGGTCTTGCTCAGGGCTTTTCAGGTGGGCGCGGCGGGTCGATGCACCTGCAATGGCTCGAAGCCGGCGCACTCGGCACCAACGCAATCGTCGGCGGCGGAGCCCCCTTTGCGGCAGGCAATGCCTGGGCTCAGAAGAACAGCGGTACAACAGATTTGACCATCAACTACTTCGGAGACGGCTCGGCCCAGATCGGGTCGGTGCTCGAATCCTTCAACCTGGCCGCAGCGTGGAAGTTGCCCGTCGCCTATTTCGTGGAGAACAATTTCTACGCAGTGTCCACCCATGCGAACGAGGTAGCTGCCGACTCGCGATTTTCAGTGCGTGGTCAGGGATTCGGCATCCCTTCGTGGCGTGTGGACGGTATGGATCCCCTCGCAGTTCACCTCGCCACGACAGAGGCGGCCGACGTCATGCGCTCGGGGGATGGCCCGGTCATCATCGAGGCGGAGGTCTACCGGTTCTTTCACCAGAACGGACCTTTCCCAGGAAGCGCTTTCGGCTACCGCACCAAGACGGAAGAGGCCGAGTGGAAAGCGCGTGACCCACTCGAGCGAACAGCGACCGAACTCTTGAAGCTTGCTCTCATCGACGACAGAGGCATCGCGGCGGTGCGCGAACAGGCACAGGCAGCACTGAGCAACGCCGTCACTGCGCTGATCGAGGCGGACCCTCACACTCCTGGCCAGCGCCGTATCAGGCCGGAACTATGGCCGCTCTCGACTGTCGTCGATACTGGCATACGGTCCGACGGCGAAGAGCTCGCCGCACTGACCGTCACGGATCCGGTGAACCACGACGGACCCTGGACTACAACGAAGTTCGTCGACGCAATCGCCGCAACACTCGACCGACGCATGGAGCGGGACGAACGCATCATCGTGCTGGGCGAGGACGTTCACCGCCTCAACGGAGGCACAAACGGTGCCACCAAAGGCCTGGCAAAAAAGTACGGTGCCAATCGCGTGATCGGTACGCCGATCAGTGAAAACGGTTTTTTCGGTCTGGCAGGCGGGGTGGCACTCGATGGCCGGTTCAGGCCGGTCGTCGAGTTCATGTACCCCGACTTCATGTGGGTCGCAGCCGACCAGGTCTTCAACCAGGTGGCCAAAGTGCGGCACATGTTCGGCGACAACAACCGGATGCCACTGGTCCTTCGCACGAAGGTCGCGATGGGATCCGGCTACGGATCACAGCATCTGATGGACCCGGCCGGACTCTTCGCCACGTCGGCGGGCTGGAGAATCGTGGCCGCATCCAACGCAGCGGACTACCGTGGACTGTTGAACGCGGCGCTGGCACTGGAAGATCCGGTCCTGGTAATCGAGCACGTCGACCTGTACGGACAATCCGACCGCGTTCTCGAAGACGACCTCGACTACATCATCCCCCCAGGTTCGGCGGCCATCCGACGCGTCGGCTCCGAACTGACCGTCCTGACGTACCTGACTATGGTTCAGCACTCCCTCGAGGCCATCGAACAGACCGGCGTGGACGCCGAGCTGATCGACCTGCGCTGGCTCGATCGCGCCTCGCTCGACTGGGACACGATCGGCAAGAGCATCCGAAAGACCAATCGCGTTCTCATCGTCGAGCAAGGTGCCCGCGGCACCTCGTACGGTGGTTGGCTCGCAGACGAGTTGCAACGACGATTCTTCGACTGGCTCGATCAACCCATCGAACGTGTCACCGGCGGCGAAGCCTCGCCGTCGATCTCGAAGGTGCTCGAGCGCGCAGCGATCGCCAAGACAGAAGAAGTGGTCGCAGGACTCGAGCGCATGCGCTCGGAGTGGGGAGTTTCCTGATGTCCACTGTGATACGAATGCCTCAACTCGCGGCAGGTGGTGCCGAGGCCGGGATTCAAGCCTGGCTGGTGCAGCCTGGTGACTCCATCGAAGCGGGTCAGCCCATCGCCGAGATCGAGACCGAGAAAGCCGTCGTCGAGTACGAATCCGAGGTCACGGGCACCTTCGCCGGGACGCTGGTGGATGCAGGCGAGCAGGTGGAGGTGGGTGCTCCGATTGCCGTCGTCGCGGGCCAGGGCGAGTCCGTCGAGGCGGCCCTGGCAGCCAACCGTCCCGAGTCGGCAGGCGCACCGGAGCTTCCGACGCCGGCCGTGGTCCCGCAACCTCCGGAGCCCGAGACGGCACCCGAGTCTGCATCGTCGGCAGCACCACCCGTCGTATCGGCAGCCGACATTGCTCGGTCGACCGCTACGGCACCGAATGGCGTCGAGTCCGTTCCGAGCGCAACCTCTGGAAGACGGCTTTTCGTCACCCCCCTGGTCCGACGGCTCGCTGCCGAACGCGGCGTGGACGTCGCGGCCGTGCCGGGCACGGGCCCCAACGGCCGCGTGACTCGACGAGATTTCGAGAAGTACATTGCGGCTGGGGCTAAGTCAGTTTATCCGGCCGTACCCCCGAAATCGGTACCAGCAACTCCTGCAACCGCCGTTGCTCCCGCACCGACGGCACGCCTGGTCGATCCGGAAACCGGGTTCACCGATATTCCGCACACCGGCATGCGCCGCGCAATCGCACGCCGCCTGACCGAGAGCAAGTCCACGGTGCCGCACTTCTACCTGGTGGCGGACATGCAGGTCGACGAACTACTGGGATTGCGTGCACGGTTGAACGAGGCCTCCCCTGCAAAGATCTCGGTCAACGATCTGGTGCTCAAAGCCGTGGCGGCAGCGTTCACCGACGTCCCCGATGCCAACGCGATCTGGACCGACTCCGCCACGCGACGCTTCGACTCGGTCGATCTCGCCGTTGCGGTGTCGGTGCCGAACGGATTGCTGACGCCCGTCATACGCGGTGCCGACTCCTTGTCCATCGGTGCATTGGCCGCGGCAGTACGGGACCTCGCCGAGCGCGCGCGTGACGGAAAAATCAAACAACACGAACTCGAGGGCGGTTCTTTTGCTGTATCCAACCTCGGGATGTATGGAATAAGCGAGTTCGCGGCGATCATAAATCCGCCGCATTCTGGAATCCTCGCTGTTGGTGCCGCATCGAACCGGGCAATCGTTACCGAGAGCGGCGAACTGAGTGTAGGAAAAATGATTACGGTGACCTTGTCCGCGGATCACCGCGTCCTCGACGGTGCGTTAGCTGCCGAATGGTTGAGGGCATTTGTCCAGCGAATCGAGAACCCACTCAGCATTATGTTGTGACCTGATCTGCGATCCGTCACGGGCACCGATCAGTCGGTGTCCGTGACGTGGCAGGGCCCGCGTCGACGGTGGGCGAACCACCAAGCTGATGTACGCAGAGGGTGCCTGGACACGTCTAGCATCAACGCAGTGTCCAGTTGCGTTCGATGAGACTGCACGTCAGCTGTCGCGGTGAGACACTAAGTCGAATTATCGTTCGATTCATTTTCGTCGAACAATGAACTCCTTCTTCATCGCCTGAATCCCGGAATAGAGGAACCGATCGTGAACTCCCCTTTGCCACACGACGAGGCACGATGATCGCCGCTACTCTGTATGGAGTCGTGACACTCCTGCTACCGGCCATATTCTGGGCCGCATTGGGACTGGAATGGGCCCAACAATCCAGGCACCAGCGCACTGATGCAATCTGTTTCGTTTCCTATGCATCATGCGCCATCGCATTGCACGCTGCTGCAATCACAGCCACGCTGGACATCGATACTGCGCTTCGATTTACTCTCTTTTTCCCAATAGGAATCTGGCTGATCTCTGCTTTCTGCGGGCTCGCCTACGTCCGACGCGTACAGAGATGATCCACGTCGCCGAGTTCAGCGAATCCGATAAATAACCACGGACTGGCGAGTGGGCCCACGTCCGCGTGGCGCACGTCAGTCCGTGGTTATTGCGTCGAAGATGCAGTCGAAGTCGGACTCGTCGATGAATCGTTCGGCCATAGCTAGACCGATCTGCAGACGGAATCCCGAGAGGTTCGACAACGAAACGTCGTCGTCACTGAATGTTGTCTGCGAAGCCGCCTCGTGGACCCACTCCGACAACTGCTCGATCATCGTCTCCCGATCGAGCAGACTGGCTGCATAACGCGCTGCGATCTCGTACGGAGTTCCGCCGGCCATGTCCGGTCGTAGGTCGGGAGCATCGATACCCGCCATCTGAAACCATTTCGAGATGGCCGACTGGCTGACTCCATTGGCCTTGGCCAGGCGCGTTTGGGTCCACATCATCTGCTCGTGGAGCTGGCGCAGACAGCGCAAGAACTCGATTCGGTCGACAGCGCCTTTCGCCTTGGACGTCATCATGGTCGTCTCGAGCTCGCGTTCGGGCACATCGGTCACAGCTACCACCTCAATTCTGACCGTAACATGATTTTTATATTGCTCTATTGACGATCATTACAATGAGGCAATACGTTGGGTGCTCACTCCGAGACGAGGAAGTCCCTATGACACGTCGCCCCGCCACGAGGCAGCACTCCGGCCTACTGGTATTGGCTCTTTGCTTCGTCACCATCGTGTTCGACGGCTACGACCTGGTGGTCTACGGATCAACCGTGCCAACCCTGATCGCGTACGAAGGATGGGACCTCGACAGCGGTTCAGCCGGTCTCATCGGCAGTCTCGCTTTGGTGGGCATGCTGCTCGGCACCCTGTCCGTCGGCTTGATGACGGATCGGTTCGGCCGACGCCGCATCATGATCGGGTCGATCGCCTGGTTTTCTGTCTGCATGATTGCCACGGCCTTCGCTCCGAACGAGGTCGCCTTCGGGGTACTGCGATTCCTCACGGGGATCGGCCTCGGAGGCGTGGTGCCTACGTGCATAGCTCTCACGGTCGAATTCGCGCCGAAGCGCAGGCGCCAGATCGCCAACGCGGTCATGTTCAGCGGATACTCCGTCGGCGGTGTGAGCGCAGCAGTCTTGGCCATCACACTGCTTCCCGTCGTGGACTTCAAAATGCTCTACGCACTCGGTGCCCTACCGCTGGTCACGCTCCTTCCCGTCGTCTATCGCTATCTCCCCGAGTCTGTTTCCTACCTTGCGGCGGTCGGCAGGGAGGCGGAAGCGCGAGCAGTGGCCGACCAACACGGGCTGGTCTACGAGGACGTCGTTGCTCCCACGTCGCTCGAGTCGAACGGCGATTTAGCCCAACCTATTTCGAGCATGCGTGAATTGTTCTCCACCCGCTGGCGTCGATCATCACTCCTGTTCGCTGCTGCCAACTTCTGCGGGCTTCTTCTCGTCTATGGCCTCAACACCTGGCTCCCGCAGATCATGCGTAGCGCTGGGTTCGCGCTAGGCAGTTCTCTGGCGTTCCTGATGGTGTTGAACCTGGGCGCAATCGTCGGCGCGATCAGCGCGTCGTTCATAGCCGACCGCATCGGAATCAAGAAGGTTGTCACAACCTCGTTCCTCATCGCGTTCGTCGCGATCTTCCTCATCAGCCTCGATCTCCCCGCTGGGTTGCTGTTCTTGCTTGTCGCAGTGGCGGGACTCGGCAGCGTGGGAACACAGATCCTTGTGGGAGGCTTCTGCGCCACTCACTACCCGCAGAAGCTAGGGGCCACCGCGCTGGCCTGGTCACTCGGCGTCGGCCGAATCGGTGCCATCTGCGGACCACTCCTAGGTGGTCTGATCGCAAGCTGGGCTTTGGGCTATCAAGTGAACTTCTACGCCTTTGCAGTCGTCGCGGTGCTCGGAGCGATCGTCGTCGCCTCGGTGTCCAACAACGACAATCAATCGCAGATCAGCGGTATCGCCACCGAGGAACCAAGAGCAGCGCTCAGCACAGAAAGTTGACAGTGTTTGCGTGCGTGCGAGATTCGCGCTGTATCAGCCGGCGTCTGTCGACCTGCGAATGAAGTGCCGGCTATACCCCAACTGGCATATCGAACACTCGAATAGGCATTTCTTAGGCAAGGCGGAGGGTGTGACAATCAAGACACTGCCGGTGGTCCTCTTGCCATCGTATTCACTCACGGAGGTTCAGATGACTGTTGACGCCTCGCAGCCCCAGGGGTGTCCTGTGGCCCACGACTTCGATCCACTCGGTGCTGACTACCTATCCGATCCGTACCGACCTCTCGAATCCCTTCGCGCCGAGAGTCCTGTGCACTACGTGCCATCCCTCGGCTACTGGCTCGTCACGCGCTACGCCGATATCGCTGGGGTGTTCGCCGACCGTGAGACCTTCTCGGAACGCATTGCCCAGGAACCACTTGCACCGTTGAGTGAGGAGGCACGCCAGATTCTCACGGAGGGTGTACGCAACACACCGGTGCTGACCAATTTCGGCGCTCCAGGGCACACCAGAGTTCGTCTCCGTCTCGCACGCCCGTTCCTTCCTCGTCGGGTTGAGCAATTACGCCCACTTATCGAAAAACGGGCTGAAGAGCTGATCGACAAGTTCGCCTCGAACGGCAGTGCGGATCTGGTCGAAGCGCTGACTTTCCCGCTCCCTGCCTTGACAGTATTCGGCCTTATCGGTTTCCCTGCCGAGGACGCCGACCAACTCAAATCGTGGTGCGACAACAAGCTCGAAGTCAATTGGGGGCGTCCGTCTCCGGAGTACCAGCAGCGGGCAGCGTCGAACATGTCGTTGTTCTGGGACTATTGCGAGCGATTCGTCGCTACACGACTGTCCGACCAGGCCGATGACCTCACCTCCGAGCTGATCCGCCAACGCGAGACCGATGAAGATGCCCTCGATGACCGCGAGATCACCAGTGTGATCTTCGCGCTGAGCTTCGCCGGACACGAAACCACCACCAATTTGATCGGCAACACTCTGCGCCAGCTGCTCTCGCGACCGGAGCTACTCCTTGCGATCCAAGCCGATCCCAGTGTGATCGACCGAGCGGTCGAAGAGACTCTTCGGTTCGATTCATCGGTAGTGGCGTGGCGACGTGTCACGACCAAGCCCACAACGATCGGAGGTGTCGACGTTCCGGAGGGAGCAAAGCTCATGCTCAGCCTTGCCTCCGCGAATCGCGACCCCGAGCAGTTCACGGATCCGGAGACTTTCGATATCGGTCGGAAGAATTCTCGAACACACCTGTCCTTCGGCAAGGGTGCGCACTTCTGCATGGGCCAGCACCTTGCACGTGTCGAGGCTCGCATCGTCATCGAGATGCTCGTCTCTCGCTTGCCCGGACTTCGATTGTCCGATGAACAACAATGGAGTTTTCCTCCCAACATCTCATTTCGAGGCCCGAAAAAACTGCAAGTGGAATGGGATGCCAACTGATGTACATCACCATCGCGCGAGAGAAGTGCACGAGTTGCGGCAACTGTGTGTTGGTCGCGCCAGAATTTTTCGATCTCGACGACAACGATGCCCGGGTCGTTCTCATCAAAGAACAACCTGACGAGTCCGAGATCGACACCATCCGCGAGGCCATCATCGATTGCCCCACTGATGTCATCGACCTGGTCGACGCGTGACCCGACACCATGCCACTGTCATTGTCGGTGCTTCCCGGGCAGGCCTGGCCGCCGCTCAGAGTCTTCGCCAGTCCAATCAGGATGAGAATGTAATCTTGATCGGCGAAGAGCGGTGGCTGCCTTACGACCGGACCACTCTGTCCAAAGATGTTCTTGCAGGCCTCCTCTCAGCCGAAGGCGCGATGCTTTGCGCTGAAGAGCAACTCGACGGCATTGATTTGAGGCTCGGATCGCGTGCAACCGCCTTGAACGTGGCAGAAAGCACGGTGGATCTCGACAACGGTAGCGCGGTCCAATTCGATTCACTCGTCATCGCGACCGGAGCAACCCCGCGGCGCCTGCCCGGAAGTGCAGGCCTGAAGGGTGTCCATGTGTTGCGCACGTTGGACGACAGCATCGGATTGGCTGAAGACCTTGCAGAATCAGACCATATTGCTATCGTCGGCGGAGGCTTCATCGGTGCTGAAATCGCCTCTACTGCAACGGCTCTAGGCCGTCGAGTGACATTAGTGGAAGCCGGACCGGCACCGATGTCCGCCGTGTTGGGGACCCAGATCGGGCAGTGGTCGGCTCAGTTGCACCGTAGTCACGGCGTCGACGTACGCACCGACGTGAGAGTAGACGGAATTACCAGCCGTCTGGGTCGGGCCAACGGACTCTCCCTTTCCGATGGGTCGTCAGTAGCAGCAGACCTGGTTGTCATGGGGGTAGGTGTCACGCCGAACGTCGGGTGGCTGGCAGGCAGCGGACTCCATCTCGACAACGGCGTCATGTGCAACGACAGGCTTCGAGCAGGGCCGAGCATATACGCCGCAGGTGACGTAGCTTGCTGGCCCAATCCCCTCTTCGACCGCACCATGCGCATCGAACACTGGACAAATGCCAGTGAGCAAGGGGCTGCGGTTGGGCGTGCGATCGCAACTGGCGAGTATCGCACTTTCGCTCCCGTCCCGTATGTATGGTCCGATCAGTACAACCTTCGGTTCCAGCTCTACGGAGATGTTGCCGGAGCCGACTCGGTACGGATTGTCTCTGGTTCGCTGCAAGAAACACCGCTGGTTGCACTTTATGGTCGACAGGACCGACTGGTGGCGGCCTTGGGCGTAAATGCGGCGAAAGATCTACTCAAATATCGTCGATTGATCACACAGCAGACCTCCTGGGACGATGTCGCCGCCGAAATGGTCTGAGTCCGAGGCCTTCCTGCTGCAACACTTCTCGCCGCTGTCGGCGGAGACCTCCGCTCGGCATGAACGTGTCGATGCCGATGAGGGCGAAGCAATAGCTTTTTCCGGTGAACCCGAGTGACTACCGTGGAACCATGACCATACTCGAGAAGCGGATACACGGGTGAGCACCCGCACGTTCGACGCGGTTGTGGTCGGTGCGGGAATCAACGGGATGGTCGCTGCCGCAGAACTTGCCGGCTCGGGATGGTCGGTCGCTCTCGTCGACGAGCGCGAGAAGCTCGGAGGATTCATCGCCTCGGATCCGCTGACGTGTCCCGGTTTCGTCCACGACACCTTCAGTTCCTGGCACCCCTTGTTCGTCACCGGTGGCGCATACGCGACTCTCGGGGACGACCTGCACCGTCATGGCCTCGCGTATTCCAACTCCGACGGAGCTGTCACGGGCGCGGTCTCGGATCGGGGCGTAGCAGTGGCGCATCGCGACCCAACGCAAACCGCCCAGAGCTTCGAGCACGAACACGATCGAGTGGCGTACGCAGCGATGCTGGCCGATCTGGAATCCTGGTCCCCCCATGTGTTCGGTGCCTTGGGCTCGGAACTGCGGCCGTTCGATCTCGCTCGCCTGGGCACATCGATGGCGCGCGCACTCGGCAAGGACGCCAGCTTCGACATGCTACGCGTCTCGGCACAGAGCGGACGCGCGCTCATCCGTGAGCGCTTTCGTGGTTTCGAGGCCGACCAACTCTGGACTCCGTGGTTACTGCATGCAGGCCTGTCGCCCGACCACGCGACCGGCGGGCTGATGCTGCCGATCATGGCTCTTACTATGCACGCGGCCGGACTTCCTGTGGTGACCGGTGGTGCGGACAATTTCGTGACCGCATTCGCCCGCGTGCTCAACGAGCGCGGGGTGACGGTGATACTCGGTGAAGCCGTGCAGCACATCGAGATTCGGTCCGGTCGCGCCGTTGCCGTGCAACTGGCCGACGAGAGACTGTCGGCGACGCGAGCCGTACTGGCATCGACAGCAACGCCCAGACTCTACGACAACCTGCTCGATCCTTCGGCCGTTCCTGTTGCAGGCCGACGCGCCGCCGACCGGCATCGCCCGGGCCGTGCTGCAATGCAACTGCATTTTGCGTTGGACCGTCCCGTTCGGTGGTCCGATTCGCGACTGGACGATGTGCCGCTGGTGCACATCGGAAGCGGTGCGTCGAGCACCGGAATCGCCTGTGCACAAGCCGAATCAGGCTATCTACCGTCAGATCCCACGATCGTCGTCGGCCAGCAGTGCGTTCTCGATCCGAGCCGAGCTCCGACCGGCAAGGCTACTTTGTGGGTACAACTACAGGAGCTGCCGTTTGCGCCGAAAGGTGATGCTGCGGGGTCGATTTCGACGGACGGTACGTGGAATACCGACACGACGGCAGCGTACGTCGATCGCGTGTTGGACTCGATCGAGCGTTTCGCACCTGGTCTACGTTCGACCGTGTTGCACGCGTATTCCATCCCGCCGACCGCGCTGACGGCTGCGAACGCCAACGCCGTCGCAGGCGATCCTTACGGCGGTGCGGCCGAAATCGATCAATCGCTGCTTTGGCGCCCCGGCACCGGCACCGGCCACCGCACCGGCATCGACGGACTGTTTCACATCGGTGCCTTCACGCACCCCGGGCCCGGACTCGGCGGCGGTTCGGGCCACCTGGTTGCTCAGCAACTACTCGCGCCATCTCGTCGCACACGCAGTGTCGATCGCGTTCGCAGAGCTATCGAGAAATTAACATCGAAATGATGACGGGAGTCACTCAGACGCTATATCGTAGCGGTGTTCGGTCACCAGGCGCGGTTCTGCCACGTCTACGGCAGCGCGGCCTGCGGGTATGAGATCTCGACTTAGCCCGAACAGTAACTTCGACAGAACCGACGAAAGGCTCGACCGATGACCACTCCAGCGACAACCTCGACACTCACCAACCTGTTGACCGAGCTGGCCAACGGCGCGCTACGGATCGTCGACCTCACTGCTCCCCTGTCGTCCACGACACCGGTGCTGGCGCTGCCCGCACCGTTCGCGAACACGATCTCACTGTCCCTCGAGCCCGTCAGCGACTTCGACGATGCAGGCCCAGGATGGGGATGGAACAACATCCACACCGGAGAGCACACCGGCACTCACGTCGATGCGCCCGCCCACTGGGCAACCGGGCGCGACGGTCACACCGTCGACACCATTCCCCCGTCGCGACTCGTCGGCCCCGCCGTCGTGCTGGACTTCACCGCCGAGGTCGCCTCGGACCCGGATTTCCTGCTCGAGCCCGCCCACCTCGACGAGTTCGTAGCAAAGAACGGCCCCCTTCCGGACAATGCGTGGTTGGTCTTCCGCACGGGATGGAGTGCTCGAAACCAGAACGCAGAAGAATTCCTCAACGCCGACGACGACGGCCCACACACTCCCGGCGTATCGGTGGCAGGTGCGCAGTGGCTCGCCGCGTCGACAATCTCCGGATTCGCCGTCGAGACAGTGGGCATCGACGCCGGCCAAGCGGCCGCGATGGAACCGATGTTCCCCGTCCACCACCACCTGCTCGGTGCGGACAAGTACGGAGTCACCCAACTGCAGAACCTCGATCAACTCCCCGCCGCAGGCGCGGTACTCGTGGTATCCCCCCTCCCGATTGTCGGCGGAACCGGCTCTCCTGCACGTGTTCTCGCGTTCGTGCCGGCATGACGCGCACGGTTGCACACCTGGTAGCGGACGTGCTCGCCGATCTCGGCGTCGGCCACATCTTCGGTGTCGTCGGTAGCGGTAACTTCGACGTCACCAACGCCCTCATCGCACGCGGCATCCCCTACACAGCAGCACGCCACGAAGGAGGCGCTGCGTCGATGGCCGATGGATTCGCCCGCCTTGCAGCGCTACCCGCGATTGTCAGCGTGCACCAGGGTTGTGGGCTGACGAACGCGATGACCGGCATCGGCGAGGCCGCCAAGAGCCGCACCCCCGTCATCGTGCTGGCCGCAGACGTCGCGGCATCGTCGAGATTGTCGAACTTCCGCATCGACCAAGACGCACTCGCCCGCAGCGTCGGCGCCGTTTCCGAGCGTGTGCACTCGGCGGCGACCGCCATTGCCGACGTGACCCGAGCGTGGCAGACCGCCGTGCACGACCGTCGCACCGTGGTGCTCAATTTGCCGCTCGACGTACAGTCCGCTCCCGCACCGGAACACGCCGGCACCGTCGCGCCCCCCTCGGCTCCCGAGCCGGTGCGTCCGGCACAGGCTGCGGTCGAACAGTTCGCAGCCCTCATCGCAGGGGCGTCGCGACCGGTGTTCGTCACCGGCCGTGGCGGTCGCGCTGCGGGCCCGGAGATCTCGGCCCTGGCCGAGCATGCCGGGGCGCTCGTGGCGACCTCTGCCGTCGCAAACGGCCTGTTCAGAGGCGAAGAATTCGATCTGGGAATCTCCGGCGGATTCTCGGCTCCGCTGACCGCGCAATTGATCTCCGACGCAGACCTCGTCGTGGGGTGGGGATGCGCGCTGAACATGTGGACGATGCGACACGGATCCCTCATCGGGCCGGATGCACGAGTGGTCCAGATCGACGACACCGCCTCCGCACTCGGTGCACATCGCCCCATCGACCTTGGAATCCATGGCGACTGTGCAACCACTGCGATCGATGTTCTCACCGAATTGACTCGTAACACCAAGGCGCGCCACGGATACCGGACTCCGGAAGTATCCACCGAACTCTCCGTACGGCGCTGGTGGAACGATACCGAGACTCCCGACTTGTCCACGTCCGAGACCATCGATCCGCGCCCGTTCACCAAAGCCCTGGACGACATACTGCCCGCAGAACGAGTGGTAGCCATCGACTCGGGCAACTTTATGGGATATCCGTCGACGTATCTACGCGTCCCCGACCACATGGGTTTCTGCTTCACGCAGGCGTTCCAATCCATCGGGCTCGGGCTGTCCAGTGGCATCGGAGCAGCGTTGGCTCAACCTGATCGCCTCGCCGTGATCGGGACCGGAGACGGCGGCTTCATGATGGGCATCTCGGAACTCGAAACCGCTGTCCGACTGGGACGTCCGCTGCTGATCGCGGTGTACAACGACGCGGCCTACGGTGCGGAGGTTCACCACTTCGAGCACCTCCCTCATGATGGTGACGCTGTGAATTTGTCGACTGTCACGTTCCCCGACATCGACATCGCCGCTATAGCAGAAGGTTTCGGTGCCCGCGGCGTGACGGTACGTACGCTCGCCGACATGGACGAAGTACGACGATGGGCCTCAGCACCGGACGGCGTCATGGTGATCGACGCCAAAATCGCCGCTGACGGCGGAGCGTGGTGGCTCGCAGAGGCATTCAAAGGCCACTGAACTGAATATCCTCGCGATACCTTCCGGGCTGTGCAAAGAGGTCACACTGCCCGGAAGGTGAGGACCGTCATGTCCCCTCTGCTTCGCCGTCATCCGGTGCTCGCCACAGCCGACCTGGACGAGGCGTGCTCGTCGGTCGGGCAGGTCCTCCACCGCTGTCGGTTCTCCCAGCGCTATCGCGCCGAGTTCGGCCTGAGCCCGTCTCGGACTCTCGCGTCCTGAACGGGCTCGGCAGGTGCCGTCACCAGAGCCTGCAACACCTCTCGCCACTGCGGCGGCCACGGCGCGGCAGCGGCTCCCGCGACTGCGCGGTCGATGTGCACCGTCACGTACGAGCCTCTCGCCGCGAGTGATCGGTCTCGCCCCTCGAACGCCTCACCCCAGATAGAGAACTCGAAACGCATCGACGACGACCCCAAGTGCGCGATATCGAGATCCGTCGTGACCTGCTGGCCGAAATACAGCGGTGCGTGGAAGTCGACCTCGTACCGCACTCGTGGGACTACCGGAAAATAGCCGACGAGGCCACACTCGCGAACGAGTGCGGCCTCGGCAGATTCGACGAACCGGATGACTGTGCTGTTGTGGTAGATGCCTGCTGCATCGGTGTCCACCCACTCGACCCGGCCTGTCAGCGAAAAAGTCATGCGGGCACTGTACTTCTCGGGCGCCAGCGGACGTGGGCGGAGTTGTCGGAACCGTCCCGAAGCAGCGACAGGCGAGGCGGGACCTTGTCGGTGCGGGAGGTCGGCGGACGGCGCCGACCTGCACGCCACTGGACAGGCCATTGCGCTCCGGGTCCTCGATACTCCTGCTCTGCAGCAGCATGCAGTGTCCACTGTGGGTCGTAGAGGTGCGGTCGACCGAGTGCGCAGATGTCGGCTCGGCCGGCCAGGAGAATGGAATTGACATCGTCGTACGACGAGATCGCTCCCACGGCGATGACGGCCACTCCCGCGGCCGCGGCCACCTCGTGACGGATGCGGTCGGCGAACGGAGTCTGATACGACCGTCCGAACGCCGGCTTCTCCTCCTTGGTCACCTGGCCAGAGGACACGTCGATGGCGGCTGCACCGTGTTCGACGAACGCCCGTACGATCTCGACGGCATCTTCGACCGTGTTTCCGTCCGGAGCCCAGTCGGTCGCCGAGATACGTACGGAGACCGGGAAGCTCGACGGAACCGCGCGTCGGACTGCATCGAAGACCTCGAGCGGGAACCGCAAGCGGTTCTCCAGGCTTCCGCCGTAGGAGTCGGTCCTGACGTTCGCAATCGGAGACAGGAACGACGAGAGCAGATATCCGTGCGCCGCATGGACTTCGATGAGGTCGAAACCGGCGGCTACGGCGCGCTCGGCCGCGGCGACGAAATCGGCCACCACGATATCCATGTCCTCGCGAGTTGCCTCACGTGGAACATGACATCCGTCGCCGTACGGGAGCGGCGACGGTCCGATCGGCTCCCAATTGCCCGATTCGAGCGGTTCGTCGATTCCGTCCCACATCAGCTTCGTCGAGCCCTTGCGACCCGAATGACCGATCTGCACTCCGATTTTCGCAGCACTGTGTGCGTGCACGAACGACGTCACCTGAGCCCAGGCACCGCGCTGTTCGTCGGTCCACAGCCCCGGGCAACCCGGCGTGATCCGCGCTTCCGGCGATACACAGACCATCTCGGTCATGAGCAGACCTGCTCCACCGAGTGCTTTGGATCCGAGGTGGACGAGATGGAATTCCCCGGGTAGACCGTCCACCGCCGAGTACATGTCCATCGGCGAGAGCATGATGCGGTTGACCAAATCCAGTTCACCGATGCGCACCGGTTGGAACATCGCAGGTGCTGATTCGACCGCGTTTCCACCCGCAACGGTGTCGGCAAACCGTTGCTGCACCAGCGCCGCGAACTCGTCGTCACGCTCACCGAGGTTCTCGAACGTGATTCGGCGTGAGCGGGTCAGCAAATTGAAGACGAACTGTGTGTCTTCCTGATCGGCGTAGAGGCCGATGTTCTCGAACCATTCCAACGAAGCCTGCGCCGCCCGCTGGGTACTTTCCACCACCGGCTTTCGTTCGGCCTGGTAAGCAGCGAGAGCGTCGGGGATGTTGGAGTGTTCATGCACGCAAGCGGCCAGAGCCAATGCGTCCTCCATCGCGAGCTTCGTTCCCGATCCGATGGAGAAGTGGGCTGTGTGCGCCGCGTCGCCCAGCAGCACCACGTTGTCGTCGAACCATCGCTCGTTACGAACAGTCTGGAACGACAACCACTTCGAGTTGTTCGTCAGAATATCGTGACCGCCGAGATCGTCCGCGAAGATCTCACGAATCCGATCGACTGCATAGGTATCGGATACTCCGGGTGGGAGTTGCTGGTCCTCGGTCGCGTCGAAACCGGCCCGCCGCCAGACATCCTCGTGCATCTCGACGATGAACGTCGAACCCTGATCCGAATACGGATAGCCGTGGATCTGCATCGTCCCGAACTCGGTGTGCCTGACGAGGAATTGAAACGCCTCGAACACTTTGTCGGTGCCCAACCAGATGTACTTGTTGTTGCGACGGTCCAGCGTCGGACCGAACGCATCCGCGTAGCGGGTACGGACAGCGGAATTTATCCCGTCGCAGGCGAGCACCAAGTCGTAGGATTTTCGCAGAACGTCGGTATCGGGTGCATGAGTCTTGTACTGCACCTCGATGCCCAACTCGGCCACGCGCTGCTGCAGGATGGCCAGTAGTTCCTTGCGGCTCATTGCAGCGAATCCCTGCCCGCCCACCGTGTACGAGCGGCCGTCGATCTCGACATCGATGTCCGTCCAGCGAGCGAAGCGGCGCTCCATCTCGGTGTGGACGACGGCGTCGGCCCCTTCGATACTGCCGAGTGTCTCGTCCGAGAACACCACCCCGAAGCCGAACGTGTCCTGCGGCGCATTACGTTCCCATACGTCGATGACATGACCTGCATCGAGTTGTTTGGCGAGGGCGGCGAAGTACAGACCGCCGGGGCCCCCACCCACGATGGCAATCCTCATGGTGTGTTCTCCTGTATCGTTTCGCGAAGTTTGAAGTGCTGAAGCTTGCCGCTGGAATTCCTCGGCAGAGCATCGATGAAGCGAATTCTTCTGGGGTACTTGTACGGTGCCAGTTCCGCTTTCACGTGATCCTGAATGGATTTGATGGCCGCGGCATCGTGGGCAACTCCCGCGCGAAGTACCACGAATGCGCTGACGATCTGGCCGCGTTCGGCGTCCGGCTCGGCGACGACGGCCGAATCCACGACGTCCGGATGCATATCGATACACGCCTCCACTTCGGGCGCGCCGATGTTGTAACCGGAGGACACGATCATGGAATCCGTGCGGGCGCAGTAGAAGAAGTAGCCGTCCTCGTCGCGGTAGAAGGTGTCACCGGTGACGTTCCAACCGTTCTCCACCCGCTCCTGCTGACGATCGTCGGCGAGGTATCGGCACCCGACCGGACCGATCACCGCCAGTCGACCCGGTATGCCTGCTGGCACCGGCTCGCCGTCGTCACCGAGAATCTCGGCCCGATAGCCAGGCAGGGGCTTACCTGTCGAACCCTCGCGAATCTCACTCGCCGCGGCGGTGGACAGAAAGATATGCAGCAGTTCTGTGGCGCCGATTCCGTCGACGATCTCCAGACCGACGGCGTCTCGGATGCCGTTCCACACCCCCGCCGAGATGTGCTCACCTGCGCTGACTGCGACCCGAAGATCGGCCAGCTGCTTTATCTTCCCAGCCTTGATGATTTGCTTGTACGCCGTGGGGGCGGTGGCAAGAACCGAAACTCCCTCGCTACGAACCACGTCGGCGAGTTCCGCGGGTGCCACCGCTTCGGTGAGCAGAGCGCAGGCACCAGCTCTCAACGGGAACACCACCAGCATCCCCAGGCCGAACGTGAACGCCATCGGTGCAGTACACGCGACCACGTCGTCCGGCCGTAAGCCGAGGCCGTGTTTGCCGAACGTGTTGTCTATCGAGAGCACATCGCGGTGAAAGTGCATCGTGATCTTGGGGGTTCCGGTACTGCCGGATGTCGGGCACAGAAGCGCGACGTCGTCTGCTGCGGTATCCACGGCCACGAAGTCGGTGGGCTTGACTGCCGAACGAACCATCAAATCGTCGGACGCGTCTCCTCCGAAGGGAACCACCACGAGTTCGGGATGCCCCTCGTCGCGCACCGTGTGCAGATCGTGCGCAAATCGCGAGTCCACCAGTGCGATGACCGGGCGTGTCTTGGCCACGATCGGTGCCAGTTCGCGGGAGCGAAGCGCGCTCATCACCACAACTGCGATGCCGCCTGCTTCGATGATCGCGAGCCATGCCGCGACTGCTATCGGTGTATTCGGCGAACGCAGCAAGACGCGGTTGCCGGGAACGAGTCCGAGGTCCTCGGTGAGCACCCGGGCGATCCGGTGCGTGTGGTCTCGGAGTTCACCGAGCGTCCAGGCTGTTCCAGCTGGGGTGCGAAGAGCGTGGTGATGCTCGCCGAATTGCTCGACAGCGCGCTCGATCAACTCGGCCCCCGCGTTGAGCCGCTCCGGATACTGCAGTTCCGGGGTCGTGAATTCGAGGATCGGCCACAATTCGGCGGGCGGGAGGTTGTCTCGCGCGAACGTGTCGACGTGTGCGCTTGGGGTGAGAGCTTGTACTGTGTCCGCGGTCATTGCCCGGCTCCTGTCGTCTCGGCATCGATCATGCCCTCCTGGACGACGGTGGCCAGGTGGATTCCTTCAGGGGTGAAGAATTTGCCGAGGCCGACACCGCGACCTCGATCGGCGGCGACTGCCTCCTGTGCGTAGAGCAACCATCCGTCCATCGTCCCCGGCTCGGGCATGCGGTGAAACCACATCGCATGATCGAGACTGGCTGTGACAAGCCCCTTCTCGGCCCACGGATGACCCAGCGCACGAAGTACCGGCTCGAGGATGGTGTAGTCGCAGACGTAGGCGAGCGCGGCGAGGTCCCTCTGCGCATCGGACAGACCGTCCACCGGACGTAACCGGTCGAAGGGGCGCACCCAGATGGCCTGGTGCGGGCTTCGCCCGCCTTCGATATCGAGGTAGATCGGACCCGGCACGTGCCGCATGTCGAAGCTACGTCCCGCCGACCAGTAGTCCTTCGAGACCGTGGTCATCGTGTTCTCGTCCGAGATGGCATGGTCTGCCAGGTATTGCGCCGACGTCGGAAGCGATTCGGGCGCCGGAACATTCGCGGGCACTGCGCTGCTCAAAGACCCACTACGACCGCCGGCCGCGAAGGACACCGTGCCGATGTAGGCAACTTTGTCGTTCTGATATGCGCGCACCTGCCGGGTGGAGAACCGGCGACCGTCACGAATCACCTCGACGTCGTAATGCACCTCTGCATCGATG
Source organism: Rhodococcus sp. 1R11 (assembly GCF_004563845.1). NCBI lineage: Bacteria > Bacillati > Actinomycetota > Actinomycetes > Mycobacteriales > Nocardiaceae > Rhodococcus > Rhodococcus sp. 1R11. Next base: position 67,865 of record NZ_SPNG01000008.1, on the reverse strand, counting down.
TCGACGGGCCGCAAAAAATACGAGTGCATCGAGTGCATCGACTTACCGTCGGACACCGAACGCATGGCCGCGGCTGCTGCCTGGGCAACCATGTCGCCGCCGTACGCTTTGGGCCACGGACACTCCTGGGTGTGCGCGGTGAACCCGAGGTCGGCTCGACGAGGCTCGACTTCGGCCAACGACACGCATCTGGTGAACATGGCGGAGGTCGCCACCGACTGCGTCACGGCCGGTTCGACCAGTCACGAAGCGAATCATCATCCACCTCAGGCAGATTGACGACGATGTTGTCCGGTGTTCGCGTGGTCAGCCAATGCAACGGCTCGGTACGGCTCAGATTGCATTCGATGTGGGGCATGAACGGCGGCACGAAGACCCAGTCGCCCTCGTTCATGTCGATGTACTCCGAGTAGTTCTCGCCGAAGTAGATGCGGGCATGACCCGAGAGGACGTAACCACCGGTCTCGGCCTCCCCGTGATGGTGAGCGAGAGAACGATATCCGGGTTCGTTGCTGACCTTTCCGTACCAGATCTTCGTGGCCGGTGTGTGTTGCGGACTGACGCCCGAGATTCGTACAGCGCCCTCCGTTTGACCGGTGCGGCCGTCCTCTTGGCCGGCCCGGGTCACGACAGGAACAACCTGACCACCTGCGCTCGCGTAGATCGAGTTGTCGCCTTCCAGACGGTATCCGGCGTTGGAATCGAACTGGGTTGTCATGCTGTTCTCCTTGCTGGTGAGGCCGGCTCGGCGACCCGGACTGTGTTGGTGAGGGTTCCGATGGCCTCGATCTCCGTTTCGAGGACGTCGCCATCGGCGAGGAACCAGGCCGGCTCGCGAGCCATGCCGATTCCACCAGGAGTGCCGGTGAGTACGAGATCACCGGCACGCAAAGTTGTGAATGTCGATATGTACGAGAGGAGTTCCGCAGAATCGAACACCAATGTGCTCGTGCTGTCGCGCTGGACCTCGACGCCGTTGACCCGGCACGTGATCGTGATCCCCGCGGTCGGGTCGATTTCGTCTGCCGTCACCACGACCGGGCCCACCGGAGTCGTTGCGTCCCAGGCTTTTCCTTGAAACCACTGCAGGGTGCGGCGCTGCCAATCGCGCATCGAGACATCGTTCGCGACGGTGTAGCCCAAGATCGCTTCGGCTGCCTCGGCACGCGAAGCGCGCGTCAGCGTCCGGCCCACGACCACAGCCAGTTCGGCTTCCCAGTCGGCGTTGACGTCCCCTGATATCACCACGTCGTCCGTCGGCCCGATGAGAGAGTCGGCGAACTTCGCGAACAACGTCGGGTGGGTCGGCAGCTCACGACCGGTCTCGGCGATGTGCTCGCCGTAGTTCAATCCGCAGCAGATCACCTTGGTCGGTGCCGGCAGCGGAAGGACCAGAGTGCCGGCCACCTGCGGGCCCTCCACAACACCGGAGGTGGGCGCAGTCCAGCCCGTGCGGAGCAGCTCGGACAACGACGGCGCAGGTAGAGCCACCCAGCCGCCTGCATACGCCGCCGCTGCAACGGTGTCCCCGTTGTCGAGTTCGAGTGTCGCGAGCCTCATCCAAATCCTTCCGACCGATCGTGTGTTGAGTTTTGCACGATCGTCGCAAGTGCGCAATACTTGTTGTCAACATACAGATCCGGCGACCTTCGGGAAGGACCACTCATGGCCCACCACACTGTCAATCCGCCTCAACTGCCGACACCCAAGGGCTTCTCGCACGGCACGCTGGCAGGCAACACGCTCTACTTGGGTGGGCAGACAGCCCTCGACAAAAACATGAACATCGTCCCCGGCGGGATAGTGGAACAATTTCGCCAGTCCTTCTCGAATGTTCTGACCACGTTGGCCGCATCGGGTGGACAACCCGAAGACCTGGTGAACATCACGATTTTCTTGACCGACATTCCCGACTATCAGGCGCACGGCCGGGAGATCGGACGCGTGTGGCGCGAACTCGCCGGGCCGGTCTATCCGGCGATGGCCGGAATCGGAACCACTGGCCTGTGGCAAGCGGATGCCTTGATCGAAATTACAGCGATAGCAGTGATTCCCGAGGATCGGTTGATCCGTCCTTAGGACGCGTATCCATGCGAGCGGCGGCCCTCCCTCCATCCCGAGGAAGGTGAGATTGCTGTACGAGCACTATCGAGGGCGGATGCTCAGCAGTCTCCGGGCTGCCGACAATTACTCGGGTCCAGCGATCGACACGCTCGGATGCGACGGACATACATTCGTAGTACACGACTTGGAGGCTAGAGAGACATGACGCAAGTATCCGGCGATTACATGACGGGCACGTGGGTGATAGATCCACAGCGAAGTGCGGTCAAGTTTTCGATCAGCCACTTGATCGCGAAGAAAGTGCACGGTGTGTTCACCGAGTTCGACGGCCAGATCGTCACTCGTCCCGATGTCACCCAGACTGCCGTCCAGGCAAGCGTCCAAGTGCGGTCGATGGATACTTTCAATGCCAAACGTGATGAGGGAACGCTCGCCAAGGACCCGTTCGATGCGAATAACCACCCAGCCATTACCTACACTTCGACCTCGATCGAACCCAGTGGCAACGAAGTTCGAGTCCACGGCTCTCTCACCGTTCGCGGAGTAACTCGCCCGGTAGTGCTGGCGGTGACACAGCTCAGGTTCGAGCGCGACGCCAACGTACGCTACAACGTTCGATTTCTTGCCACAGGGCAGGTCAATCGTCAGGACTTCGGAGTCCGCTTCCCCGTTCCGCTGGATCGACAGGGAGTCTTGGCGGGCAATCGGATCGACATCGAGCTCGACGTCACTGCTGGTCTGCTTGACGACCATGACCATGATCTTGTGCCGGGAAATCGTGGGTAATTGACATGCACGAGGTCAGCTTCGATAAGTCTCCCTTTGCCGTTGTAATCAGTGCTGACGCAGCCCCGCGCGACGGAGCGGCACAATGGGCTGGCCTCGTGAGTTCTACCGATGCGCTTGCGCGGCCGCTGCCCGGGTATGGCGGAACGATCTGGCTCGCGCAGGGCCGGGCGCTCGGTCCGGCCTCCACCACCGACACCGAACTTCTCATGGGGTTTCTTTTCTGGCGCAGTAGCAGCGAGGCCGAGGCGTTTTCCACGGAACTGAGTCGCGCTCGAACCAAGAGCGAGTTCGTCGACGACCTCCTGATAGACGAAGGGATCTACCAGTTCAGCGCCACGGTGACGGCAGACGCGTCAACTCACGTCGACCCCGTGCGCTATCAGGCCGAGTTGGCGACCGAGATCATCAAAATGACACCCGTCAGCGGCAAACAAGGGTGGGTCGGCGAGTACAACGAGAGCGAGACGCGCGACCACATCAAGAATCTCGACGGCTTCGTTTCGGCGAGCTTCTTTCGCGACCTCCGGAGCGATCGAATAGTCGAGTATGTGCAGTGGCGCTCAGCCGCCGACTCGGCAGCGGCACTAGGCGACGCGCGCTTTGCCGAGCATCTGAGCGTGAACAGTCATTACTCCGCAGGAAAAGCTTTCCTCTTCGGTGAACGATTGGCCGGCGACACCGTGTAGGCGACGTCCCTCGCACGGCGCGAACCAATGTCGCCACCGCATGCGAAAACATGCAATAAGTGAACAAGCACGATGTCGGTAACGGTGCCCGTCATTCGATAGCGACGCACCGCGGACGCCCGTCGGGCGTCCGCGGTGCGTTACTTCTATGGCCATCGAAACTGGTGGTGCGCGCAAGGCGCGGCCATACCCAGTTCAGAACAACTGCACCGCTCTTCGACGTCACGGCTAGCAGCCTGAGCATGGCGGGTACCCAAGTGCAGACTCGCGTATTGCAAGTTGACATACCAAGACTGGGATAGCTGCACGAGAAAGTCGCATTGGTCAGAATGTGGGTCAAGTATCAGTATTGAGACAACCCGGACCCATCTCGAAGCGGTCAGCCCACAAGGCGCTGAGCCGGCACCAAAAGCGGGAGCGGCGAGAACAACTGCCCTGCAGGCGTCGCCTACGTTCAGGGTATAGGCGGCATATCTGGACACAAACGATTTTTGACACGTGACAGAGCGGAAACTAGATAACATGGCCTCACAATTCGACGGTTGGATTCGCAATTACGTCGACGGCTCCTATGTCGAACCCGACGAATCTTCGAGCTTCGATCAAGTCGACCCCGCAACGGGCCGCGTGCTCGGGCGGGTCCACGAGGCCGACAAAGCTTTGGTCGACCGGGCCGTGACTTCCGCCAGACGCGCCCTGGACAACGGTTGGTCCGATACGCCTGTCCGAGAGCGAACGGCATTGCTGCGCCGCGCCGCCGACCGGATCGAGGAGCGTTTCGAGGAGTTCGTGGCCGCAGAAATGGCGGACACCGGTAAGCCGATCACGCAGGCACGCGAACTCGACGTCGCGCGTGCCCTGACGAACTTCCGCACCTTCGCCGACGTCGCCGCCGCAGCCGGTCAAGAATCTTTCGTCACCGACCTCGCCGGGGGCAAACAGGCGCTGAACTATGCGATCCGCAAGCCGCTCGGAGTTGTCGCCGTTATTGTTCCGTGGAACTTGCCGCTGCTTCTGCTGACTTGGAAGGTTGCACCCGCTCTCGCGTGCGGAAATTCCGTGGTCGTCAAGCCCTCCGAGGAAACGCCGGCAACGGCGTCCCTACTCGCAGAGGTGCTCGAAGAAGTCGGGCTGCCCCGCGGCGTCTACAACGTCGTGCATGGGTTCGGCGCAAACTCCGCCGGGGAGTTTCTGACCACACACCACGGTATCGACGGAGTCACCTTCACAGGTTCCTCGGCAACGGGATCGAATGTCATGAAAACCGTTGCGCCGCGGGTTCGGCCAGTCTCGTTCGAACTCGGCGGGAAGAACGCCGCGATTGTGTTCGACGACGTCGACATCGAGGAAACGCTGACCGGCCTCACCAAATCGGTGTTCGCCAATACCGGCCAGGTCTGCCTGTGTACCGAACGGGTATACGTGCATCGAAGCATCTTCGATGACATCGCCGGCGGGCTCGTGGAGCGGGCAGCGGCACTGCGTCTCGGCGACCCGACGCTTGCCGATACGACCACCGGTCCCCTGATTTCGCAGGCGCACCGGAAGAAGGTCATGGACTACTTCGAAATCGCTGAGCAAGAAGGCGCGAAAGTGCTCACTGGCGGGGGCATTCCGGATCTCGGGCAGGACCTGTCCGGCGGATCCTGGATCGAACCTACTCTATGGACAGGCCTGACCAACAAGGATCGCACCGTGCGCGAGGAGATCTTCGGACCCGTCGCAGCGCTCATTCCGTTCGAGACCGAAGCCGAAGCGATCGCTCTGGCGAACGACACCGAGTACGGCCTTGCAGCCTCCGTCTGGACCAACGACCTGCGTCGTGGTCACCGCGTCGCGCAGAAGATGAACGTCGGAATCTCATGGGTGAACACGTGGTTCACACGCGAACTGCGATCACCCTTCGGTGGTATGGGGTTGTCGGGCATCGGACGTGAAGGTGGCGAGTCCTCGCTGCACTTCTACACCGAACCCACGAATGTGTGCGTGCAGCTGTGAATATCGAAACCGCAAATAATGTGCAGAAATGAGTGAGGCGTCATGACAGCCCTGAAAGGCACCGAAACCGCGCTTGCACGTCGCCTCGACGACGCACAGCAGAGACGCACCGACACCCCGAGCCTCGCCGACGATCACACCATCGATATCGACCAGGCCTACAGGATCCAAAACGAGCTCCTCGAACTACGCACCGAGCGTGGTGAATCGATTGTGGGCATCAAACTCGGCTTCACGAGCGAGGCGAAGATGGCGCAGATGGGCGTCTCGGAGGTCATCGTCGGCCAGTTGACCGACGCGATGTGTGTCAATGACGGCGGCGAAATCGACCTATCGGAATTCATCCATCCCAAGATCGAACCTGAAGTGGCTTACCGTCTGTCGAAAGACGTAGATATCGACGATCCGAACGTCGACATCGAAGCCTGCGTCGACGCGGTGGCTCCGGCGATGGAGATCATCGACTCGCGTTACCGCGACTTCCGCTTCACCTACACCGACGTCGTCGCGGACAACACCAGTGCGGCCGGTTACGTGATCGGACGATGGCTGCCGCTACAGAACGTCGCAGACCGTTCCGTGCGGATGGAAGTCGGTGACCAGACCGTACTCGGTTCCACCGAAGCAATTCTGGGCGATCCAGCGCGCGCTCTCCATGCACTGCTCGACATCGCTCGACGGCGCCGAATTCCATTGCGCGCGGGTCACGTAATTCTGGCCGGCGCTGCCACAGCAGCTGTGCGACTCGACGAGGGCGTCGCGCAGTGCAGCATCGACGGCCTCGGGACCGTCACAGTGATCGGTGTGAGGCAATGAGCGGCGCGCAGGTCATCGAGAAGCTGGCCAAGCCGCGCGGAAAGTTTCCGCACGTCAAGGTGGTCGGTGACTTCGTGTACGTCTCTGGCACCAGTTCGCGTCGGCCCGACAACACCTTTGCCGGCGTCGAGGTCGACGAGATGGGGACAACGGCCCTCGACATTCGAGAGCAGACCCGTGCAGTCATCGAAAATATCGAGTCGATCCTCGCGGAAGTGGGCGGGGTTCTCGGTGATCTGGTTCAGGTCACCTCGTACCTGGTGTCGATGAACGACTTCGGTGGATACAACGAGGTGTACGCCGAGTGGTTCGACGAAGACGGTCCGACCAGAACGACTGTGGCAGTGCATCAACTACCACACCCACACTTGCTCATCGAAATTTCCGGCGTGGCGTACGTGCCCGCCGCGAAGCGCCCAGAATCCGACGAAACGGAGACCACACCATGACCACAATTCCTCCAGTCATCGACTTCACCAAGTGGATCAACGACAACCGCCACCTCTTGCAGCCGCCTGTCAACAATCAGACGATGGCGCTGGGAGACGACTTCATCGTGCAGGTCGTCGGTGGCCCCAACCAGCGGACCGACTACCACCTCGACCCCTACGAGGAGTGGTTCTACCAGCTCGAAGGAGACATTCACGTCAACGTCATGACTGACGACGGCCCCCAGCGCGTCGACATCAGTGAGGGTGAAACCTGGTTGCTGCCGGGGAATGTCCCTCACTCGCCTCAGCGTCCCACCGTCGGCTCCATAGGCCTTGTCATCGAACGTGTCCGAAAAGAAGGCACCCTCGAGAAGTTTCAGTGGTACTGCCTCGAATGTGACCACAAAATTCATGAGGTCGAACTTCAGGTGCGCGACATCGTGTCCGACCTCCCACCGGTGTTCGTCGAGTTCTACGAGAGCGAAGAGGCTCGCACGTGCGACAAGTGCGGCACGCTCCATCCCGGTAAGGGCTGAACACATGAGCAACCTGATCGACATCCACACCCACTACGTTCCCAATGGGTGGCCGGACTTGACCGAGGATGCCGGGGCCCAAGCACCGTGGTTGAGGGTCGAGTCGGAAACCGAAGCCATGATCATGATGGGAACCAAGGAGTTCCGCCGCATTCGGTCCGATGCATGGGATGCTGAAGTGCGTCTCAAAGACATGGATGCCGATGGCGTCCATACGCAGGTCGTATCGCCGACGCCCGCGTTTTTCAACTACGGCCGAAGCGGCGAGCAGGCAAGTCGCATTGCACGGATCTTCAATGATCTCGCACTGGATATCGTGGAACCGGCGACTGATCGGTTGATTCCTTTCTGCCAGGTGCCTTTACAGGACACCGACGCAGCGTGCCGTGAACTGGAACGCTGCATTGCGAACGGGCACCGCGGTGTCGAGATCGGTAATCATGTCGGCGACCTGGATCTCGACAGCGAGGGCGTGGTGACGTTCCTCCAGCACTGTGCGTCGCTGGACGTACCGGTCTTCGTGCACCCGTGGGACATGGCCAGCTCTCCGCGCCTGGACCGGTGGATGGCACAGTGGCTCACCGCAATGCCCGCCGAAACGCATCTGTCGATACTTGCGCTGATTCTGGGAGGTGTGTTCGACAAGATCGACGACAGTCTCAAAATCGGATTTGCCCACGGTGGTGGATCTTTCGCGTTCTGGTTGGGCCGAATGGAAAACGCCTGGCATGGCCGGAACGACATCATCGGTACGTCGGAGTTTCCGCCCTCGCATTACCTAGGAAGATTTTACGTGGACTCGGTCGTCTTCGACGAGCGTGCGTTGAGGCTGTTGGTCGACACAGTAGGAGTGGACCGCGTGATGGTGGGCAGTGACTACCCGTATCCACTGGGCGAACGTCCGGTCGGTGAAGTGGTGCGCAAGAGCGAGTTCCTGAGCGAGTCCGGTCGTCACATGATCGCGAGGGGAAACGCTGAACGTTTCCTCGGGCTGGACTGAAATTCCTGGGCTTATCGGAATTTGGCGTGTTACCGCGGCACCTCGAACATCACGCGTCCGCAGGCGTGCTGGGCGGGGAACGAACATCGGTGCTTCGAGACCCACCCATCTCGATCGGTGACCGTCGAGATGCTGTTGTGCTTGATTCGTGGATGACACACCCGTACATCCACAGTAGATGTTCCGAGCGGAATCAGCCGTCGAGTCGGGGGCTCGCAATGTCGTCGGCTGTCTCGTGCAATCGAGCCACCAACGCATCAGCCGAAGGGTTCAGCGGACGATTGACTGCCAGAGTCAACCCCACTCTGTGAGATATCTGATCCAGTGTGACTGGAAGAGTAGTCAGGCGCGAATCAGCGCGAGGAATCAGACTCGGCAATACCGCGACCATATTCGTTTCCAGCAGCAGCTGCCTCACCGTCAGGAATGACGTCGCATCGACACGATTGGTCGGCAGTTCCATATCGTTCCGTGCGAAGAACTCTTCCAACTCGCTACGGAGTGCAGTCTCGACACCGGGAAAGATCCACGGGTAGCCCGCAGTATCCGAAAATTTCAGTTCCTTCACATCTGTCAACGGATGGTCGACACGTGTGACAAGTTGTACCGATTCACTGTAAAGAGCAATACGGATGACCCGGGCGTCGGAATGGGATGTCAATCGGCCGACGATCAGATCCACTTTCCCAGCTTCGAGTTCTGCCAACAACACTTCCGGTGTGCCTTCACGTACGATGACGGTCAGTTGCGGACGATCCACCTTGAGGGTTGCAATAGCTTTGGGCAGCAATATATTCGATCCAGCTAGATGCGACCCGACTACCACGGTTCCACGATCGGCATCGGCAAGTTCTGCGATGTGTTTCTGCGCTTGGACGAGCTGGGCGAGCACCGCCCTCGCATGCTGAGTGAAGGCCTTGCCATATATGGTTGGGCGCACCCCCCGAGGGCCGCGCTCATACAACGTCACACCAAGAATCGATTCCAGCTCATGTAAGCTCCGAGTTGCCACGGGCTGCGTGATATGCAGAAATCCGGCCGCCCCTACAACTGTGCCCAATCTTGTCACCGCGTCCACAAGTAGCATGTGCTTGATCTTCAGCCGACCATCGAGCAGGCGGGGTTCGTCCACGTAGCAAGCGTACCCCTGGAGCGGCCACGGAGAACGTTCGTGATGCTGGTACCGAACATTTCTTTTCGATCCGAGTCGAGTCGAATTCACCGTTATCCGTGGCGAGCCCTACCGAGTTCACTCCTTGCGGGCCGAACTCGCAAGTCACTCGGCAGACACACGTGCAAGCAATCGCCCCAGTGCCAAAGTGGCAGTCCGGACAGCGGGTGCAAGCAATTCAGGGCTGAAGCTCGCCTTGGGAACGGATACCGAGATTGCGGCAATAGCCTTCTTCGAGACAAGTACCGGTGCAGCAAGGCAGCAACCACCGATGGCTGCTTCCTCTCGCTCGATGGCGACGCCGGTCCGTCGTATCGAATCGAGCTGCTTGGACAGAATTCGAGGGTCTGTGATCGATTGCGGGGTGAAGCGGCGGAACGGCCGGGCGAGGATCTCGTTCTGTACAGCCGAGTCCTCCGATGCCAACAGCGCCTTCCCGACCGCAGTACACGTCAGCGGTAGTCGCCCGCCGATCTGCGAGGGCAAGGGTAGCGAGGAGTGGCCGTGAATCTTTTCCACGTACACCGCGTCGTGACCGTCTCGGACCGCGAGGTGCACCGTCTGTTCGGTCACTGCGAACAGGTCCTGCATAAACGGCAGTGCAGCGGTGCGCAATCGATGCTTGAGTCCGACTCGCTCACCGAGCTCGAACAGCGACATTCCAAGCTCGAATGTTTTGCCGATACGCATGATCCAACCCAGTTCTGCCAGATCGACCAACAACCGGTGCGTCGTCGAGCGAGGCAATCCGGTGCGAGTAGACACCTCGGCCAGCGTAAGAGCACAGCCCCCGGGAAAAGCCTCCAAGATCAAAGCGGATCGCTGCAACACCGATAACGCATCCCGTTTCATGGGACAGATCCTATCCGCGACGGCCGATCGTGAATAGCGTGAAAATCATGACCACAGTGGAACAACACACGATCAGCGAAGCGGCCGACCGTCTGGCCGCCGCCGCCAACACGGCCACCCCGTGTGCTCCGGTCCGTGACCTCATCGGACGCGAGGATATCGACGCCGCCTACCGCATCCAATCACGCAACATCGATGCACTCCTGGCATCGGGTCGCACCGTCGTCGGCCGAAAGATCGGGCTGACCTCGCCCGCCGTGCAGAAACAGCTCGGGGTCGATCAGCCCGACTTCGGAGTGCTGCTCGATGATTTCGACGTCTCCGGCGACGGCCCCGTCGACTCTGCCCGGCTGCTGCAACCGCGCATCGAAGCCGAGATCGCATTCATTCTGTCCTCCGACATCGACGAGAAGATCACCGCAGCACAAGCGCCATCGTTCGTCGACCGGGTGTTCGCATCGTTCGAGATCGTCGACAGCCGGATCACGGGCTGGGATATCAGCCTGGCCGACACCGTCGCCGACAATGCATCATCAGGGCTCTATGTGTTGGGGGAGAGCATTTCTCGCGCCGACGCACCCGACCTCGCCGAGGTCACCATGACCATGACCGCGGACGGTGAACAGGTTTCTGCCGGCAAGGGCTCGGACTGCCTGGGTAGCCCGTGGGAGGCGCTGGTGTGGTTGGCCAACACCAGCCTGTCTTACGGTTCGCCGCTGCGAGGCGGCGAAGTGATCCTCTCCGGTGCCCTCGGCCCGATGGTCCCCGTCACCACTGGCTCGACGTACACCGCGTCCATATCCGGAATCGGCGACGTCACAGCGACATTCACCGCGTGATCGACGACGGACGAACCTCCACACAGAATCGAAGGACATCATGAGCAAGACCAAAGTAGCGGTGATCGGATCCGGCAACATCGGCACCGACCTCGTCATCAAACTCAAACGTGTAGCCATGAACGTCGAAATCGCGGTACTCGTCGGAATCGACCCTGCCTCCGACGGTCTCGCCCGGGCACGCCGACTGGGTATCAGCACTGTGGACTCGGGAGTGCAGGGGCTGATCGATCACCCCGACTTCGCCGACATCGACATCATCTTCGACTCGACCTCCGCCAAAGCCCATGTCGCGAACGAAGAAGCTCTCCGGCCGTACAACAAGCGGCTGATCGATCTCACTCCTGCGGCGATCGGACCGTACGTTGTTCCCGCAGTCAACCTCGAGGAGCATCTGGGTGCGCCCGATGTGAACATGGTGACCTGCGGTGGGCAGGCGACCATCCCGATCGTCGCCGCGATCTCGGCCGTGACGCCGGTGCATTACGCAGAGATCGTCGCCTCGATTGCCTCGAAATCGGCGGGTCCCGGAACCCGCGCAAACATCGACGAGTTCACCGAAACCACCTCCGAGGCAATCGAAAAGGTCGGCGGTGCCGCCCGGGGGAAAGCCATCATCGTCCTCAACCCGGCCGAGCCGCCGTTGATCATGCGCGATACCGTGCTCGCGCTGGTATCGAACCCCGATCAGGACTCGATTCGTCGATCCGTACTGGACATGGTCGACAAGGTCTCGGCCTATGTCCCCGGCTACCGCCTCAAGCAAGAAGTGCAATTCACCCAGCTGGACGACGAAGAATCCGTCGCCACCTTGACCGGCGGCGTCGACAAAGGGCCCGGCCTGTGGAAGGTCTCGGTGTTCCTCGAAGTCGAAGGTGCCGCGCACTACCTTCCCGCGTATGCCGGCAACCTCGACATCATGACCTCCGCCGCCCTGCAGGTCGCGGAGAAGATTGCAGAGAACAAGACCTTGGAGGCGGCACGATGAGCGAAACCACGAAGCGATCGAACGCGACCGACGGCGCCGCCCTGTACATCCAGGACGTCACCCTGCGCGACGGCATGCACGCCATGCGTCACCGCATCAGCCCCGACAACGTTGCACGCGTCGCCAGCGCCCTCGACAGCGCCGGTGTCGACGCCATCGAGGTCACGCACGGGGACGGCCTCGCCGGCCACAGCCTGACGTACGGGCCGGGCAGCAACACCGACTGGGAGTGGATCGAAGCCGCCGCCTCAGTGGTGCACCGCGCCAAACTCACCACCCTGCTGTTGCCGGGGGTGGGGACGGTGAAGGAACTCGAGCACGCCTTCAAGCTCGGTGTCACCTCGGTCCGAGTGGCGACGCACTGCACCGAGGCCGACGTCTCCGCCCAGCACATCGGCAAAGCCCGCGAGCTCGGCATGGATGTGTCCGGATTTTTGATGATGTCGCACCTCGCCGAGCCCGAACAGCTTGCCGCGCAGGCCAAGCTGATGGAATCCTATGGCGCACACTGCGTGTACGTCACAGACTCGGGCGGCCGACTGACCATGAACGGCGTTCGCGACCGAGTGCGTGCCTACCGAGACGTCCTCGATGCCGACACCCAGATCGGCATTCACGCACATCAGAATCTGTCTCTGTCGGTCGCGAATTCTGTTGTGGCGGTGGAAGAGGGAGTTACCCGCGTCGACGCATCTCTCGCCGGTCACGGCGCAGGAGCAGGTAACTGCCCGATCGAGCCGTTTATCGCCGTCGCAGACCTACACGGGTGGAAGCACAATTGTGACCTGTTCGCACTGCAGGACGCGGCAGACGACATCGTCCGGCCTCTGCAGGACCGGCCTGTTCAGGTCGACCGCGAGACACTGACCCTCGGGTATGCAGGGGTGTACTCGAGCTTCCTACGTCATGCGGAGGCTGCCGCCAAGCAGTATGGATTGGATACGCGCGCAATCCTTCTCGCCGTCGGTGAACGTGGACTTGTGGGTGGCCAGGAAGATCTGATCACCGACATCGCGCTCGACTTGGCAGCGTCGAAGAGCTGAGTCGTCTGTTCCACGAATCCATCACGAGAGTTCACGAGCCTCATCGGCAAGCACCGTCGCAGACGCCGGATCACGATCCTGCGCCTTAGACAGAACTCGCCTGACCGTTCACTGTCCAAGGAGACTCATGACCACCATGTGCAAGGGAGTTATCGCCCGGAGTAAGGACGCCGTCGTAGAGCTCGTCGACATCGTCATCCCCGACCCCGGCCCCCACGACGTCATCGTCAAGATCCAGGCCTGCGGGGTCTGCCACACCGACCTCACCTACCGCGACGGCGGCATCAACAACGAATTCCCATTCCTCCTCGGCCACGAAGCCGCCGGCATCGTCGACACCATCGGCGACGCCGTCACCCACGTTTCCGTCGGCGACTTCGTCGTCCTCAACTGGCGCGCCGTCTGCGGAGAATGCCGCGCCTGCAAACGAGGCCGACCCTGGTACTGCTTCGACACCCACAACGCCTCACAGAAAATGACCCTCACCGACGGCACCGAACTCACCCCCGCCCTCGGAATCGGCTCCTTCGCCGACAAAACCCTCGTCCACGAAGGCCAATGCACCCGAGTCGACCCGACCGCCGACCCCGCCGTCGTCGGACTCCTCGGCTGCGGAATCATGGCCGGCCTCGGAGCAGCAGTCAACACCGGCAACATCTCGCGCGGAGACTCCGTCGCCGTCATCGGCTGCGGAGGAGTCGGAGACGCCGCCATCGCCGGAGCAGCCCTCGCCGGCGCATCGACCATCATCGCCATCGACCGCGACGACACCAAACTCGCCTGGGCGAAAGAACTCGGCGCCACCCACACTGTCAACGCCTCCCACACCGCACCGATCGCCGCCGTCAAAGACCTCACCGGCGGCCACGGAGCCGACGTCGTCATCGACGCCGTCGGACGCCCCGAAACCTGGAAACAAGCCTTCTACAGTCGCGACCTCGCCGGCACCGTCGTCCTCGTCGGCGTCCCCACCCCCGACATGCGCATCGACATGCCGCTCATCGACTTCTTCTCCCACGGAGGATCATTGAAGTCCTCCTGGTACGGCGACTGCCTCCCCGAACGCGACTTCCCGATGCTCGTCGATCTGTACCAACAGGGCCGGCTACCGCTCGAAAAGTTCGTCACCGAACGCATCGGACTCGCCGACATCGAACAGGCCTTCCACCGCATGCACGCCGGCGAAGTCCTCCGATCGGTCGTCGTCCTATGACCACCGAAACACTCATCACCACAAGCGGACTACGCATCGAACGAGTGCCTGCAACAAATAGTTCAGGTCGCGCTTTGTCTGGACACGCGAGGAGAAGACAGTCTGGGCGCACCGAAGGGAAATACCCACGCTGGGCAAATTTTGCTCTGCAGCCATCGACGAAACGCTCTCGGGCACACACGCCCTACACGACATTCCACACTCAGGGTCGGGAACCACGAGGAGCTGCAACGTCGTGCCCACATACCGGCAAATCCCTGAGGTCGACTTCACTCGGCGATGCCCATCCTGCGGTAACCGCTGCCAAGCAGAAGTGGTGCAGCGGGCAGTGACACCGACCGATAGCATCACCAGCGTTTATGCGGCATGCATGACGTGCCAGTGGGAAGGTGACGCGGACATGACAATTCGTTCGTGACTACGCAAATGCGCACGTTCGATCGACGCTCCTGACCGAGCGGCACGAAACCGCATCCCCCGCCCTCCACACAACTGCTCAGTACGAGGGAGAGACCTACCGTGGCACAGAATCAGAAGTTTCACGAGCAATGCTGGACTTCGCGTTGCGGTGGAGTCCCCACGGCGGAGGGAGGGACGAAGACATCCTCATCGAGTTCGGCCTCACCTCGCCCGCGTTCTTCGAACGCGTTCTCACGATGCTGGCCACACAACCGAACGGTCTGAAGTCAAGGAAAGAAAGATTGATCAACCCTTCGGCCGCACGTTCACCTTCGCCGAACCCGACGCCTGTGCCCTCACTCTGTACGACAAGGCCTGATTCATGACTCGACTCGAGAGCGTTCACGAGGTTGCCGGGCCCTGGTCGCTCGAGACCAGCAAACGATTCTGGGAGGGTTTCACCCCCGGCAGGCTGGTATCCCAGACGCATGACGCGGGCATCCACACCGCCTTTCTCTGCGATACCGACTGGCAGCGAGTCGATGCCGTCATCACCCAGGACGGGCCGTCCGTCCGCATCGTGGTCGAGGGCCCGGGCGAGCTGGATGCCGCGACCGAGCAGGTTCGTCGGCTGCTCTCGATAGACATCGATGGGCGCGGCTGGCCCGACGTCGCGGCACGCGATGGGGTCATTGCAGATGCGCAGGCTCAGCTCAGCGGGTTCCGGCCCTGCGGCTTCTTCTCGCCCTACGAGGCTGCCGTGTGGTCGGTCCTGACGCAACGCCTGCAGATACGGCAGGCGGCGGCGATCAAGATACGACTGACGCAGCAGCTCGGTGATGACGGAGCCTTTCCGTCTCCGGCCACCCTGCTCGCAGCGTCACTCGATCTGCCCGGACGCAAGGCCGAGTACCTGCATGCCGTCGCCGAGGCCGCTCTCGACGGCAAGCTCTCCGGCTCCCACCTGCGCTCGTTGCATTGGACCGAAGCGTTCGTCCAGGTGCAGAGGATCCTCGGGATGGGACCGTTCTCGGCCGAGCTCGTGGTGATTCGCGGGGCCAACTTCCCCGATGTGCTGCCGCGCAACTAGAACCACTTGAGCGACGAAATCACCAAACGCTACGGCACCGAACGCTCGATCGACGAGATCACCGAGGGCTGGAAACCATTCCGCTCGTGGGCAGCGGTGCACCTGCGCGCGCTGCGAGCGCTCGAGGAGTAAGTCCCACTCCCGCGGCTCGAGTCCTGCAGTTTTCCGCGATGGTGTCCCTCGGCATCGCCATAGAATACTCGAGTAACGCATCAGTGGCTGTGGGCGGCGAGCTTGTCGCGAATCAGCGTCGCGATCTCGGGGTCGACACCCTGGACCGTCGAAAGCAGGTACTCCTTCAGAGCGTGTACCGCACCGTCCGGGTCTCTGGCCGAGCATGGGGCGAGAACGGAGTCGCGCTCTCTGCGTCGGATATCGACCTCGGTCTCATTGGCTAGTGAATGAGCGCGGTATCGCTCACTGTTCTGCCACGTCGGGGCGATCGATCACATCAGCCAACACAATCGGCTCCTCATAGACCGTGAACAATGAAATCTCTCGTGGGCGATACGTGCCGAATCCCGTACTCCAAGTGTGAGAGTCAACTGCTGGACGTCAAGAGCCGCCGCCGCGTTGAGCGCATAGGCAGCCTGTTTGACCAACATTCCTTCCAGCATAATTCGCGTGAAGTAGGTACAAACCTGTTCAAATAGCGAACGGTTCACGAATCGGCGATGATTCCCTGGAGACGGTCCTTGAGGACCATGAGTTCTTCCCAGCTGCCCCGCTCGACCGGTACCGAGATGACGATCGCCATACGGTCACGCCAGGAGGCTCCCGAGAGCAGGAGCGCAATCGAACTGACCCCGCGCTCCGACTCTTGAACCGCCACGGCATATCCGTTCTGGCGGATCTCGGCGATGTCGTCCATCAGCGCCGTCCGAGTGGACAACGTCTTCGGCCCAAGTCGCAAAAGCGATTCGTCAGGGAAGAGGGCGAAGATTTGGTCGTCGCTGAGGCAGGACAACAACAGTTTGCCGCCTGCCATACCGTGCGCGGGCGCAACCATTCCCACTCGCAAACCAATGTCTACGCGATGCTTCGAGCGACGACCGTCTACGACGAGCAACTGGTCACCCAGAAGAAGAGACGTGTGTACGGATTCTTCGGTCTCTTCGAGTACCCGGTTGAGAATCGGGCGAGCCTCGATCCGGGATTGCGGATCGAGGCAGCGCGGACTCCCGATCTCTACCAGCCGCGGCCCGGCGGCATATCCGCGGCCCGATGACGACAGAGCGACGAAGTGTCGTCGCTCGAGTGTCGTCAGAGCACGGTGCGCCGTTGATCGAGCGACCCCGAGCTCGGTGGCAATATCGGTCACCGTGACGGTGTCGCGATTGAGCATCAGTTCGAGTATCTGCAAACCGGTGTCAAGGGATCCGATGATGTACTGGTTTTCGGCGGACACTGGTCACCTCGCTAATCGGGGGGCAGGTTGTGCCCAGTTCCATCATCGCAAGGTCTGCCTATGCGCGCCGATGCCCGTCGAAACCGACATCATGATCGCAGTTCGACCACTGCGGCGAGCACATACGTTCAGCCGAACGGCTACATGATATCGAGGTCGATGTCCGCGACGTCTTGATCGGTGAGGTTGACGACGATGTTGTCCGGGGTCCGGGTGGTCAGCCACACGAGTTCCTCGGTAGCACTGGCGTTGCCTTCGATGTGCGGCAGAAACGGGGGCACGTAGACGAAGTCGCCGGCTTCCAGGTAGACCACCGTTTCGTACCGCTCCCCGAAGCGAATGAAACCACGTCCGGAGAACACATACCCGCCCGTCTCGGCTTCGCCGTGATGATGGGGGTCGGAAACCTCACCGACGCCCGTGACCACTCGCCCGAACCATAGGCCATCGACCTCACTGTTATCCACGCTCACCCCGGAGTACCGCAGCGCCTTTTTCGTCTGGCCGGACGCTGGGATAAGGTCCGACCCGCGATTGACTTTCAGAGCCTTGTACGTGGTTTCCATTACCGGAGATCCTTTCCTCTGTAGCAACGTGTGTTGCGACAACTCGGCCACCATCCCGCCGCAGCACCGGGGGGACGTTCACCAGGCTCGGTGGCACTCACGCGCGTTGGCAAGTGGGGTCAACACTTCGTCCCTTACATCAGGACAACTCGAAGACTGGATCGAGTTGTTGTCCTGCACTGCGGGTCGTGCAGACCACCTAGATCGAAAACTAGTCGACTTCTAATGATGTAGCTCACTTATCAACCGGATTCAGCGACCTATTTGGATTTTTGTCCCGCTCTACGGGACGGCTGGGTACACCCAGTCAGCTGTCGTACCGCCATACGGGATATGTCGGACGCAGTCTTGCAGATCACATTCCAGCCCCCGCAGCATGTTCATCACTCGGTCGAATCGATGTCGGCCGGGGCCGCCACGGCGAAAGCACCCCTCAGACGAAAGGAGCCGGTCATGTCGCAAAGTAGCGATTCACTGGCACTCACGGCAGACGACGTTCGAGAGAACACGTTGCTTCGACTTGTTTTTCGGCGACTCATCCCCCTTATCGTCCTCATGCAGTTCATCTCTCAAACCGATCGAGCCAATCTCGCAATCCTGGCCGAACCTATCGACAAGTCACTGGGCCTCACCGCAACGGCCTTCGGCTTCGCTGCCGGCATGTTCTTCTGGGGTTACGTCGTGTTCGAGGTACCAAGCAATCTGGCGTTGTTGAAGTACGGCAGCCGGAAATGGTTGGCCCGCATCGTTATCTCGTGGGGCATGGTCACAGGATTGACGTCGCTAGCTCAGAATGAAGTGCAGTTTGCAATTCTTCGGTTCCTGTTGGGTGCGTGCGAAGCGGGACTCAGCCCCGGAATTCTGTTGTTCATTTCGATCTGGTTCAGCAAACGCAAGCAGACGAAGCCGCTGGCGTACTTCCAGTTGGCCGTACCGCTGGCATTCACCTTCGGCTCCATTCTGACCTCAGGACTGCTGCACGTATTCACCAACATCAGCCCGCTCTCCGCGTGGCGCTGGGTATTCGTCGCCGAGGGAACCGTCACGGTCATCATCGGCGTTCTGATACTCATCGCCTTACCTTCCAATCCGCGAGAGGCCAAGTGGCTGTCCGACGACGACGCCGAGTTCTTGGTCGCGCGCCGGGAAGCAGAACGTCAGTCCTTAGGAGACGTACACGAACATCTGAGCGAATGGCAGCGAGTGGGGCTTGCGCTGAAAAATGCCAAGACCTGGTACTTGTCGTTCACTTACTTCATGATTCTGACGGGCTTCTGGGCGATCACTTTCTTTCTTCCACAGATTATTGCCGCGACGTTCGGCACCAGCACGGTAAACAGTGGCCTCCTCTCGGCCATCCCCTGGAGTTTCGTCTTCATCGCAATCCTGTTGGTGGAACGCTTTGCGCGAAAGACACAGCACCGCAACAGAGTATTGTTCGGGTTGTTGGCAGCTGCTGGAGTAGGAATGCTCATCGCGGCCTTTGTGGGTAGCCCCGTAATCAGCCTCATCGGCCTCACTCTGGCGCTCTGTGGAGTGCAGTCGGCCGCCCCGTTGTTCTACCGTTTGCAGACCACACTCTTCACCGGAGTCATGGCCGCAGTACTCCTCGCCGTGGTGAACTCGATCGGAAACTTCGGCGGATTCGTCGGCCCCTTCATCTTCGGATTCTCCAAGGACCAATTCGGAAGCAATACCGTCGGCATCACGATCATGTCCGGGTTCCTCTTCATTGCCGCCATACTCGCTTTGGCCTCGACCAAGGTCTTGGGCGTCGCTGTTGACGAAAACGCGCCTGCCCCGCATACAGACGACCGGCCTGCAGCAAAGTCCAGGACGTAGCGATCCACCGACCATCGCCGCCATACACCCGAATCGGCGTGATCAATCAGAAAGGAACTCAACAATGACTGTGCGCGCTCTGACATTATTGACGAAGCGAGAAGGGATGAGCCGGCAGGATTTCAGAGAACACTGGCGGACCGTCCACGCCCCGATCGGGGCACGCTTCCCCCACCTGATTGCCTATCATCAGCACCTCACCATCGACACCGTGGCACGTGGGGCAATGCCTGCACCCGAGGCAACTGTCGACGGGATCTCCGAATTGGTCTTTGCAACTCGAGCTGATCTCGACGCTGCGTTGGCCAGCCCCGAGGCAGCAGAGGCCGCCGCCGACGCAGCCAATTTCATGACACAAATGCGGATGTACATCGTCGAGAGCACCACCGTGGTCGACGACGGACAAACCAAGCTACCGCTGGTGGACCGAGATGACTGACGATGCCGAGCGAATCGAGTCTGCGTATCTGCACGGTTGCGGCGGTGCCGCAGGCGTTGCCGAGTTCGAGCCGGGCCAGTCGTTTCCCCAGCACTACCACCGCACCGTCACTGAGATCTTCGTATGCACGAAGGGATCGATCAGCATCAGCATCGGCGAGGAAGTCCACCACCTCCACCCCGGCCAAACCGTGACGGCACCGCCGGGGGTGCTCCACCGAACCGTGAACGTCTCCGACTCTGCTGCTGAGATCTTCTACGTCAAGACTCCGCCGGCCATGGAAGATGTAGTCTTCGTATCTGAGTCCCAGGACCGGCAGCAATCAACGAAAGCTGTTGCATCACGATGAAACTCGTATCATTTGACCACCGCAATAGATACACCTGGGGGGTCTTGGAAGGCACTTCTTCGGTCTTCGACCTGGGTGCGGTGAGCCCGTACCCCGATCTTCGAGCAAGCCTGACCGCATGCAACATAGAAGAGTTCGCTGCCTGGCGGAGTGCGGCGACGTGCCTCAACACCGGCGACGTACAGCTTCTCCCACCCATTCCGCAGCCTGGGAAGATCTTGTGTGTTGGTCTGAACTATGCGGACCACATGGCTGAGATGGCGCGACCGGCCACGTCGAGGCCACCGATCTTCACTCGCTTTGCCGACACCTTGATCGGCGACGGCGAAGGAATCCTCGCGCCGTGGTGCAATGCCACCCTTGACTACGAGGGTGAATTAGCGGTTGTCATCGGCACAGGGGGCCGCCACATCGCCGTCGAGGACGCGCTGGATCATGTTCTTGGATATTCGGTCTTCAACGACGCCTCCGTGCGCGACTACCAACGCCATTCCAGTCAATTCACGCCGGGCAAGAACTTCCCCAAAACGGGTGCGTTCGGACCGCACATCATTACCGCCGACGAGATCGGCGTTCGGTTGGAGAATTTGACCATCCGAACCCGGCTCAACGGCGCGATCGTACAACAGTCGACCCTGGGGAACATGATCTTTTCGGTAGCCGAGATCATTTCCTACTGCTCGGAGTGGACCACGCTCAGCCCCGGTGACGTCATCGCCACTGGCACTCCCGGAGGTGTCGGCAGCGCCCACCAACCGCCGCTCTGGATCCATCCGGGCGATGTGGTTCAGGTAGAGATCGAGTCCATAGGCCACCTGACCAATCCGGTAGTCGAGGAGCCCCATCCCGCGGCCGACATCAAGCCACCAAGACCCGCGGACTCCGCGGAACAACCACAACAGATGAAGGAGAGAAGAGACCTATGAACCGGGTAGAGAACAAGGTAGCGGTCGTGACAGGCGCGCTGGGCGGAATCGGCGGAGCGATATGTTCGCTGCTCGCACGTGAGGGCGCAGCCGTCTATGCAATCGATCTGGCCAAGGAACCCGCAACACCCCTCGGACAGGGGATCACCTACCTGGCCTGCGACATCACGCAGGAGACGCAGGTCGCCGAAACGATAGCGGCGGTCCTCGCCGCCTCCGGTCGTATCGACATCCTGGTGAACAACGCGGGCATCATTGGTCCACACGGTCCGTCACATCTCGTGTCGCAGGAGCAGTTCGAGGAGGTCTTCGCCGTCAACGTTCGGGGCCCATGGCTGTGCACGAAGTACACCGTGCCCACGATGCTCGAGCAGCAGAGCGGAAGCATCGTCGACGTGTCGTCGATCAACGGAATCGTCGGTGGCTCAGCGATTCCTGTTTATCACGCCAGTAAGGGTGCGGTGCGACTCATGGCCAAGTCCGATGCCATCACCTATGCGAAGGATGGTATCCGGGTCAATTCCATTCACCCCGGGTCCATCACCACGGCGATGAGCGCGTCTGTCGTCGCTGTGCAAGGCGAAGTCGGCTCGGACTACGAAGACAAACTCATCGCGGCACACCCCCTTGGGCATCGCGGCGAACCCGACGACATCGCCTACGGAGTGTTGTATCTCGCGTCGGACGAATCGAAGTTCGTCACCGGTTCGGAGCTGGTCGTGGACGGCGGATACACCGCGCGCTGAAGCAGGTCTCGAACATGGACTTGCTGCGCCGGCCCGACATCGACTTCCGAGCGTGAATTTCGGTGCTGTACGCGGCGAACCATCGCCGATTGGCAGGTTGCACTGGCTACGTCCGAAGCCACGTCCCGATCGTGCGATCCCGCCCGGCCTCAGCATCAAATCTTGAATCGACTGCACAACCGACATGGAGGATCCACTATGGAACACAAGAAGGATGCCTACTTCGATTACCGCGTGCACGCGGATGATTCCCGCGGCCGCATTCTGGTGGCCAACTCATTGACGTCTTTCGAGGCCGGTGACCATCGCGATGACGTTGTTCTCGGGGGCTCGTTCGCCGGCGCGCCGACCGGCGTCCTGCCCCTTCGCCAAGGCGCTCGCGGCTGGATTGCTCACGAAGCCGGCCCCGGACTGGACGACGCGGGGGTCGGTGGACTGCCTATCTCGGACGACTTCGATGTGCCTGCCGCGGCTATCGCCACCATGTCGTCGCGCATCGCCTTCGGAGACGGCCTACTCACCGGCGTCGTGTCGCGGGTAAACCGGGCCGGGGCGGCACTCGGAATCGAATCCGGCATGAGCGGCACGCGGGCCGCCGAGGCGATGCTGCAAGCGCCCCGCGGTGTGTTCCGCACTGTCGATGGAATAGTCGATGAAAGCACCATCACCCTCGTCGAAGGGCCGACGGGCGGCATATACTCCTGCTGGTCTTCGTCGCGAGTCCAAGGCCGCCACCCAGAAGACGTCTTCTTGCTAGCGTCACACGGCGCTCTGACGATGGCGCTCTATGTCCTCGAGATCGCACCGAAGGGTGTCATCGTGAACGATGCCGGACGTGCGTTGGACGACTCGGGAATCGAGGGACTGGCGGAGCTCGGCAAACACGGCGTCGCCGCTGCGGCCGTCTCGGCGGAAACCGCCCGAATCGGCGACCCGGCAAGCACTTACGATGGCGTGATCTCCGCTGTGAATGAGGTGGCACGGGGCCTCGGAGTCCTGGTGGGCCAGCCGGCACGCACGGCGGCTGCACTGATGCTCGGCTAGAGCGGCGCGCTCGAAAGCAGTTGGGCGGTTGCGTTCGATCGAGTTGCTCGAATGCGCCGCCCGGTTGCCGACCGCCGATGCCGGCCATCCACACCTCGCGAAGTGGATTCGCTCGTCGCCGTCCGGTAATCCGTGGCCGAAAAGTTCCAGTGAGAAGAAAAGTGACTCGCGCAAGCGAGCCAGGTGCCCCATCGTTCAGACACGCGTTGCTGCTCCGTCGCCATTTCGCGCGTCGTGAACGGAAAGGTCATCTGTGGGCAGAACATCACAGCGACGGTCTCACTATCGGCTGACTTTCGCGGTGTTGGTCAGTGCCGCGATCGGATTTTCACTACTCCAATCGCTGACCTCGCCCGTGCTGGGTCCGATCAGCGAGCACCTTGGAACCGACCGCAACACGGTCACCTGGGTGTTGACCGCCTACCTGATTTCTGCGGCCGTGTGCACGCCGATAATCGGTCGGTTGGGCGATCGCGTCGGTAAAGAACGAATGCTCGTGGCATCGATGTCTGCACTGGCGTTCGGATGCCTCGCGGCAGTGTTCGCCCCGAGCATCGGGTGGCTGATCGTCGCACGGATCGTGCAGGGCGTCGGTGGCGGTGCGGTACCTCTGTGCTTCGGGATCATCCGTGACGAGTTCCCCGAGCAGAAGATCGCGGGGGCAGTGGGGTTCACGGCGTCCGTGGTAGCCATCGGAGGGGGCATAGGCGTCGTCGTAGCGGGTCCGATACTCGACGCGTTCGGCTACACGGGCCTGTTCTGGGTGCCTTTCGCGGTCACATCCTCTGCCGCCGTCGCAGCTTACTTGCTTGTCCCCGAGTCGCCAGTGCGCACACAAGCAGCCATCAGCGTACTGCCTGCTGTACTGCTCTCGAGCTGGCTCGTAGCCTTTCTGGTTCCGCTGAGCCAGGGGCTTCATTGGGGCTGGACATCGGCTCAGGTGATTGGGCCGATCGCGCTGTCCGTGCTGTTGTGCTGGGCGTGGATACATGTCGAGCTACACAGCAAAGCTCCCCTCATCGACATGGCGATGATGGGCAAGCGTGCGGTGTGGACCTGCAACGTCGTGGCGCTTGTGCTGGGGTGGACTCTGTTCTCGGCGTTCGTTTTTCTGCCACAGTTCGCACAGGTCGACAGCTCCCACGGTTACGGCTTCAGCGCATCGGTGACACAGTCCGGGCTGTTGATTCTGCCCTCGGCCGCAGCGATGGTGCTGACAGGTCTGTGCTCACCCTGGCTGGCCCGCCAGATCGGTGCGCGGACGGTTGTGTTCATCGGATGCCTGACGATGTCGGGTGCCACGGCAACGCTGGCGTTCGCGCACGGCACGATGGCGCACTTCTTGGTCGCCAACGGCATACTGGGCTTTGGGCAGGGCATGGTGATCTCCTGCATGGCAGGGCTCGTCGTCGCCGCCGTGCCGCCGGAGCAGACAGGCGTCGCCAGCGGCATGAACGCCAACATCCGCAATATCGGCGGTTCGGCCGGTGCCGCCGTGTCGTCGATGATCATCACAGCGAACACAGGCTTCGACGGAGTTCCAGCCGAGTCGGGGTTCACGTGGGCGTTCGGGACGATGTCCGCGACCATGGCCCTGGTGTCCGTTGTGGCACTGGCGATCCCGTCGATGGGCCGGCCACGTCCGGTCGAACGACTTTCTGCCCCGCAAGGGGCACCAGCAGACGAGACATCTCCGACTGCCCTATCGACAGACCGTGCGCGGGAGGAAATCAGCAACCACTGCCCTCGCTGACCGGGCCGACATATCCGCCGTGCGGCTGTACTCACACGCGTCGACACGATCCTCCGAGCGTGCCGACCAGATGTCACGTACCAGCACCGTCGAGACACCCGCCAGATCGTCGACCGGGACCCACCCGACGATCTCACACCTTCTGGACCGGAACGGAATTGGTCGTGCCGAGTAGTGGAACGTCGATCCGCGACCGAATCGGTTCGATCTACGAGTTTCGAGGTTCGTCACTGCACCACCCCGGTCTCGGACGTCGGGTGTTCCGGCGGTCGAAACGTGCGCTTGAACGACGACGAGAGAACACGCACGATTTTCGAGACCCGAAAACCTGGTGGAATGCGGCACATGTGCTGCGCGACGGAAGTGGTGGGACTCGGAATGGAGAGCGCTCGAACGATGGAACGCCGATACGCATGTGCAGCCGACGAATTGGCCCCCGGTACATCGATGACGATCAAGGGCGACCCTCAGGTGGCGCTGTTCAGGAATGTGGGGGGCGAATACTTCGCGACCGCGGACAGCTGCACCCACGAGCAATGGTCACTGGGTGAGGACAGCGACCTCGAAGGAAGCGAAGTCCTGTGCCCACTGCACATGGCCCGGTTCGATCTGCGTACAGGTAAGCCGCTGTGCTTTCCTGCGACCGTTGCGCTGCTGACATACGTCGTCGAGGTCGATGCCGACGGCGCGGTTCACGTGCTCGTCTGAGGTCCGGGCCAAGACTGCAAGGCGTCAACCCGTCCGATTTCATTGCGCCCGAACAGAATTCTCGTCCGGACACCGGGCAGCTACGCAGTCTCGCTCGGCCGGGACCGACCGCGATCGAGATCGACAAGAAGAGGGACAACATGGCCTACGTCATCACCCAGAACTGCTGCAGAGATGCCAGCTGCATTCCGGCGTGCCCGGTCGACTGCATCCGTCCGGTCGGGGGCACGGCCGAATATCTGAACAGTCACATGTTGTACATCGATCCGGCCTCATGCATCGACTGCGGCGCGTGCGTGGAGGAATGTCCCGTGGACGCAATCCATCTCGACACGGATCTGCCGCCTGCGCAGGAACGGTTCAAGGAGATCAATGCGGCCTACTTCGAGCAACATACACTCACACCCATCACGCTGCCTCCCGAGGGAAAAAGACTGTCGGTCAAGCCCGGCTCGCTTCGGGTCGCAGTAGTCGGCTCCGGGCCGGCGGGGTGCTACGCGGCCAAGGAGTTGGTCGCGATCGACGGCGTGGAGGTGGACCTCTTCGAACGGCTCCCCACCCCCTACGGGCTGATCCGTGCTGGTGTCGCCCCAGACCATCAGAGCACGAAATCCGTTGTCGAGATGTTCGAAGAGGTGCTGACTCACAATCGGGTCGCGTGTCATTTCAATATCGAGATCGGCCGAGACCTGAGCCACCGCGATCTCCTGGCGCACCACCATGCCGTCGTCTACGCCGCGGGCACCTACACAGGCCGCGAACTCGGCATCGCCGGTGATCACCTGGCCGGCAACTACGCGGCAGCCGACTTCGTCGCGTGGTACAACGGCCATCCCGACCATGCCGGTGACACTTTCGATCTATCGGGCCACCGGGCAGTGATCGTCGGCAACGGCAACGTTGCACTCGACGTGGCGAGAGTGCTGCTGATGAGTCGTAATGAGCTGGCCGAAACCGACATCGCACAGCATGCTCTGGACGCATTGTCCGACAGCAAGATCAATGAGGTCGTGATACTGGGCCGCCGAGGTCTGCGAGACGCAGCATTCTCGGTGGCTGAGTTCCTTGCTTTGGGTTACCTCGACGGCATCGACGTTGTTGTCGAAGGAGCAGACTTCGACGGGTCCGCTGACGACGATCACGAGACCGGACTCAAGTTGCAACTCGCACAAGAGTACGTACAGCGTCCGCGTGCTTCGGACAAGCGAATTATTTTCCGTTTCATGACATCTCCGGTCGAAATTGTCGGTACAGACCGAGTCGAAGCACTGCGGGTGGCGTCGAACCATCTCCACGCGAACGGTGCCCTAAGCCCCGAGGTCGCGTCGGACTCGAATCTCATCGACACTTCGCTGATCTTGCGCTCGATCGGTTACAAGGGTTCGCCCATCGGCGGGCTACCTTACGATGCGATCAAGGGTGTGATGCCCAATGTCGACGGCCGGGTGATCACCCCCACCGGCGACTCGCTGCACGGCACTTACGTCACAGGCTGGATCAAGCGAGGACCGCAGGGCGTGATCGGAACCAATCGTGCCTGCGCCGAGCAGACGGTCGCTCGCCTGTGGGAGGACTTCAACAGCGGTGTGCTGTCGCGCGACATCGACGGACGCGACGCGCTGGAATTGCTGTTGGCGTACAACGACGCAGACCCGATCGGATGGGCGGGTTGGCACATGATCGACACCCTCGAGCGCGAGCGGGGAGCGCAGGAGTCCCGGCCAAGAGCGAAATTCGTTGCTGTCGCAGACATGATTGCAGCCACGATGCCTTGGTCGGAAGACAACTGACATCGAAAGATTGCATCGAAAACCATGAACACAACGAGCGGTCACCTCACTGTCATGAAGCGCGGCGGACGCCGGAAACGCATCTGGGAGCCAACGCAGTCAGCGCGCCTACGGCCGAGGTAATGGGAGGCGACGAAGCAATGCAGACGGCAGTCGCGCGCGCACATCATTCCCTTGCTTCTCGGCTGCCGTACCACCGCCCTAGCGGACGAAGAGCCACTCCCTGTGGACGTTCCGGCTGCTCTGCGCGACGCTGCCTCACGCGTCGAACTGCTCATCGGCAACACCGAGGACGACGCCGCACCCTTCGTCGCCGTGTATCCGCGGATCGCGACGCTACGCAGATTCGGTTTCGTCGGACGCGCATTGGTTTCTCGCATAGTTGCCCGCGCAACACAATCGACGTTCGGGATCGACGATATCGTGAAACTCTGGCGTCAGGGACACGGAAAAGTGGCGACCTACCGATTCGATTGAGCTGCAACAGGTTCGTCACTCAGCGTCATTCTCACCGAGTTCATGACGGGCGTGAGACCAGCAGGGTGGTTGCGGCCTCGAAGGCGTCGTCGAGCCGACGTCCGAGCAGCTCGAGTGACGGGTCGTTCTCCTCGCGCCACCGCTCGAAGGCGACACGCAAGGCACTCAATGCCCAGGCCGCCAGCAACTCGGCGTCTCGGTGTGACCGCGGCTCCGGGAGCCGTTCGAAGATCACCTCGGACAGCAGTACCTCCCAGTCGAAGACTCGGTCGCGGATGCGCTTCATGAGGGCGGGAGACGAATAGGCCATCTCGGCGCTGATCCGCATCTGCTCGGCGAATCGGCTCGACGGGTCGTGGACGGGGTCGAACGCGCGCCGCAGAGCGAGCCAGATCGGCTCGTCGGCCGGGCGCTGTTGCAGCACCGAGCGGAAGGTCGGGCCCGGGTCGTCGAGCCACGCCATCGCGAGGTCTTCCTTGGACTCGAAATGCCGGTAGAAGGTGCGGCTTGCGACGCCGGCTGCGGAGGCGATCATGTCGACGCTCGTGGCCTCGATGCCGCGCTCCTCGAAGAGTTCGCGGGCTGCGTCGGACAGGCTGGCGCGTACCGCCTCGCGGGCGATCGCCCGCCCGCCCACGGGGCGCTCGGACCGGTCCGTCATGGGGCAGGCTCCTGTCGGACGATGGCTGGGTGACGGAACACGTCAGGGTCGGGCGAGCAACTGCCGGACAGAAATCGAGTCGTCCGTCAGGCAGTCGATGGCGGTAGCTATGGGCCGGCCGAGCCAGGACTTCGATTGCGCGAATTCGGCCGGTCGGTCGACCGCCTCGATCCGGGTGATCCGATCGTCGACGATACCAAAGGTCATGAACGATCCCTGCGACATCTCGCCCCTGGTCAGCCAGCGTTCGGCCCGTGCTGCGGGGTCGCCTGCCATCTGGATCTTGACGTCGAACTGGTTCGACCAGAACCAGGGTGGGCCGTCCACCGGCGCAGGACGGCCGAGGATGACCGCCGCCACGCGTCGGGCACTGGCGGCGGCGTGTGGTGCCGACTCCAGCCGACGCGTCGACCCGTCGGGACGGACCACCCGCGCGCAGTCGCCGATTGCGAACACATCGAGCGCCGAGGTGCGGTAATCGGCATCGACGAGCACACCGTCGTCGACGGACAGGCCCGCCTGCTCCGCGAGCGAGATCTCCGGGACCATCCCGATCCCGACGACGACCTCGTCGACCTCGAGATTCGCCTCGTCGGTGACGACGTGTGCGATCCGGCCGTCGTCGCCAGCGCGTAGGTGTAGCCCCGTCACGCCGGTTCGGATGTCGACGCCGCGGCTGCGGTGCAAGGCCGCGACATGGTCGGCGGTCACCTCGCTGCATACGCGCCCGAGCAGACGCGGTGCGAGCTCGAATACCGTCACGGCTGCCTCGCGAGAGCATGCGCTCGCCGCGACCTCGAGCCCGACGAATCCGCCACCTACGACCCCTACCCGGGTGCCGCGGAGCAAGCGACCACGCAACCGCTCGACGTCTGAGTGCGTCTTGACGTGGTGGACGTTCCCGGCGTGCTCGACGGCCGGATCGGCCAGGGCGCGGGGCCGACCTCCCAGTGCGAGCACCAGCATGTCGTACCCGACGGATTCATCGTCGAGGTGAACTGTCTTGGCGTCGATGTCGACTCCGTTCACGTGGCGACCGAGTACCAGTTCGATGTCGTGCTGCTCGTAGAACGACCGGGGCCGGGCGAGGAGCTCGTCAGCGGCCGTCGTTCCGAGCAGGAATCCCTTCGACAGCGGCGGACGCTGGTACGGCGGCAGGTCTTCGTCGCCGATGAGCGTCAGGGTGCCATCGAAACCCCCGGCCCGCAGCGCGGCGACGACCTCACCTCCAGCGTGCCCCGCCCCGACGATCACGATTTTCGGACTCACCATTGGCTCGCCGGGATGCGCACCCTGACGCCGTCGAGGGCCGGGCCGACGGTGACCTGGCACGACAACCGGCTGCCCGCCTCGCGTTCCGCGGACGTCGCGTCGAGCATCTCGTCCTCGAAGCCCGTCGGCGGTCCGACGACGCCGATCCAGGCATCGTCGACGATGACATGGCATGTCGCGCACGACAGCTCTCCGCCGCAGTCTGCGACGATCCCGGGGACGAGGTTGGTCAGAGCGCTGCGCATGAGAGAGTCGCCGTCTGGGGCGTCGACCGAAGTGACAGTGCCGTCTGGCTGCTCGAACTCGACCGTGCTCACGATGCGGTCCGATCGCTGCCGTCCGCTACGGCGTATCCCGCCATGCGGTCGAGGGCCGACGTCAGGTGCGGGCGGAATCCCTCGGGGTCGTCCGACGGGGTGAAGTGCGAGAGCCCGGGCATGGTGACGAACTCGGCACCGGGGATGTTCGCGGCCAGCGCAGACCCGTTGTCGTTGGGCGTCAGCATGCTGATGTCGTATTCGCCCGTGAGGATCGTCAACGGGGTCTTGGCGGTGTCGATCAGGTGCCCGTCGACGCGCAGGTCGTGGCCGAACATGAAGTAGTCGTTGTCGGCCGGGTAGATATCGCGATGGTTCGACGTGTAGATCCACTCCACCTCGCGGCGGAAGTCCTCGGGCGCGTTGATGCCCGTGACGTCGAACATCGTCGCGCCGACAGCGCCCGCGGCGACGCGAGGGTCGCGGAAGCGATCGTTGTCGAAGGACTGCCAGGATTCCATGTGGTAGAGCCCGTTCACTCCGATTGCGCCGCGGATCGCATCGGGGTGATGAGCGCACAGATCGGAGGCCAGCTGGCCTCCTACGGAGCAGCCGACGAAGATCGGCCGGTCGAGACCCGTCGCGGCGATGAAGCCCGTGACCCAGTTCATCAGCGTTGTCTTGTCGAACTTCAGGTCCTTTTCCCACCAGCGTGAGCCCAGTGGGGGCAGCGACTTGCCGTGGTACGGCAGGTCGATCGCGATCATTGTGTATCGCTCCTGCAGTTCGGGATCGGCGAGCACGTGGCGGTACTGGCGGCCGTCCGCTCCCGCGGTGTGCATGAACACCACCGGTACCGGCCCCTGTCCTGCCTGCTCGTAGTAGACGCGGTATTCGAGGCCGTCGACCGTGTAGCGGACGTAGCGGCCGATCGGGTCGTCGGAGGCGGCGAACGGATCTGCTTCTGCGACCTTCTCGCGTCGACCGGTCGCGGTCTCGACGCCGAGGCGGACGATTCGGTTCCATGCGCCGACATAGGGGGCCACGACGGTGGGCCAGTCGGCGTCGATCGTTGCGCCGAAGACCTGGGCGGACGTCATGCACTCCAGTCCGACCTGCGGCTTCTCCACAGCCATGAGCGTCCACAGCCAAGCGGGGATCTTGATGCCGACTGTCGGTGTGCCAGCGTCGGGTGCCACGTCGGAGGTCGTGATCACTCCGTCGTTCACCGCCAGTTCGAGGACGGACTCGCCGAATGCCACGCGCACTGTTCCGTGAAAGGCCTTGAAACGAACCGCGAGCTCGCGGTCGTTTTCCAGCCGCGTCCGCAGCCGTGTGATGTCGAGAGTCATGGGCGTGTCCTTCCTGACACTGGCAACAATTTATCCGTCATATATTGACTATGTGTCACACTATGACAGATAGTCAGAGTGAGCAACATCACACATTGCGGCCAACGCGATCTCCCCGGCGACAGGATGACGATGACGGAACGACATGACAGGGCGGCGCTCCTCGCCGCCGCAGAGCGTGCCAAGCGCACTGCGATCGACTGGATCGAGCAGCAGCTCGAGGACGGCCGCCCTCGCGATAACGCTCTGAAGAACACGTGGTGGCGCGTGCCGTGGGCGCTCTCGGTGGCCGGAGCCGGCGACACGGCCGCATCGGTCCTCCAGTGGGCCGAGCGCGACGCCTTGGACGAGGATGCGGACTTCGTATCCGGACCCGCCGAGTTCATGCCCGGGGCCAGCCCGGTTTACGAACTCAGCGCCCTCGCGATCGCGGCGTCGCGCCTTGGCCGGAGCGATCTCGCCAACGCCTTGCTCGATCGTTGCCGTGCCTTCCAGAGCCAGCACACCGGCGGCGTGTACGACCGGCGCGACCGAGCGGACGGGAGCGAAACACTCCAGGACCTGCTCAAGACGTGCCAGCTCGGCATCGCCGCCGTGGTCGTCGGCCGCCGCGATATCGCCGATCCGATCGCAGCCTGGGTACGGGAGCTGTGGGCGCAGCAGCCCGAGCTGCCGAACGTTCTGTACGCGGGCCGCGGCGACGACGGCTCACTGTTCATCCCTGCCGAGGACGACTACTTGCGAAAGTTCTTGCTGCGCGTCGACTTTCGCGAGCCCCTGCAGGCGTACTACAACCCCGGGATCGCCGCAGCCTTCCTGCACGGTTACCGCGCGCTGACTGGGTCCGACGACCGCGACCTCGCACGCAGCTTCCTCGCCTTGAACGCCGGCGGCACAGACGCCCAGTTCACCGATCCGAACTCGGTGCAGATCTGCAAATACGCCTGGGGTGTTGCCTGCGACGTCGCACTGGACCCGGCATCGCCGCTCGTCGACGATGCCGAGCGGATGACCGAGTGGTTTCTCGACCGCCAGAACGCCGACGGCTCCTGGTCTCCGTCGACCTTCGGATCGACCGAGGTACCGGCTCCCGTCGACCGACTGTGGAAGACCGCCGAGCACCTCATGGAGCTGACGTTCCTGATCGAAGCCCTGACCACTGCCGACCCGACGACCGCTGAGGACTGACATGACCGACGACACCACCACCTCCCCCGCACTGTGCCCCGTGACCTCACCCGAAGGCCGAGTCGACATCGACTTCGACCACCTCGCCCCCGACTACTCCGACAACTGGAGCGACCGCCTCAATCAGCTGGCCGGGTGCCCCGTCGCCCACTCTGCACATCACGACGGCTTCTGGATGATCACCGGACACGAGGAGCTCAAAGCTGCCGCAGCCGACTGGGAGCACTTCTCGTCCCTGCACGACGGCGTCGCGGGCGACGCATTTGCCGCACGAGACCAGGTCGCCTATCCCGAACCGCGCACTCCACGTGGCGGGTCGATGATCCCGGCCGCCTCGATAGCCCGCATGGTGCCGAGCGAGGCGGACGGGCCGATGCACACCGACATCAGAAGACTCGAAGTGCCGTTCTTCACACCGAAGGCAGTCCGGTCCCACGAGCAGCAGATCCGCACATACGTCGACGAGGCCCTGGACGCCGTGATCGAGACCGGGCGTATCGATTTCGCAGCAGATCTGGGCCGGGTGATCCCGACGAAAGTCACGATCTCGGTCATCGGCTTCGACCCCGACGAATGGCACGACTTCGCCGCCGTGGTCCACGCCATGAACCTGCACGGGATCTTCTCTCCGGATTTCCCGTTCGAGGCGCTGTTCGCCACGCAGGCAAAGGTCCTCGAGCTCGTCAAGGCGCGCCGCGAGAATCCGCAGGACGATGTCGCCTCGGCCCTGACCCGGGGCTCGGTGCTGTCGTCACCGGTCACCGACGAGGAGGCGGCAACGATCCTCAACGGTCTGACGTTCGCGGCCACCGACACCACGACCTCAGCCCTGCTGCATTCGCTGCGGTGGCTCTCGGCGCACCCCGAGGAGCGCGAGCTTCTGTCGCGCGAGCCCGAGCGGATCCCTGCGGCGATAGAGGAGTTCCTTCGCTTCTACAGCCCGTTCTTCGGCATCGCCCGCACCGTCGCCGCAGACATCGAGATCGGCGGTCAATCGATGGCCGAGGGCGATCGCGTCATGTTGACCTATGCCGCCGCGAATCGGGACGCCCGCACGTTCGAGGACCCCGACCGCGTCGATCTCACCCGCGCCAACGCATCCGAGCACGTCGCATTCGGTGCCGGCCCGCATCGATGCCTCGGCGCGCCGCTGGCCCGCCTCGAGCTGCGCATCATGCTCGAGCGCATCCTCGAGCGGATTCCCGACTTTCACGTACTCGAGGACGACGTCGTCGAGTACCCCATCAAGTCGACCATCAACGGCATCGACCAGCTGCCCGCGACATTCACGCCCAGCACGCGCGTCGGTGCCGTCCACTGACCTGCAACCCCTCATCACCGAAATCCCTTATCACCGTAGGAGAGTCATGAAGAGTGTTCATCGCGAGACCGGGGACCTGACCGGACGCGTCGTCGTCATCACCGGAGGCGGCCGCGGCATCGGCCTCACGACCGCGACCCAGCTGGCCGCGGCCGGCGCACGGGTAGTGCTGGGCGACCTCGACCTGCCCACGGTCACCGAAGCAGCCACCTCCGTGGGCCACGGCACGGTAGGAGCAAAACTGGACGTGACGAGCCGCGAGTCGTGGGGCGAGTTCCTCGACGCGACGGCCGCGGTCGGGCCGATCGACGTTCTCATCAACAACGCAGGCATCATGCCCATCGGTCGCTTCCTCGACGAGGACGACGCAATCTCGCGAGCAGTGCTCGACGTGAACGTGCTCGGATGTGGGCTCGGTATGAAAATGGTCGTGCCGGGCATGATCGAACGCGGCGGCGGGCACGTCGTCAACGTCGCTTCTGCCGTCGGCCGGCTGCCTTTGGCCGACGGTGCCAGCTACTCGGCCTCGAAGGCCGCCGTCATCGCGATGAGCGAGGCCGTCCGCGACGAGCTCGCAGACGACGGCATCGACATCAGTGTGATCCTGCCGACCGCCGTCGAGACAGCCCTTGCCGCGGGAATCGCCCACGCCAAGGGAGTCAAACACCTCGTGCCGGAGGACGTCGCGCGGTCGATAGTCGGCGTCGTCCGACGCCCCCGAGCCGAGACATGGGTGCCTCGCTCGGGCGGGTTCATGGTGGCCGCGTCGGCGGTGCTGCCCCGCAACGTGCGACTGGGTCTGCAGCGGCTGGTCAGCGCCGATACGGTCCTGAGCAGTGCCGACAGGACGGCTCGCGTTACCTACGAGCAGGAGCTGCGCCGAAAGATCGGGCGGGACTGACGAAACATCTGTCGCCCCTGTTAGGACCCGTCTAGAGAATGGACTCGCCACCGGCCGAGCGATGGTCGATGGCGAGTCCGGTGGAGGAACAAGGCGTTCGAGCTACCTCCCAGGTCCGACAAGAGCGCTTACGGGTGCGGCACCCACGGCCAATACTTGGCTGTCGCACCACCATCGACGGTGATGTTGCTGCCCGTGATCATTGCCGAGTCGTCCGACGCCAAGAAAACGACCGTTGGTACGTAGTCGCTCGCCGACGGCAAGCGGTTCATCGGCATCTGCCCGTAGAAGTCGTTGGAGTACTCGTTGTCGGGCGACTTCGCCGCGCGCAGCATGGCCTGCATCTCAGGGTTGTCGGGCTGGGTGGCGGTAGGAGTGAACCCGTTGACGCGGATGTCGTGACCAGCCAGCTCCATTGCAGCCGAACGAGTGAAATTGATCAGACCGCTCTTGGCCGTCGAGTAACCGATATTGCCGGCCTGACCTTGCCAAGCAGCAGTCGAGAGCACGTTGACAATGCTGCCCCCGCGTCCACCCTCGATCATCGCCCCGGCTGCTGCCCGGGTGAACACCAACGCCCCTGTGAGGCAGATATCGACCTGGCGCCGGAACTCCTCTACCGGCATCGTCATGACGCCCTTGTGGTTGAACATCATGGCGTTGTTCACCAGGACGTCGACCCGCCCCCACCGCTCTTCGGCCTGCCGCACCACATCCTCGGCGTGCGCCGGATCCGTGACATCACCGGCAACCGCGAACGCCTCGCCACCGGACGCGACAATGCTGTTTGCCGTCGCTTCGGCCACGGAATGCACGAGGTCGGTACAGATCACCCTGGCTCCCTCCGCCGCCAACCCGGCGGCCAGCGCCCCACCGATGTTGGCGCTGGCTCCCGTCACAATTGCCGTCCTACCCTCGAGACGGTTCACAGAATGATGCTGACCTTGCCGTGCGGCCGTAGTGCATCGAGCACCATGACCGATTTCCGGCTGATGAACCGGAAGCCGGTCACCTCGTCTCGCTCCACGATGTGCCGGTACTGGCCGACATACGTGTCCAGGACCCCCGAGCGAACTCGGTAGACCGCGAAGTTGGCCAGCACATGCAGACGGTCGTTCGGAGCCTCCATCACCCGCACGTTCGAGATCATCCGCCGCGTTGCCGAATGCGGATACTCGGCGTGCGCGGCTCGCGTCAGCAGCGAGTTGACCCGTTGCTCCAGCAGGAAACGATCGTCATGGACCAGGAAGAGATCTTTCGACGGATCGCCGTCCGGACGGTCCGTCGCCGGAATCTCGTAATAACCCCCAGGCGCGAAAAGGTCGAGCCACTCGTGCAGGCGCCACTGGTCGAGCATCTCGGCCTCCTCGAACAAGAACTGCTCGACGTCGACCAGGACGTCGCGAGCGGCTGTCGACCGAAGATCGGGCTGTGTCGTCAAACTCATCAACATTCTTCTTTCGTCGTGACTTCGATGGACCGGTCGTCAGCCGGCGAGGCGGCCGACGAGTTCACGGGCGACGATGATGCGCTGGACCTGGCTGGAGCCTTCGAAGATGTCCATGATCTTGACGTCGCGATACCACTTCTCCAGCAGGAGCTCCTTGCTGGTGCCCTCCGGTCCCAGCAGCTGCATGCAGCGTCGGATGATCCGGTCGCACGTCTGCGGGGAGTACCCCTTCGAGATCGCCGGGTTGTACCGGTTGGGGGTGCCGTTGTCGAGTACGAACGCCGCCTTGTAGTTGATTCGGCGGGCGCGGGAGAGTGCCTCGTTCATGGCATCCAGATCGCGCTGCACCGCAGCCCAGCGGTGTACGGAGTACCCGGCCTGCTGACCCTCGAGAAGCTTCGTGGTCACGTCGATGGATGCCTGCGCCATGCCAACGGCCATCCCGGCCATGTTGGGTCGGTTGTTCGACAGCGCCGCCAGGGCACCGCCCTGACCGGATACCCTGGGACCCTCGTCGACCGGACCAGCGGCGTTCCAGCCGAGACGGTTCTCGAGCGGCACACGGCAATCCTGAAAGAGAAGCTCGGATGTCTGCCAGCTGCGGATACCGAGCTTGTCCTCGTTCTCCTTCGCTATCGAGAAACCGGGCGTCCCGCGCGGTACGACGAAGCAGGCGATCCCCTTCGCACCGAGCGATTTGTCGGCGTTGGCGAACACGGTGATGTAATCCGCACGCGCACCATTGGTGCAATACATCTTGGAACCGTTGATGACCCAAGAGTCGCCGTCCCGCACCGCTGTGGTGGCGACCTGCGAGGTGTCGGAGCCGAAGTGAGGCTCAGTGAGCGCGAAGCCGGTCGAAAGAGTCCCGTCCATGACCGGGTCGTACCACTTCTTGATCTGCTCAGGACTGCCCATTGCCTCGATGACGAGTTGACCGATACCGCGCCCCGGAACGCCGAACCCCCACACGTCGCCGTACACGAAGTTCTCGTGGTAGGCCATCTGCGCGACCCAGAAGCCGTCGGCGAATTCAGGCAGCCGATCTGTGTCGGTGTCCTCGCGCCCCAACGGAACGGGCGAGGTATGCAGGATCGCCTCCCAGTCGTCCGGAACCTTTTTCCGAGTGTCGGCCTCGCGGGCATGGGGACGAAGTGCGCCGGACGCCCATTCGCGCAATTCCTGCGCGTACCTCTGCAGCTCCGGACTCAGCTCGAACGATGTTGTGCTCATGCGTGCTCCTCGATGAAAGTGAATGTGGTGGTGTCGGTCATGGTCAGAAGACGGCGCTGAAGGAGGATGCGGTTGGATCGAAGTCGAGCGTCGAGAGGAAGGCCGCCGTCCGGTACCACAGCTCGACGGGGTACTCGCGGATGAAGCCGTGCCCGCCCAGCACCTGCACTGCGTGACGGGTGGTTTCGGCTCCGTTCTCGCTGGCATACGACACGGCGGACGACACAACCGCCGAAATGCGTTCGATGTCGCCGTCGTTGTCGATCAAGGATGCTGCGTCGAGCACTTCGAGTCGGGCCTGCTCGGTGCGCGCGAAGGCCTCGGCCAGAGGGAACGAGATGCCCTGGAAAGACGCGATCGGCTTGCCGAAAGCAACCCGGGTCTTGGCGTAGTCGGCGGCGTATTCCAATGCGCGCTGAGCCATTCCGGTCTGAGCAGAGGCAACTGCGAGCCTGAGCCACTCGACACTCTTGCGCAGGCCCTCGGAATTCAGGAGGTTTGCGCGCGGGACGACGACGTCGAAATCGATGCTGGCGATATCCGCCGCGTCGAGCGCCAGTGATTTGTCTCGCACACCCACATTCACGCCATACGCGGTGCGCGGCACGATGACAGCACGCAGGTCGCGGGTGGAGGGATCGACACCGACGACGATGATCGACTCGGCCTGACCCGAAAACGGCACTCCGACCTTCCGACCGGTGACGCGTACGCCGTCGCCGTCGTCGGTGATGGTCGTCTCGAGCTCGGACGCTCCGCGGCCGAATCCTTCGTACAGTGCGACCGAGCCGCGGTTGTCGAGATTCTTCGACGCTTCGAGGATGCCTGATTGCTGCTGGGAGGTGCCGTGCAAGGAGATCAGCAGTGATGGGGCACCGCTCCAGACGGCCGCCAGCGTGATGCCCGCGTCACCGTAGGCGAGGTTCTCGACCGCAGTCATGTAAGTGACGGCACTGGGCATGCCCCCGCCACCGAGTTCCTCGCTGACCGGAGCGGTGAGTTCCGTCCCGACGATGGCTTTCCAGGTCTTGGACGGGACGACTGCGGCCGCTTCGGTCTCCCTCGCTACTGGAAACAGCACCTCGAGGCCGAGCTCCCGCGTCATCTCCGCGACGGCTTCCTGCTCATCGTCCTGTGCCAGGTAGATCATGAACTCTCCTCGTTGTGGTCGATCACGCCACTCGCCGGAAGGCGCTGGCTTTCATACGATGCTGCGTCGCGCGTCACAGACCGACAATCCGTTGTTCCGCTCCATGGAAGCTGCGCCGCACGCCGCGCCCGGCCGCCGTTAGCGTCCGAGGAGCCGTGAACACGCACTGGCCGAAGGGAGCTACCCATGCAGACAGGACTGGCCGGCAAGATCGCCCTCGTGACGGGGGGCAGCCGCGGTATCGGCCGTGCGAGTGCTCTCGCCCTCGCAGCAGAGGGCACACGCGTATGCGTGGTCGGCCGTGACAGCGACCTGCTCAACGAAGTAGTTGCTCGCTCCGACGGGTCCGCGGTCTCGGTCATCGCCGACCTGTCGACCGAGGAGGGGTGCCGGGTCGCCTACGACGCCTGCATCGCCGGCTACGGCTCCCCCGACATTTTGGTGAACTGCGCAGGCTCAGCCGGGATGGGCCCGGTACTCGACCTTCGCAGGTCCGACATCGACGACGCGCTGCGTCTCAAGCTGCATGGCTACCTCACGATGTCGCAGCTCGTGGCACCGGACATGCGA
The DNA here is from genome assembly GCF_004563845.1 of Rhodococcus sp. 1R11. NCBI lineage: Bacteria > Bacillati > Actinomycetota > Actinomycetes > Mycobacteriales > Nocardiaceae > Rhodococcus > Rhodococcus sp. 1R11. Next base: position 28,547 of record NZ_SPNG01000008.1, on the reverse strand, counting down.
CGCCGCGGGTGGGGGCGCATCGTCAACGTATCCGGCGGTGCCGGTGCCAGTCCGACCTCGACCAACCTGCCCACGAGTCTGGCCAACATCGCCGTGCACAACCTCACGCGAGCCCTGAGCGACGAGTTGGCGCCCGACGGTGTCCTCGTCAATGTCGTGGCACCGGGCCTCACTCTCACCGGCCGCGCCACCGACCTCTTCCGGGTCGCGTCAGAAAAATCGGGCCGGAACGTCGAGGCGTTGATCGCCGAAGCCGGCGCCGGAGTGCCCGCCGGTCGTGCGGCGCGGGCCGAGGAGATCGCCGCCGCCGTCTGCTTTCTGAGCTCCGAGCTCTGCAGCTACATCCATGGGTCGGCCATCTACATGGACGGCGGTGGGCGTCGAGCGACGCCGTGACCACCTCGAGTCGAGGTTGTCGCACACCTCGAGGCCGGCCGCGCCGCGGCCCCGGCACACACAACCGCACCGCGGCCACGATGCTGAGCCGGACAGCCTCCGTCGGCTGAGCGGGACGTCAGGTTCCGTCGGCCGGAACGTTGTCTGGGTCGAGCGCGTCGGCGCATGGATCGTGCAGGCACCGACGAAAGGAATCAACCATGCTCGACGATGTGACCGTCCTCGAGGTAGGCGACCGAATCTCGACCGGCTTTGCCGGCAAGATGCTCCGCGACGCGGGAGCGACCGTGGTCCGGGTCGAGGTGAACGCACGGCCCGAACTCGATGTAGCGGGCCGCGACTTCGCAGCGTATCTACACGGCGGCAAACACTCCGTTCGGCTGAATTCGCTGCGAGATATCTCGTCCGACCTTCCGGGCTTGGTGTCACGCGCAGACGCCGTGGTGTGCGACGGTAACGATCCCGCGGTGGTCCGCGCACTGCGAGCACTTCGCGAGCAGCAGCCGGATCTGGTGGTCGTGTCGATTTCCGACTACGGCCTGAACGGCGCATCTCCCTCCGTTCCGGCCAACGAGTTCACCCTGCAAGCCGAGTGCGGTCTCACGGCCGTACACCCGACAGGCGACCGGCCCCCTGTCTACGCAGGAATCGACATCGGCGAGTACACCGCGGGCATCGACGCGGCGGTCGGTGTCGTCGGAGGACTGCTCGCGTCCGAGGCGGGCGCAACGGCTGTCGACGCCGACATCTCACAATTCGAGTCGATGGTCGGTGTCCTGCAGATTCCGTGGCTGTACGGGCAACACGATCACCACGCCGCGTACACGTGGCCGCAGGCAGCGGTACCGGGCATCGAGAAGGCGAAGGACGGCTGGGCATGCATCGTGGCCGTCACCCCGCAACAGTGGATCGACTTCAAAGCTCTCGTCGACATCCCCGAGCTCGAAGATCCGCGTTTTGCGGAACTGGTCGACCGACAGCACTTGACTCGGGAGGTCACGCCCCTCATTCGCAGCTTCACTGCGCAACACACGGTCGCCGAACTCGTCGAGATGGGGGCCCGTGCGCGAGTGCCCATAGTCCCTGTCGCCACCTCCAAGACCGTCCCCGAGCTACCTCCGTACACAACCCGCGGCACGTTCGTGTCCCACCGCGACGGCTTCCTGCAGCCTCGGCCTGCGTTCCGTATCGAGGGCGACGCATGGCAGATCGGCGAGCTGGCGGAGCAGGGACGCGACAACGACACCGACTGGGGATCGCGGCCGGAGCGTGTTGTCCGAAAGGACGCCGATCCGGCCCGTCCCCTGGCGGGGGTTCGTGTGCTCGACTTCGGCAGCTTCCAGGCGGGACCGCTGGCGACCCGCAATTTGTCCTCGTACGGGGCCGACGTCATCAAGGTCGAGTCGGTCACCCGACCCGACCTGATGCGCTTTGCTGGTCCGCTCCCCACCGCTCCCGACCCGTGGGAGCGCGGCGCAAGCTTCACCGCCACCAACTGGGGTAAGCGGTCGGTCACGGCCGACTTGAAAGACGCAGAAGGACACGAAATCGTCGAGCGACTCGTCGCGTCGAGCGATCTGGTTATCGAGAACTTCTCGCCCCGCGTGATGGAGAAAGTCGGGTTCGACGTCGACGGCATCCGTCGCCTGCAGCCCGACGCCATCGTGATGCGGCTACCCGCGTGGGGACTGACCGGTCCGTGGAAAGACCTCCCCGGTTTCACGTATTCGGCCGACGCCACCTCGGGACTGAGCGACATGACTGGCTACCCGGAAGGCGAGCCCTTACTGACCAGCACCGCCTACGACCCGATCGCAGCCGACATGTCCACATTCGTGGCGCTCGCGGCCCTTCGCCGCAAGTTGTCCACCGGACGCGGCGCTGCCGTCGAGGTGTCACTGTGCGACGTCGCCCCCCAGACCACCGCCCAGGGAGTAATCGCATCGAGCCGCACCGGTGAGCGAATCGAACGACGCGGCAACGACGCTCCGGGCATCTCACCGCAGGGCATGTACCGCGCGTCCGACGGAGCATGGGTGGCCGTGTCGATTGCCACCGACGAGAACTGGCGGGCCCTCGCAGACGTCACCGGTGGGGCACCGTGGGCGACGGCGACAAATCGAGCCGATCTCGCCGGCCGCCTGGCCGACCGCGATCTTCTCGACGCCGACTTACGCGACTTCGTCGGCAATCACGAGTCCAGCGAGCTCGTCGAGCGTCTGCACAGTGTCGGCGTCCCTGCAGCAATCATGCAGTCGGGCAAGGAGGTTCTTGCGCACCCTGCGGTGGTGGCGCGAGGTCGTAACGTCGATGTCGTGCACTTTGTCAACGGCTCCAAGGAGCACCTCGCCTCGCCGGTCAGATTGTCGAGCCAGCTGAACAAGGCCCTTGCCATCCCACGACCGTCGCCGATATTCGGCGAGCACAACATCGAGGTCCTTCTGGAACTCGGCTATACGGACGACGATATCCAGCGGTTGTACAAGGACGGCAAGATCGGTGGTTCGCCGTTCGGCCTGCCCATCGGCGAGCGTCCGCCCGCACACTCCAGATGATTCGGACGGTCGGGGCCAGCAGGCCCCGACCCTCGCTGGCGGGGATGGACGGCGCTCAGAGCCAGCGAGGGGGCTCCAACGATTGCGCGAGTGTGAACCAGGCACGCATGCGATCGGGATCTTCGGCGATGCGCCGCATCGGGGCGAACTCCTGTTCGACGGCCGCGTCGTCCTCCAAGTTGAAGACGAACTTCTTGCGCTCCGACGATGTCGGTGACGCGTACTCGACATAGTTGTGGCGACGCTCCTCGGCCCACCGGTCGAGCAACGAGTTGTCCGCCTGCCCGGAGACGACGGCTGCGAGAACCTCGCTCAGCGCGAACGCGTCGAAAAGGCCACTCGACATGCCGTGACCGCTCGCGGGATTGGTGATGTGAGCCGCATCGCCGATAATCATGACGCGATCTCGGCGGAACGTCGCAGCCGCGCGCTGATGGATGCGAAAGGACGACCACGTATAGGTCGCCTCTGCCATCTCGGCCGACAGTCCTTCTACGAGAACATTTTTCATGCGCGAATCGATGGTGTTCTCCGGCATCGACCTGTCTTCGGCGTAGATGTACCTCCACCGAGAGCCGGGATCGACACACGCAGCTATCGCGCCGAACTGCGGGTCGATCACCGCACCGGCACCACGCATGCCCAGGACCTCGAGATCGGCATCGATCTCGACCGAAACGAGGCGTTCGGGCCAGGTGATGCCGACGAACGAGAGGCCCAGAGCACGGCGTACCGCGCTGTGGGCACCGTCGGCACCCACGACCCATTTCGCGCGCAGCGTGACCTCGCCCTTCGGCCCGTCGGACGTCACCGTCACACCGTGATCGTCCTGTGCGAGATCGGTCAGCGCAGAACTCAGGAAAATCGTGACTTCGCTGCGCTCATCGAGGTGCTCGAGCAAAATTCTCGTCACCTCGGCCTGCCGGACATGAAGGTTGAACGGGAAGGGACAGTCGTCCTTCATCACGCCGAGGTCCAAAGTCACTGTCTCGCCGGTGGAGTGCACGCGATAGAACGTGTGCGGCTCGCAGTACCCGACGCTCAGCAGATCGTCGAGGATTCCCAGGCGATCCAGGCCGGGCAGCACATTCCACTGGTAGACCAGGTCACCAGGAGTCGTGCCCGCCTCCTGCCTCGCCTCCAGTATCGTCACGCCGATGCCTGCGCGTGCCAGTCCGAGCGCGTGGGTCAGCCCCACCGGCCCTGCACCTACAACGATTACCTCGTGCGCGTTCACTGATCCATCCTGTCGTGACCGTATTGGTCGTCAAACCGCGGGGGGCCAAGCGTGCAGACCCAGGAACCCCATCGCGTTTCCGGACAGGATCGGCTCGACGACATCATGATCGAGTATGCGCGCGTGCGCGGCGTCCCGCACGAACGAGCCTGCGGCCGCGAACAGGTCCGGGAAGAACGGGTGATCGGTGCCCACCATGACTTTGTCGGCACCGAACCGGTGTACGAGGAGGCGCAGATGTTCGGGATCGAGCACCAGGGTGTCCACCCACAGCGATCGCATGCGCTCGTCCATTGCCTCGACCGGACCGGCACCCCACACCTCGTGTGCCTTGCGTAGGCGGGGGTAGACCCAGCCGAACGCGCCGCACCCGTGGGCCAAGCCGATCCGCAACCGCGGGAACTTCTCGAGTACGCCACCGAACACCAGGCCCGTCGCGGCGATCGAGGTATCGGTCAGCATGCCCATTCCGAAGTCGTAGAGCTGCCCGGTGCGTCGAACCGCCCCTCCGCCTCCGCCCACCGGGTGAATGAAGACGGCCGCGTCCAACCGCTCTACGGCTTCCCAGAACGGCGTCAACGATGGATCGTCGAGTTCGGTGTCGTTGATCCTGGTGCCGATCTCCACGCCGCGCAGACCGAGATCGCCCATCACTCGTTCGAGCTCCATGACTGCAATGTCGACGTCCTGCAGCGGAACTGTCCCCAACCCCAGCAGACGACCCGACGAACCCTGTACATCGGCGGCCAGCGCGTCGTTCACAGCGGCCGAGTACTCCTGAGCAGCACCGGGTGACGCGCCGTACGTGAGCATGACCGGTACCGGAGAGACGACCTGAAGTGATACCCCGGCGTCGTCCATCGCCTGCAGTCGATGCTCGATGCTCCACAGCTGTGACGTGACGGGCCGGAACACCCGGTCGCCGATCATGATGCGCCCGGAGCGCTCGTCATCGATGACCAGACTCGGAAGCACCTCGCCGGAGGTGGGAGCGAATCCATCCAGCGACGCCGCAAAATGGTGGGCGTGCGCATCGACGACCGTCGGCTGTGCGGTGGTCGAATCTGGTTGACCCATAGTCGGTTTCCTTCCGGGCACGTTCCGGCGGAGTCGCCGTCGAACGACCGTAAGGAGCCCCGACGCATGAGGACGAGGTGGCGTTCCAGGGAGCAGAACAGGAAGCACCGACCGATACGGGTAGCAGCGGTATCCTGTGTGACGCGCACCATGTCGGATACCGAGCGCGCATACCTTCGAACGCGCAGACAGAGGTGAAATTCGTGACCGATGCCGAGTCGACCGGCTTCGAGAAAGAGACGCCCTCGATTTTGACCAAGGCGTTCGACGTACTCAATTCGTTCAACCAACACGAGCGGGTCATGACTCTGAGCCAACTGGCGCGCGCCTCGGGTCTGCCGAAATCGACAGTTCACCGTTTGCTCGCGCGACTCGTCGAACTCGGGGCCCTCGAGCATCACCGCGCTGGTTACAAGCTCGGTCTCGGGCTTTTGCAGTTGGGCGCTACCACCCCGGCGGCAATGTTGCGCGATCAGGCAATCCCGCACCTGGTGGCCCTGCAGCGGTGGAGCAGGCAGACGGTCACGTTCGCGGTGCTGCGTGAATTCGACGTGGTGTACCTCGAAAAACTTGCACCGTCGGACTCGCCGTCGACTCTTGCAAGCATCGGGGGTCGATTACCTGCCAACTGTACTGCGATCGGTAAGGCTCTTCTGGCCTACGAGGACCTCGACGACCTTGCAGGTTTTCTACCCCTACGACTACACCAGCTGACACCGCACTCGATCACCAACGCCGACGACTTCGTCGAGCACCTTCGAATCGTTCGCAAGGAGGGCATCGCACGCGAGCAAGACGAAGCGCAAATCGGCCTCCACGGTGTCGCGGTGCCGGTGATGGTCAACGGGTTGGCGGTCGGTGCAATCTCGATAACCCACGGGCCCAACTCACCAGCCGGCGGTCAGATCGACGCCGCACTACGCGACACCACTGCCCAGCTGTCAGCCGAGTTGCGGTCGTACCTCGCCGCCGCTCCCGGGCGCGATCGAATAGTCCCCCGCACCCTTTCCGATCCGCCCCCCTGGTCCTGACAACACCCTTGTTACCTGAGTCCCTCGGACCTCGGTCACCTTTACGCCGCAGGGCGGCCACCGCATGCGCGGTGGCCGCCCTACGGCGTACGTTGGAGCTCAGGCCAGTCCGCCCGACTCAGCGATAGATTGCGAAGGTTTTGTTGGAGTTGAGAACCTCGGTCTCGACGAATTCGCTCCAATCGAGCGTAAGGCCCAACTCTTTCATCGCACCCAGCAGACAGAACCAGTTGAGCATCTCGTGCTGCCCTGCAACCACGATGTCGGTGACTGTCTTGGATGTCCAATCGTCGAAGTTTCCGGCGACCATGGAGTCGTAGAGCGCGCGATCGGCCTCGGTGTCCGGTCGTAGGTGCCAATCCTTGTCGTTCAGGAAGGCGTGCGACCAGCTGGCCGACGCGACCAGAGCCACCCTTTTTTCGCTGTTGTGCAGGGATTTGCCCACTGCCTGGCCGAACTCGAAGCAACGCTTCGGGGACGGGCCGGGCGGGTCGAGGTCCTCGCCCTTGAGAATCTCCGAGAAGGGCGCGATCCCACCTCGACGCGCGATGACGTGCTCGCCGTAGCAGTTCACAGCCATCGGGATGATCGGGTAAGGAAACCTTTTACCCACATTCTCGAAGTCCAGGAAGATCTGGGTGTTCGCGAACGCATGCGGAAAGTGGTGCATGTCGGGCCGTGGCTCGTACGAGTAGGCGACGTCGACGCCGTTCGTCAACACGTCTTTGGCGATCTTCTTCGCGAAATCCTGATCACCCCGCATCACGAACGACTGGCCGTTCGGCAGATCCCAGGCGTTGGGGACACTCAGCACCTCGAGAACACCGAACGGATCGATCTCGGTGTCGGGATAGGCCAGAATGCAGAACGACGGAATGACTTCCTCGCGGAAGTTTTCGTACTGGTCGTCACCCCACACGATGACGACGTCGGGGTCGAATTCGTCGAGTGCTTCACGGCAGGTGCTGAGACCGGCGAGCAGAGCCTTGCGGTGCCGACCGGCAGCTGCCGTTCCTTGATCGTCCGACCATTCTTCTTGGGCCAGGGCGGACCAGTTCGCGGGGTCTTTACGCTCCGCTGGGATGTCGGGGTCCGTCAAGACCATCTTCATGAGGTTCGCCATGAAGGGATCCTTCGCAGCGAGCATGGGGTAATGAGTGATGCCGAGACCGAGCACTTCTGCCATGGTCGCTCCTTGTGGTTGTTGTGCCGTGAGGTGCCGCGAGCACGGCACCGGTGGCCGGGACGACGGCCAGGATTGCCGTCCCGGGGTGGTTGGCGGTCCGGTCGATCAGGCTTGTGCCACAAGCTCTTTGATCTCGGGACGCCGGTCCGAGACGCCAGCGGCGTCAGCCGTGGCGCGCGAGACCTGTCCATCGCGGAAGAACTCCAAGTACACGGGGTTGAACAAGTCGGGGCGGTCCGTCTGCCCCTGATGTCCGCACTCGTCCGGGTAAAAGAACTGCACGTTCGGTAGTCGCTCTTCCTGCACGAAGCCCCATTCAACAGGGGTCAGCACGTCCTGCCGGCCGTACAGGTAGATCCCCGGAATGGTCATCTTGTCGAACCGGCCCTTGGTCGACATCCGCGCGCGAAGGTTCTCGTCGTCCCACGCTTTGAATCCCGCGAACGCATGTACGTTCGGGAGAAACTCGGGGTAAGCCTCCGCATGGCGCGCGGCCGCTTGGTAGCGCATTTCGACAAGGTCGTCGTTGATGGATTCGGGGCGATGCAGGATCGACGACATCATCTTTCGCATGCCGTCCTTCGTCCCGTCGTAGACCGTCAAATCCAAACGGCCCTTGGGCTTCTCGAGGCCCTCCGTGATATCACCGATGTCGCCGGCGATCAGCACGTAGCTCAGCACTCTCTCGGGGTGAGCCGTCACGTAGGAGACGGTGTTCATGCACCCCATCGAATTGCCGGAGATATGGAACTTGTCCAGCCCGACGGCGGTGACGAACATCTGGATGAAGTCGGTGTGGTCGTGCAGCCCCTTCGGCCGGTACTGCTCGGCAGTATCGGACAGGCCGAACGCCGGCATGTCCGGGCAGTAGACCCGAAATCCGTTCTGCGCCAAATTGGCCGCGATGTAACGCCAGCCGGCCGAACCCGACGAACCGGGGAGGCCGCCGTGCAGTAGTAGAACTGCGGGGCCGGTATCACCGGCGAACATGTAGTGCGCTTTGGCACCGTTGCCGAGACGGACCCACTGACTCGACATGCCCGGAACCTCGATGATGCCTTCTTCTGTCAATGCCATTGAACTCTCCTCTTCGAATTCCCGCGTTGCCGTTCGGCGACGCGAATGAGCTGGACCGGTTGGTCAGTTGGCGGGGTCGAGACCGAGGACGATGTCGAGGCCGTCGACCGTCGATCCTGTGGTGATTGCTTTGCGGCACTTCATGAACAGGCGTGGATCGTCGACTACCAGCGCACCGACCACTCGGCCTTCGGGAGACGTGTAAATCGCCGCATACGGTGGGCTGTCGACGGCACCTACAGCACGGGCGAGCTCGCCTTCCGCGGGGCGTCCTGCTATCTGGATCCGCTGCCCGTACTGGTCGGACCACACATAGGGCGGCGGTGGGGATGGTGTCACCGGGGCACCTGTTATGGACGCCGCGACGATCGCACCGTGCTCGTTTGCATTGGTCCAGTGCTCGATACGCACGAGCCCGTCGGCGTGCGGACTCGGCCAACGTGCAACATCGCCTGCGGCATATACGTGCTCGGCACCCTCGGCCCGCAGGCGCGCGTCACAGACGACACCGTTGTCGAGAGGCAGGCCGGACGACTCCAGCCAACCGGTCGCCGGTATGGCACCGATGCCCACCACGACGAGGTCTGCGCGCAGCGTCCGCCCGTCGGTGAGAGTGACGCCTTCTACCTGACCATCACCGACCAGGGCCGCGACCCCGACGCCGGTGTGCACCGTCACTCCGTTCAGGACGTGGAGACGGCTCAGCTCGGCCCCCACCACGTCGCCGAGAACATGCGCCATCGGGATCTGCTGCGGCTCGACCATATCGACACGCACACCATGCGACCGCGCCGCCGCGGCGAACTCGGCACCGATGAAGCCCGCGCCGATCACCACGACGTGCGTGGACGTCATCAGCTGCGATCTCACAGTGTGCGCGTCGTCTGCTGTCCGAAGAGTGTGAACCCCCCGCAAATTCTCGCTTCCCGGCAGCGTCCTGGGTGTCACTCCTGTTGCTATGACCAAGTCGTGGAATGGGTACTCCCGTCCGTCCGATGCGATAACGAACCGGTTGACGAGATCCAGGCTCTCCGCCCGGACTCCGAGCCGCAGGTCGACATCGAGCTCGACGAGCTGCTCGTCGCTCAGCAGCGGCACCGGAGCACCGGTCCCGGTGCCCAGCATGTCCTTGGAGATCGGCGGCTTGTCGTACGGGGAGTGACGCTCCTCGCCGAGCATGGTGATGGACTCGGTGTAGCCCATGTCGCGAAGCGCTTGGGCGGTACGGACGCCGGCCACGGATGCACCGACAATCAAAGTTCCCATGGACACGATGTTCGAGCCGAACACGCTGGGCCTCAACGTCGCGTGCCGATGGGTGGAACCGTCGCCGTCGTGCTCGGGGCTCAGGTGACGAGTGCGTGTAGACAGCCCCGCCGCCTGCTACGTCCACGTGCGTTCCAGTGCGCGGGACAGGTCATTCCGGGGCCGGCCACGGAGCAGGACCATTCGAACTCCCGGTTATCCGCGCCTCGGTCCGGCTCGACGACATCAGGAGTTCTGTTCATGGCATCTGCCGTTAGCATCAGACCGCGCGAGGACACTGTCGACTCGCAGCTCGGGTCTGTGGCCATCTCCCAGATCGACCTGGGCGGCATCCCCCGCGGCGCAGTGTTGCTGCTACTCGGCCCCGGAGGCGACTTCGAGTCCGATTCCACTCAGCACCTCAACGACCTCGCGACCCACGGTTACGAAGGCGTAGCAGCCGACCTACGCGGAATCGACGGCACCGAAGACCAACTCGAGAGCGTTGTGGAATCACTATTGGCCCACGTCGCTCGGCGCGGTTGGGAAAGCGAGCAGACAGCGCTCCTCGGATACGGTCTCGGTGGCCGCGTGGCGTTGTCGGCGAGCGCACGCTTCGGGCTCGGTGCGGCCATCAGTGTTTCGCCGACCGCGATTGCCGCAGGTGACGGTCATCTGTCCGCCGCCGTTGCCCGCCTCGCGCCGCTGGTCCGAACCCCGTGGCTCGGCTTGTTCGGCGAGGAAGACCTGACGGCTCCTGCGACAGCCTGCGACGAGCTCGAGACGGTCCTGCGGGAAGACTCCCCCGTCTTCACCCAACTGGTTCGGTACCCGAGTGTCGGTGACGACTTCCATCGGCCGTCCAGTGAGTCGATCGAGATCGCCGCGTCCTACGACTACTGGCAGCGCACGATCGAGTGGCTCAATCTTCGGGTGCAGCCGCGGCTGACCCCCCTCGCGCTCGCCTGGAACGCGCGGCGCTCTCTCTCATGACCTTCGGCAGCCAAGCCCCACACCGACACCGACCCATCAACAGGAAGATGTGACATGTCCGAATACGTACTCGACGACCGCGAAATGCCGCAGTTCAAGGTGAACCGCGAGACCATGATCGACACTGCCGTTCTGATGCAGGAGCAGAAGAATGTGTTCGACAAGAGCTGGCTCTATGTCGGTCACGAGTCCGAGCTGGCGAAACCTCACAGCTTCAAGACGCGGAAGCTGGCCGGACGGCCCATTATTTTCGCTCGCGACGGCAAGGGCGAAATCCGCGTGTGGCTCAACTCGTGCCCGCACCGCGGGGCCATGATCTGCCGCGAGCCCGAGGGCAACGCTCGGTTCATGACATGCTTCTACCACGGTTGGACGTTCAACATCGCCGGCGAGCAGGTCTCGATGCCGGGTGACCAATCCTACGGGGAGAACTTCGAGCGCCCGGGTCTGGCCAAGCCTCCGCGTCTGTCGTCTTATCGAGGCTTCGTGTTCGCGAGCTTCGATCCCGACATCGTCGATCTGGAGACGTACCTGGCCGGAGCCAGGGAGTACATCGACCTCATCGCCGACCAGTCCGAATTGGGCATGCAGGTCATCGAGGGAACACACGAATACTCGGTCAAGGCCAACTGGAAGTTGCTGGTAGAGAACAGTATCGACGGCTACCACGCATTATCGACCCACCAGCGATACTTCGAGATGGTGTCGGCTTCCAGGGACGGCTTGGACTTGTCGTTGGTCGGCAAGGAGCGCGGTATCGCGCTCGGAAACGGGCATGCCGTTGTCGCGTCGCCTCCCGGTTCGGAAGAGCTCCTGGGGCGTCCGCTGTCACCGGAGGGCCACGCCGAACGCGCGGCGCGATACGCGGCTATCGCCGAGAAGCACGGCGACGACTGGGCGACTCGTTTGCGCGGCCAACGCAATCTGGTGATCTTCCCCAATTTGATCATCATCGACCTCGTCATGGGGGTCGTCATACGCAAGATCGACCCGATCACCCCCGACTACATGGAGGTGAGCGCGTGGCACATCGTGCCTCCGGAGGAGGGCCCGGACCTGCTCGCACAGCGACTCGACAACTTCCTGACCTTCTGGGGCCCCGGCGGCTTGGCGTCGCCCGATGATGTCGAGGCCCTCGAGAGTGCTCAGCGCGGGTTCGCGACGTACAAGGAGCTGGGCTGGTCCGATATTTCACGCGGTATGTCCTCTTCGGTCGTCTCCGGCCAGGACGAGTTGCAAATGCGCACGTGGTGGCGGAGGTGGAACGAACTCGTGACGGGCGAGGTGCTGCCCCCCGAGGAGAAAGATCCTCTCGGCCTCCCGTTCAACGGCAAGCGTCTCGAGCTGTCCCCTGCCGACGACGCGGCAACCGCCGACGCCGGCTGATCTCGGAAAGCACCATCGATCAAGCCCGGCCCTCAGTTGGGGGCCGGGCTTGATCGATGGTGCGGACAATGCTTATACGCGGTGCGACGCGATCCAGTCCTGTTCGCGTACGACGCGCTTGAGCAACTTGCCGGAGGCGTTCCGCGGTAGGGCGTTGACCAGCTCCACGGAGGTAGGACACTTGTAACCGGCCAAGTGCAGCCGGGCGAACGCCATTACCCCCTCGACGGTGCATGCACCATCCGTGGTCGGCACCACTATGGCCTTGACGGTCTCGCCCCATCGGTCGGACGGCACACCGATCACGGCCACGTCGGCCACGCCGGGGCATGCCACCAGGACCTTTTCGACCTCCACGGGATACACATTTTCGCCTCCGCTGATGACCATGTCCTTGATGCGGTCGCGGAGGTAGAGGTAGCCGTCCAGTACGTAGCCTCCGTCGCCCGTGCGCAGGAATCCGTCGCCGGTGAACATCTCGGCAGTGCGTTCGGGTGCCTGGAAGTAGCCGCTCATCACCGTTGGGGCCATGACGCAAATTTCACCGGTTTCGCCCGGGCCTACGTCGACGCCGCTCATAGGGTCGATGATCTTGATGACCACTCCCGGGAGAGCACGTCCGACCGACCGCAGTCGTTCGGGGTGCCCGGTATCGAGGTGATCCTCGATCTGCAACACCGAGATGCCGGTGACTTCCGTCAGTCCGTAGAGCTGCACCAGACCACACTCGAATTCCTCGAGGCACCGCGCGAGCAGCGTCGGTGTGATGGGCGACCCGCAGTAGGAGATCACCTGGAGGCTGCTCAGGTCGCGAGCCATCGCGGTAGGCCGCGACAGCATTTCGTTCAGGAGTGTCGGTACCAGCATCATGCACGTGACGGCGTAGCGCTCTACCGCGGTCGCGAGGGCGTCGGCGGACGTGTCAGCGGACATCACGAGGTGTGCGCCCGCACGCAAAGCAATCATTGCAGCGCCGGCACCCCCCGCGTGAAAGATTGGGATGACCACGAGCATGGTCGAGTCGTTCGTGACCTTCATCGCACCAGCGCTCAGTTCGACACCCTTCAATGCAGCGTGGCTGAACAGCGCCCCTTTGGGTAGACCAGTCGTGCCGGAGGTGTACATCTGCAAGGCGATGTCGTCGGGTGTCGGCCCCGGGTGATGTGGTGCGATCGGCTCGTGCTCCGCCAGCCAGTGCTCGTACTCATCGCCGCCGCCGCCGAAATACACGGTGGGGATCGGCGAGGTCGACCACGCGCCGGCCCACCGCTCGGCGAACTCGTGATCGACGAAGGCCAGCGCAGAATTCGAATGCTCGACTATCTGTGCCATCTCCGGTGCCGCGAGCCTCCAGTTGACTGCCGTGAGCACCGTGCCGGCCAATGACGAGGCAATTGCAAGTTCGATGAAGACCGTGCTGTTACGGCCCAGGTAGATGATCCGCGCACCGCGCCCGTGCGACGCCAGACCAGCGGCAAGGCACCGGCAGCGCTCCATCACGGAGGCCCAACTTCGGGTCGTCTCTCCGGAGGTGAGGCACGGCGCGTTCGGGGTGAGCGAGGCCCAGTATGTGCACCGGTCCGCCAGAGTGAGGTCCGGCACGGTGGTCGGCTGCTCGACAGTATTCATGCGGGTCCCATCTTGCGTTCGAGTATCTGCAGCGCATTTGCAACCGACAAACGGACGGCCCCGTACACGGCGGCCTTCCTCGTGGTCGTATCAGTAGTCACACCCACCCGCTTCCTGCCCTTCCGCTCGATCAGGACGATCGAGCGGAGACCACTTCGTCGACGGGGGCTGCGGCACCCTGTCGATCCCCGGCACGAAGACCCCACTCTTGGAAACACCGGACTTCCCGGCTCCGGCCGCCGTGCTGACGGCCCGTCCGCGATGCCCCCCCCCCCCCGACGATTACGTGGTCACAAAGGTCGACGAACTCGAAACCGTTCGGCTACTGACGACAGGAACCCGAGTCGAGCATCAGCGGTTTCACGTGGCCAGGAAAGACGACACCAGTGCGTTGAACTCCGCAGCATGTTCGATCTGGGTCCAGTGGCCGCATCGCCCGAACATGTGCAAACGGGCGTCGGGAATCAAGTCGAACAGACGGGCCGACGTCGATCTCGGAATGACTTTGTCCTCGCGTCCGTGCACGATCAAGGTCGGGCAAGTGATGGAACGGATCGCGTCGTCATCGGTGACCATCGCGTCGACCCAGCGCTGACGCGGAGCAGGAAACATCGCCGCGTAGGACTCGTGAAAACCGGGTTGGATGCTGCCTTGGTAGCGTGCTTCAGCGAGGTCGTCGTCGATCAACGCACGGTTGTGAGCAAAGTAATCGAGCACGCGGCGCATCGCGTCCACGGAAGGTTCGTAACCCCACACTGCGTCGAGGCCCTCGGTGATCTCGAACGGTACACCCACACTTCCCATCAACACCAAACGGTCGATTCGGTCGTGATTCTCGGCGGCCAGGCGAAGGGCCAGTGCGCCACCGAAGCTGTTGCCTACCAATGAATATCGATCGAGACCGAGAGCATCGACGAAGTCCTGGACCTGACCGATCCAGGCGTCCATGACATACCGGTAGTCCCTGGGCCGTTCGCTGTAACCGAAGCCGACGAGATCGGGAGCCAGGACTCGGCGGTCGACAGCGAGCGTGGGTATCGTCAATCGCCAGTTGGCGTAGCCTGATACTCCGGGACCGGACCCGTGAAGAAGAACGACAGGCACACCGCTGCCTCTCCCTTCATCGAGATAATTGGTGTCGATTCCGCCCGCAACGACGCGTTTGCCGATCGCCGGGTTCGCGGCGTCGAAATGGGTGCCCGTCATATCTGAACGAGTCACAGGATCACTCCCACATCACCGGTCGAGCGCAGCGTGGTCATATCGAGTTCGACCCTCTTGGATCGGATCAGAAGTCTGCCGTCGATGATCACCAGCAGGTAGCGGTAGCGTCCGAAGTAGCACATATCCCGACCGGCACGGCTTCGATACACAGCGAACGATGCTTTCACCGACAGCTCGTCTCGGTCCGGAGAGTCGAGTCGGACGTTGGACACGAGGTGCCGCAGGTTCGAATGTGGGTACTCGCGATGTGCCTTACGGCTGTTCAGCCGATCCACCCGCGCACCCATGCGCATCCTGTTGTCGTCTATGAGCATCAGCGACGAGGACGCATCGGCGTCACGGTCGTCGGTCGGAGGTACGACGTACCGGGCATCGTCGGTGTACATCGTGAGCCACTGATCGAGCTTCCAGTCATCGAGTAGCTCCGCCTCCTCGAAGAGCAAGTCTTCGACATCTTGACGCGTGACTTCGGAAATCGCGGAGAGCTGGGACATGTTCATCGCCGCCCGTCCATCTGATCGCGCCAGCGACGCCAGAACGCGCGCATCTGTTCCTCGTCGGTTGCTTTGGGATTGCGGTCCATCCCGCGCGAGATGTCGTTCCACTCGACTCCCCCGCTCGCGAACCCTTGCTGACATGATTCCAGCGCTTCGATGTCGTCGGGAGTCGCGAATCCGCCGGGCCCGAGGAAGGTCAGGAAGCTGTCCAGCCTGCGTTGCCGAACTTCGGGAAGTTCATCCGAGGGTGCCATCTGCCATGCCGTGACGTCGACGTTCGTCGGGGAGGTCGGCATGAATGTTCGCACGGTCAGAGCCATGATGTCGTTGATGATCAAATTAGGGTAGATCAACAGGTTTCGGTTGTAGTCACACATCAGCGTCGCGCGCTCTTCACCGAACTTCTTCGCCAGATCAGCGCGCGCGCTTGCCATTTCCGGCTTCGCATCCTCCCCGAAAAGCGCCTCCCACTTGGCTATTGGTCGCCCCCACGGGCCGCGGTACTCGATTACCGCGTGCCCATTGCCGAGACTTCGCCCCTCTCCGTGCACCCCTTCACCCAAATCCGTGCCGAGGTCGGCAAGATACTTGAAGTAGGTGTCGTGCGTGGGAACGGCATGGTATCCATCGATACTGTTTTCTACCAACAGTTTCCAGTTGGCCTGCATGTTGTACTCATGGGTTCCGTGGAGGATCTGAGCATCGCGTTGGGCGTCGATGATGTTGTCGAGATACGGGCGCGCATCAGCCAGGTATGTCGTCAAGTCGACGATGTCGGGGTCGTAGCTCGCGAAGACGAAGCCCCGGTAGCTCTCCGATCGGGCCGGCCGCGCCAGGCCGAGTTGGCCCATGTCGAGAGTGCCTGCATAGGCTTCGCGGTCCGGGACCCCGACCAGACTACCTTCACTGTTGAAAGTCCAAGCGTGGTAGAAGCACTGGAATGTCTTACTGTTGCCGTTGCCTTGTCGGCACACCACCGCACCACGATGAGTGCAGGTGTTGTGGAAGACGTTGACCTCGCCGGTCTTGGAACCACGAACCATGAAGAGTGGACGTCCACCGACGGAGCGACGTACATAGTCACCGCGATTGGGGACCTCGGACTCGTGTCCGACGTACAGCCACGAGTGGTCGAAGACTTTCCTACGCTCTTCGTCGAAAATCTCGGAGGACGTCATTGCGTCGCGATTTACCCGGAATCGCCCCTGGGCCGAATCCTCTCTTACCAGCGTTGATCCGGAGAGAACGGCGGCGGCCACTGGATCGTCGATTGTTGTCATTCCTGCTCCTCGTAGACGGCAAAGCACTTGTTGGAGTTGAAGACGTCGGAAGGGACCAAGGTGGACCAGGTCAAAGTCAGTCCCAGCTCGGCGACGGCACCGAGCAGGCAGAACCAATTGAGCATCTCGTGCTGTCCGGCGTCGACGATCTCCCGGGTCGTCACGCTCTGCCAGGCTTCGAAGTCGCCGACAACCAATGCGTCGTAGAGCTTCTGATCGGCGGCCGTGTCGGGCCTTATGTGCCAACCCCTGTCGTGCAGAAATGCATGAGACCAACTCGACGACGCCACCATCGCGATTCGCTTGTCCGTGTCGCGATACGCGCGGGCAACAGCGCGGCCCAGATCGAAGCACCGTTTGGGAGACGGACCTGCCGGGTCCAATTGCTCGACAGCAATGTCGGCAAATCTGGTGAAACCGCCACGGCGCGCTATTGCGTGCTCGCCGTAGCAATTGACAGTCATCGGCACTATCGGATACGGAAACCCTCGGCCGACGTTGTCGTAATCCAGAAATAGCTGTGTGTTCATGATGGAATGCGGAAATTTCTCGCCTTCGCGTTTGCGGTAGGAGTACGCCATGTCGAATCCGTCGACGAGCAATGCGTCGACCAGTGAGCGAGAGGCGGCTGCGTCTCCATGCAGAACGAAAGTCGAGTCCTTCGGCAAGCCCCAGTAGTTCGGATTGCCCTGTTCGTTCACCATCGTGAAGGGATGGACATCGAGATCGTCGTAGGCGAGCACGCAGAACGGCGGCACGACCTCCTCGCGGAAATTCTCGTATTGATCGTCGCCCCATACGACCACCAGGTCGGGTTGGAAGGCATCGAGCGCCTCCCGGCATTTTGCGAGGTTGACTCGCAACGCATCTCGATGTCGAGCGGCGGCAGCGGCCCCATCGTCGTCGGACCAGTCCGCGACCATCGATGCCGGCCAGTTCGCCGTGTCCTTCGCTTCGTCGGGGATGTCGGGGTCCTGCAGCGTCCACCGAAGCACGCCCGCCATGTGCTCGTCGTCGCCGATGATCATGGGGTAATGGGTCATCCCAAGACCGAGGAAAGCACTCATATCGGGAACCTTTCACTTTACGTATTTCGACGACGCACAGTCGAGACTGCTGCGAAATTAATTGCACAGCAACATGTTCGATATACACCGTTCCGGTGGTCGGAATCAGTGACCTCTACAGTGGTTACCACCTGGCAGTTGGAACGTCTTCACTCGCGATCGCTCTTCATCCGGATATCTCGCTGACCGACTTCTGCCGATTCGAACAGCTTTCACCGATGACTCCGGTCCATTGCAATCACCGGATGGATCCGAGGTCTCATGACAGGTAGCCGGCACGCGGTCCTACCAGATTTCGATCAGCTCACCGGGCGCGGTATTCCTGGGGACGCCGTCAGGCCGTTGTTCTTCGTCCGGCTACCCGAGGTGATTGCGACACAGAGAACCAGTAGGGCGGATGCGGTAAGTGCGGCACCGGCCCAGATAGGTGAGGTGTAGCCGAAGCCGGCGGTGAGGGTAAGGCCGCCGATCCAGGCACCGAGGGCATTGCCGAGGTTGAATGCGCCGATGTTGGCGGCCGAGGCCATCGTCGGTGCCTCATCACCGAACGTCATGACACGCATCTGCAGGGCAGGAACACTGCCGAAGGCGGCGGCTCCCATCGCCAGCAGCGCGACGATGGTGGCAGGCCGGCTGTGCGCAGTGAGCGCAAACCCCACCAAGCTCACGGCCAGAGCGGCGATGAACACGATCAGCGCCCGGTCGACCGACCGGTCCGCGGCCTTGCCTCCGACGACGTTTCCGATGAAGCCCCCGACACCGAAAAGCACCAGGAGCCACGGCACGGTCGAGGAGGCGAATCCCGAAACCTCTGTCAGCGTGAAGGCGATGTAAGTGAACGCACCGAACACGCCACCGAATCCCAGGATGGTCACTGCGATCGACAACCACACCTGCAGGCGAGTGAATGCCCTCATCTCGCGCCGCAGGCTCGGGGCCGACTCGGCCTGCATATCATCTCTGGGTGCCAGGACAGCGATGCCGGCCGTGGCAATCACCCCGATGAGCGTGATCGCCCAGAACGTCGCTCGCCAACCGAACTGCTGCCCCAGTAGCGTTCCGAACGGCACCCCTAGAACGTTGGCTGCAGTGAGCCCAGTGAACATGAGGGCAATGGCACCGGCTTTGCGATGGGCAGGAACCATGTTGGCGGCGAACACGGACCCGATACCGAAGAACGCTCCATGACACAGTGCCGCCAGAACTCGACCGCCCATCAGTACCGCATAGCTCGGGGCCAGCGCCGACAGTAGGTTGCCTGCGATGAACAGACCCATCAACCCGATGAGAACGGCTTTGCGTGGAAGCCGCGTCACCGCCGCCGTCACGACGAGTGCGCCCACGACGACAGCGAGGGCGTAGCCGGAGATCAGCCATCCTGCGACGGCTTCTGTCACGGCGAACTCCGTGGCAATGTTCGGTAGGAGCCCCATGATGACGAATTCGGTCAAGCCGATGCCGAATGACGCGATCGCCAGCGCGATCAAACCCTTGGGCACGGGGCCCCTCTCAGTAGTGTCGCGAGCGCCTGTAGCGCGCAGGCAACTGATTCAACGGTTCGGTCATTGCTCGAATTCGATCTTCCGGACGAGCGATCGAGGTGACAATCCGCTGTTCCATTCGCTGGAAGTGAGCCTGAGGCGGTCGCGAATCAGTCGTGGCACCCCGACGTTCCAGCCATCGGAACCGACAGCCGACGATCCTTCGTGCTGGTACCTAGGATCGCGTCGACCACCCCAGTCACCACTCGAAAGATCAGTCACCTCAGGCCGTCGGGCGAATCGAGCAGTACACCGAGCTACACGCCGGCTCCTCGGAGGAGCACTGGCCCTGTTTTCGAGAAGTAGCCCGGGACAACAGATAGCGATTGCCCCACCCCTGATGGTCGACCTATCCATCTTCGGGGTCGAGGTCAGCCGCGAGCATTTCCTACCAATTGGAGGCCTGATGGACATCCGCACCGGCATCGCCAAATCCGGCGAGCTCGACATCGCCTACGAGGACATGGGCGACGTGAACGACCCCGCGGTTCTCCTGATCATGGGGTTGGGTGCGCAGTTGGTTTACTGGCGCACGGGTTTTTGCGAGCGTCTGGTCAATCAGGGGTACCGCGTCATCCGTTTCGACAATCGCGACATCGGGCTCTCCAGCAAGCTCGATGGCCTTGACACGGGCGCGAAGCTATTGCCCCGACTGCTGCGTTTCCAGGTCGGACTGCGAAACGCGGCCGGCTACACACTGGAGGACATGGCCGACGACGCTGCGGCGCTGCTCGACCATCTACAGATCGAGAAGGCGCACGTCGTCGGCGGGTCGATGGGCGGAATGATCGGGCAGATTTTCGCAGCCACGCATCAGCACCGCACCAAGACTCTGGGCCTGATCTTCACCAGCAATAACCGGGCGCTGCTGCCCCTGCCGGCTCTGAAACAGATGCGGGCGGCGACGACGCGGTCCAAAGACACCTCGCGCGGGGGCGTCATCGCCAACGCTGTGCGGACCGCAAAGATCGTCGGCAGCCCGGGCTACCCAGCGTCGGAGGAGCAGATGGTCGCCGTTGCCACGGAGGCATACGACCGTTCTTACAACCCCGACGGAGTCGCGCGCCAGTACGCCGCCATGCTCGGCACCGGCAGCCTGGTGCGCTACGACAAGAAGATTACCGCTCCCACAGTGGTGATTCATGGGCAAGCAGACAAGATGATGCGCCCCACGTGTGGCCGTGCGGCCGCCAAGGCAATTCGTGGGTCCCGTTGGGTGACGTTCGCTGGGATGGCCCACGACATACCCGAAGCGCTGTGGGATGACATTATCGGTGAACTGACGACCAACTTTTCCAAGGTGCGCTAAGCAGCGAAGCCACCTCGGATCCGGTGGACTGCGCTGCCGCTCCGACCGCCATGACAAGACAACAGCGAGATCGTCCGTGTTCAACCCACCATGTTTGTTGCTTCGGCGCGCGCGATCCGATGTTACCGCTACCCCTCGGGTGCGCGAGCCAACCTGGATACTGTTGCAACAGTTGACAATTGCCAGGGATGAACGAGATGGGCGACCGTGACGTCGGCGTGGGGCGTCGGGGCCACGCGTTCCATCGATCGGAACCGAGCTTGGACGCATAGCTCGGCAGGCCCGATGATCGTCCTCGTTGAGGAGGTCTGAAATGACAATGACTACGGCGAAGACGGTCACCACCCGAAATGTGACCGTTGGAGACCATCGATTACTGCTGAACGAGGCGGGAGATCCTTCCCGCCCGGCGGTGCTGTTCCTGCACGGGTCCGGGCCTGGAGCGACGGGCATGTCCAACTGGTCGGCCGTGCTGGGCGACCTGAGCGACGACTACTACTGCTTGGCACCCGACGTCCTTGGATTCGGTGACTCGACGCACCCGAATCCGCCTCCCCAGGGCCTGGCTGCGTTCACGACTGCGCGGGTCGACAGCCTCATCGCGTTGCTGGACGTGCTCGGCTTGGAACGTGTTACCCCCGTCGGCAATTCCATGGGAGGGATCTGGTCGCTCGAGCTTGCTCGAAGGATTCCCGATCGCCTCGACAAAATCGTGCTCATGGGATCGGGCGGTGCACCGATTCCTGCCGGGCCTTCGATTCCGGCGCTCGCCGGGTTCTACCAGAAGCCCAGCACCGAGGCGATGACCGCACTGCTCGAGGCGTTCGTCTACGACCCGTCTTTGTTCGGAAATGAGCTCCGCCAAGTGGCGGAACGCCGGATGGCCCACGTGTCGAGGCCGGATGTGACGCGATCCCACGTCGCCACGTTCGCCGGTCTCAACGCTTCCGACCCGTGGTCACTGACGCCCGACGAGGCAGCTGCTATCACTCACGAGGTGCTGATCGTTCATGGCCGTGAAGACCGGTTCGTTACCTTCGACTCGGCGCTGTGGTTCTTCGAACACTTGGCCAATGCCCGGCTTTACGGGATCGGCAAGTGCGGTCACTGGACTCAGATCGAACAGCATCAGCGTTTCGTGACGGCATTGCGCGAATTCCTGTCGGATCGGCTTTGACAAGCTGGGTCTGTTTCTGGCGTCAGTCGTCGGTCCAGGAATAACGCACTGCCGGGCGTTGTCGACCCCTGACGCCAGGGACACGGATCCGATCGAAGCGGCTCTTCACCAAAGGCTGATTGCGGGTCCACCAAGCGCCCGCCCGATGAGCTCCATATCGCGCTCAGCTCGAAACTCGAGGAGAAGTCAGTTTCGAGCGCACAGAAATACGAAACTCGGACCGGGTACATCCGGCTCTGCAGCCATCAACAAAATACGATCGGGCACAACGCCCAACACGATATTCCTCACTCAGGGTCGGGACCCACGAGGAGCTGAACGTTTGTGCCCACATACCGGCTCATCCCTGAATCCGACTTCGCTCGGAGATGTCCATCCTGCGGCGGCCGCTGTCAGGCAGAAGTGGTGCAGCGGGCGGTGATACCAACCGACAACATCACCAGCGACTATGCAGCATGCATGACGTGCCGATGGGAAGGATTTGCGGACATGACCATTCGGTAGAAGTCGAGCATACAAACGTTCGACCGACAACGGGATCAGACCGACCCGCAATTGTATGCTCGGTCTTCGTACACGGCTAAGCAAAGAGCGTGGCCCACCGTGTCCGGAGAATCTCGAGTCCGACGAGAAATGCTGGGGTGCAGTCTTTACCACAGAGGGAGCGACGAAGACATCGTGATCGAGTTCGGCCTCACATGGCCCGTCCGAGAGTCAATCCCGGGGCATCGGCAAAGGTCCGCGAACTCCTGGCACCCGTCCGGTCAAGAAGTTTCCTCGGGCGAGTTCGGCATTGCGACAGGCTGGACCCATACTCGATTCGACTGCGAAATCGATGCAGGAAAGCTGAACATTCTGACCTGTTCAACATGTCAGAATGTCGACACCGAGAAGGAGAGACTCATCAGCGCGAGCGGCCCCGGCTTCTTCCCACTACAGGTCCGCGACACCCTGACGGCCGACGGATTCACCATCGCTCTGCACGAGAAGGCCTGATTCATGACTCGACTCGAGAGCATTCACGAGATTGCCGGGCCCTGGTCGCTCGAGACCAGCAAGCGATTCTGGGAGGGTTTCACCCCCGGCAGACTCGTATCCCAAACGCCGACCGCGGGCATTCACACCGCCTTTCTCTGCGATACCGACTGGCAACGAGTCGATGCCGTCATCACCCAGGACGGGCCGTCTGTCCGCATAGTCGTCGAGGGCCAGGGCGAGCTCGACGCCGCGACCGAGCAGGTTCGTCGGCTGCTCTCGATAGACATCGATGGACGCGGTTGGCCCGACGTCGCGGCGCGCGATGGGGTCATTGCCGATGCACAGGCACAACTCAGTGGGTTCCGGCCCTGCGGCTTCTTCTCGCCCTACGAAGCGGCCGTGTGGTCGGTGCTGACGCAACGCCTGCCGATACAACAGGCGGCGGCGATCAAGACGCGACTCACGCAGCAACTCGGTGATGATGGAGCCTTTCCGTCTCCAGCAACCCTGCTCGCAGCGTCACTCGATCTGCCCGGGCGCAAGGCCGAGTACCTGCAAGCGATAGCCGAGGCCGCTCTCGACGGCCAGCTCTCCGGCTCCCACCTGCGCTCGTTGCATTGGACCGAAGCGTTCGTCCAGGTGCAGACGATCCTGGGCATGGGACCGTTCTCGGCCGAGCTCGTGGTGATTCGCGGGGCGAACTTCCCAGATGTGCTGCCGCGCAACGAGAAACATTTGAGCGACGAAATCACCAAACGCTACGGCACAGGACGCTCGATCGACGAGATCACCGAGGGGTGGAGACCGTTCCGCTCGTGGGCAGCAGTGCACCTACGCGCCCTGCGGGCGCTACGGAGTGAATAGACGACTCCAAGGCACTCGCAGACAACGTGAAGGTGCGGACGCACAGCGTCCGCCCCGCTGCCTCGTCAACCGCGACAACGGCCAACGGATCGGACAAGCGTGTCGTGTGCACCATCAGGGGCCCGAGCCCCGGACCGGCTGTACGAGCGACGAGAAATCAAATGGATACATGTGCGGAATAGGACCAGTTGGACAGCCTCCGTCGACCTGAGTTTTGCAGGTTTTGCAGTCCACACCGTGCACCGACACTGGGACAGCGGAATGCAACCGGCTGAGCCGGCCGGTCGGCCAGTTGTCCGGGTACACCACCACAGTCGCCTACCATCGTTGACTTTCATCGAACGGCCGCAGTACTGTAGTTGTTGGATTGCCGGACAATCAGTTGTGAGATGGGTGCAGGCATGTCTGTATTCGTGTTCGTCAAAGAATGGCTGGACGCCAATGTGGCCGTCCTCAGCCAGAATCAGTAGACCGCCAGTGTTCGCGGCCCCGAGGCACTCGTCGGACTGGCGTCATTATCGGTCGATGCGCGGCGCATCGTCGGACCTACCGCGTACCTCTCGTTGCACTCCCCGGTCCTCGAGAGTTCCGTTGCGACCATCGGGCGTGCCCACAGCGCGTCGACGAATGTGGCCGTGAGGCGTCGTGATACAGCGCGACAGAGCGACGATTCGATGCTTTGATTACTGAACGGATAGCACTCGAGGAGTGCCATGACTGATCTCTACACGCAGGTTCTCACCGATGTGTCCTACGCAGCGGGATGCGCCGGCTACGCCGATGCCGGCAGGGACGTTCTGACGCTCCTGCAGCAGGGAACGCACCATGAGGCTGCGGCGCTTCTGGCTTGGGACAGTTCTCGACGGCGGCATCGACCGATTGCCAGCGCGGGCTACCGCGCCGAGACTGTTGAATTTCTTGGCGACCCATACATGGCATCGGATGAAAATCGCGTCTTGGAGATTGCGTCCGGCCCGGTGCGGATAGATGACTTGCCGAGTTACCGCGATACCCCCACGTTTTGCGAGGTGCTGGGCCCTGCGGGATTCCTGGACGGTATGACGACTCGTCTGTACCGCGAAGACGGGGCTTATGCGGGGATGCTCCACGTATCGGCCACATCGGCCGGTACATTCGATCATCGAGCGCAAGAACTTGTTTCGGCGTTGTCGACGGTACTTTCCCGCCTCACCCTCGCCGACCGCCCGCCGGCTCTGCTGCCCCCGGCTCCCGAAGGTGCCATGGTTGGCGTGATCGACCGCCATGGACAGCTGAGGCCGGTCGATGGCTTCCCAGCCCCCGGCGCAGTGGTCGACCCCCGCTTCGGCGCGGTCGTCGCACGGTTCTTGCGGTCGTTGAACCCGGCCATGGTCGGCCTGTGGCCCACTGATCACAAGTGGTCGTCGGTGACGCTGACACGCGTTGTCGACTCGGGCCTGCACGAGGCCGCCTTGGTCCAGGAGGTCCTGGTGGACCCCATTCCGTATGGGCTGTCCGCCAGAGAACTCGACATCCTGTCGGCAATGGCGTCCGGGCATTCCAATCGCGAGATCGCCGTACCGCGGTCGATCTCGGTGCGGACGGTGACATCGCACGTGGAGAGCATCCTGCGCAAGATGGATGCCGGCTCACGCGCGAGCGCCGTGGTGGCCGCCACGCAGCAGAAGCTGCTGCGCCTGGACTGCGCTCAGTCGATGATCTGATCCAGGGGTTCTTCGATCACGAAGCGCTCGAGGACGTTGCCGGTGGAAGGACGCTGTTCACCCGGCACCGCCGAGCTGCAGCGTTAGGCGCAGTTGACGTTCCACTCGTGGTCCGATGGTGAGAAGCTCGCGATCAACGTCCAGATCAGTAGTGATCCCTTGTCGAGACAACGTCGGTCCGGCCTGAACTTCGTACGACGCCAACGCGGCAAGCATGACTGTTGCAGTTGCATTCGCGGGAAGACGCAAGGACAGGATCGGCGCGAGGGTTCCTGCCGCAGAGGCATTGTTGCCCGCCACCGGCTTTGCGACACCCTCGATGAAACCCTTGCCGAACTCCTCCGGATGCTTGGACACTTCGTTGTCGGTGATGTACGACAGAGATGTCGGCAGCTCGGTCCCGCCGGGCGAAGCGCGCCGAACGGAATTTGTACGCGGTACTACGCAACCACGGCTTCCATGATCGCTTCCAATCGCTCTTGCCCGTCAGACGCGCGGCGGGAATCACCTCGGACTGCCTATGGCGCAGTGCTGAAGAGGTCAGGGCGTCGGACTATCTTTTGTTGGAGGTGAGGGAGCCGATAGCAGTGCAGTGCTCATGGCTGCGAAGGGGATCAGTTGTTCTTCAACTACTTCAGCGTCCCTTCTTGATTCCCTCGAACACCTTCGGGTCGACGAGGGTGGAGACGTCGCCGAGTTCGCGGCCCTCGGCCACGTCGCGCAGGAGGCGGCGCATGATCTTGCCGGATCGGGTCTTCGGCAGCTCCGGCACGATGGAGATCTCGCGTGGCCGGGCGATCGGTGAAATCTCCTTCGAGACTTGAGCTTTGAGTTCCTTGATGAGTTCGTCGCCGGTGTTCTCCATACCTGCGCGCAGGATGACGAACGCGACGATGCCCTGACCGGTGGTCTCGTCGGCGGCACCGACGACAGCTGCTTCGGCGACACTGTGATGGCTGACCAGGGCCGACTCGACTTCGGATGTCGAGATGCGGTGGCCGGAGACGTTCATGACGTCGTCGACGCGGCCGAGGACCCACAGGGCTCCGTCCTCGTCGTACTTGGCACCGTCGCCGGCGAAGTACCAGCCCTCTTCGGCGTAGCGGGACCAGTAGGTGTCCTTGTAGCGGTCCATGTCGCCCCAGATGCCGCGCAGCATCGCCGGCCACGGCTCGGAGAGAACGAGGTATCCGTTGCCGCCGTTGCCCAGTGGCTTGGCGTCGTCGTCGACGATCTTGGCCGAGATACCCGGCAGTGGGGTCATCGCGGAGCCGGGCTTGGTGGCGGTGACGCCGGGCAGCGGGGAGATCATGATCGCGCCGGTCTCGGTCTGCCACCAGGTGTCGACGATCGGTGCGCTGCCGCCGCCTACGACGTCGCGGAACCAGCGCCATGCCTCGGGGTTGATGGGCTCGCCGACGGAGCCGAGCAGGCGGATCGAGCTCAGGTCGTGTGCCTCGGGAATCTCCTTGCCCCACTTCATGAACGTGCGCACCAAGGTGGGGGAGGTGTAGTAGATCGACACCTTGTACTTCTCGACGACGTTCCAGTGCCGGTGCTCGTCGGGCGAATTGGGCGTGCCCTCGTAGACCACCTGGGTGGCGCGGTTCGAGAGCGGTCCGTAGACGATGTAGGAGTGTCCGGTGACCCAGCCGATGTCGGCGGTGCACCAGTAGACGTCCGTGCCGGCCTTGTGGTCGAAGACGTTGTGGTGGGTGTACGAGGTCTGCGTGAGGTAGCCGCCGGAGGTGTGGATGATGCCCTTGGGCTTACCCGTCGTACCCGAGGTGTAGAGGATGAACAGGGGGTGCTCGGCCGGGAAAGGCTGCGCCTCATGCTCTTTCGACGCCTTCGCGACGGTCTCGTGCCACCACAGGTCGCGTCCCTCGGTCCAGGCGACGTCGGAGTCGGTGCGCTTGACGACCAGCACGTGTTCGATCGAGGCTGCCCCGTCGACTGCTTCGTCGACGGTGTCCTTGATGGGAGCGGGCTTGCCGCGTCGCCACTGTCCGTCGGTGGTGATGACGAGTTTGGCTTCGGCGTCGTCGATGCGCGAGCGCAGTGCGGTGGCGGAGAAGCCGGCGAAGACGACCGAGTGGGTCAGGCCGAGGCGAGCGCACGCGAGGATCGAGACGATGGCCTCGGGGATCATCGGCATGTAGATCGCGACGCGGTCACCGGACACGAGACCGAGGTCGGTGAGGGTGTTGGCGGCCTGGCTGACGTCGGCGAGCAGATCGGAGTAGGTGATGTCGCGGCTGTCGCCGGGTTCGCCTTCCCAGTGGATGGCGACCTGGTCGCCGTGGCCGTCGATGACGTGGCGGTCGACGCAGTTGTAGGCGACGTTGAGTTCGCCGTCGGCGAACCATTTGGCGACGGGGGCGTCGGACCAGTCAAGGACTTCGGTGAACGGGGTGTGCCAGTGCAGCCGGCGAGCCTGCTCCGCCCAGAACCCGAGTCGATCCTTCTCCGCGGCGGCGTACAGATCTGCCTGAGCGTTCGCCTGCGCCGCGAACTCGGCCGACGGCGCGTAGGAGGCAACCGCGGTCTCGTCGCTTCCGGAAGTACTGGTCGTCATCTCGAATAGCTCACTTTCGTTCACGCGTTTCTTGCCATGCAAGTCTGGTGTCGTAAGGTTTCAGGCCAAGCGGCAGATGTAGGGAGAAGCCTCAGCGCTGCTAGAGATGCGGCAGCACGAGTTTCCGACGCGCTGGCGGCAAACTCACGGACTCGGCGCGAACGGAACTCAACTCGGGTATTCCACCGGCTTCGGCGATCGCCGGCGTCTCGGTCCTGTCCACCGTTGTTGTCGTGTACCTCGTGTTCCGCAGCCACGGGACACCGCTGGAGAGCAGCATGGTCGACTGGGACAAAAGGTGTGGCGGGCAGACAAAGCACGCGGACTGACAACTTTCCTCAGTCCGCGTGCTCTGTTCTACCGACGGATCAGCCACACGCCCAAACGTCGGGGCGCGTGACTGTCCCCGACCTCAGGGTTGACGCAGGGTACGAATCAGCTTCTTGTTCGCGAATTCGTCGATCCCATGACGCCCGAGCTCACGCCCGAAACCCGAACGCTTGACGCCACCGAACGG